>DATEIO010000786.1:0-2824 GCA_035278895.1 Thermoanaerobaculia bacterium | reverse complement strand
CGATCGCCTGGCGAATCCGCGCGATCTGCCGCAGATGCACGAGGTCGTGACCCGCGAAGAGCCGGATCAGGTGGTGGAGAGACTCCTCGCCCCGCTCGGCGTGACGCATCACCCGCTGCAGATCCTCCGGACGCGCCCGCCGCAACAGGCGGAGATTCGCGAGCCGGTACCAGGTGAAATCTTCGAGCGCGGTCGCAAGATCGTTGTCCTGATAGCGCAGGCGCTCCGCCCAGAGATCCTGGTCATAGCCCGGAAGCTCCGGAGCGTCGTGGGCGAGGATCATCCGGAAGCGGAAGGAGGTCACGAGGTCGGAGTCGGCCAGATGATTCACGACCTGGCGGACCGACCACTTGCCGGAGCGCTCGGGAGTCGCATCCTGCTCCGGAGAGAGACCGGCCACGGCCTGGCGGAGGGCGACAGGCATCTCGGCGAGCACCTCGAAAGGATCGCGCGAGCCGAGGACCTGGAGGAGGGCGGCCACATAGGCGCCCGCTTGGGAGACGGCGTTGGCGGAAGAATAGGCAAGCTCGGACATGGCGCGTAGTTTCCCAGAGGCGTGCCGGCGAGCGCAAGTCCCCGCGCCCTCCGTTGCGGCCAGGCGTTACTCGCCCGGCGCGTCCGGCTTGCCCGGATCGAAATAGGCCCGCTTGAATTTGAGCGGCGACCGGCCGGGGCTGCCCTCGACCTCCAGGGTCAGCACGACCTTGCTTTTCCCGGCCACGAGCCGCAAGGCCTCGTCGTTGAGTGGCACGGCGAGCGTCAATTTCTGGAGCGGCGCCTTCGGCTGCTTCTGGGGCAAGCCGACCGTAGCGGCCTGCCCCAGGACCGGCCGGGGCTTCCCGGAGCCGGGTTCGGCCGGTCCCAGAACAAGGACCGTCAGGCCCTCCTCGTCACCGACCTCGAGATCTTCCAGCATGAGGATGGGGGGCGGCGAGGAAGCATCCCCCGCCGCCCGCGACGCGGCCTGAGCCGAGACCTCCCGAGGCACAGCCAGCCGGAGCGTCGTCCGGGTTTCCAACTGAGCGGCGCACATCAGAACGCTTGCGGCCGCC
This sequence comes from Thermoanaerobaculia bacterium, assembly GCA_035278895.1. Taxonomy (GTDB): domain Bacteria; phylum Acidobacteriota; class Thermoanaerobaculia; order Multivoradales; family UBA5704; genus DATARR01. The sequence goes on along the minus strand of DATEIO010000786.1, from coordinate 1,772 downwards.
ACCCAGAGAAGCACAGGGCTCGCATGCCTCATTCCTCAAGAGTACCTCATCCGAGGACCGAGACATCCTCCGCCACCAGCGGAATGGCTTCGGTCGTAGTCTTGCCGCTGTCGTCGAGCGGCGCCACGGTCAGATCCAGGACCTCGGTCCCCTCCTTTTGCGGAGCCAACTTGCCGAGCCGGTTGGTGACGTTGAGCGCCGCCGAAAGAGGGGCCGGGTGGTTGTGGCTCCCGCTCAACACCCGGCTCACCTTGCCCAGGAAGCCCGAGGCCGTGTCGGCCTGGGTGCCCACGGCCGGGGCGCCGTGGAAGATGCCGAAGTCCACAGCGCTCTCCGGCAGCTTCTCCAGGTTCTGGATGTTCTTGATCAAGAGGAAATCGGGGCCGGCCTCCCGGACCTTGCGGAGGGCCGGCGCGGCGAGCGTCACGCGGTTCGCCGACCGGGCGGCCGCGAACTCCCGCAGGGCCGGGATCTTGGCCGTCGACTTCATGAGCGAGGAGTACTTGTAGCCGAGCTTCGTCTCGTCGCGCAGGTCGTTCATCAGCACGGAGCGCCATACCCGGTTCTCGTCGTAGAAGTAGACCTTGGCGTCGCCGAAGTCGGGGTTCTTGTGGCTGGCGTCGGCGGCCACCCACGAGCTCCACAGGCGGTCGACGTTGCCGTGATGGGCGTAGAACACGGGATCGCGCGGCGAGAACTGCAGGTTCGCCATGTCGCCGGGGCTGAAGGCGTTGTGCACCGGAGCGTGGGGCCCGGAGTAGGCGATAGGCACGGGCTGCTTCTGGACGGCGGTGCCGCCGAAGCGGTCAAAGTCGGGGACCGCGAGCGAGGGCTGGACGTCGACGTTCGCGTTCGAGAGCGGCCAGCGCGGCCCATCCAGCTTCCGGTTCGCCCAGTAGAGCGGCTGGTCCGCCGGCGCGTAGATCGAAGGCAGCGTGCGGCTCTGCGGGCTCTCCCAGTCCCAGTAGACCAGCCGCAGGTCGTCGTTGCCGCTCAGCTTGCGCAGGTGGCGCTCCAGGAAGTAGAGCAGGCCGCGGTGCCACGGCAGGAACTGCCAGTTGTAATGGATGTTGTTCGTGTTGGTGGAGGCGCAGTGGATGCAGTGCTGGGCCACCAGCTTGGTCCAACTGATCACGTCGTCGGGAGGCAGATCCCGCACCTTGCAGATGGCGTCGCGGAACTGCTGAAGCCGGGGCGCCATCCCGGGCTCTGCCATCTCGCTAGCCGAATAGCGCGTCCCGACCTTCGGCTCGTTGGGAACGAACGGCTTGGCATCTCCGGGATCGGGAAGCGTGCAGTCCTTCGTCGGATCGGGCATCCCGCATTGGCCTGCCCAGGCCCACGCCACGTCCCTCTCGATCCAGAAAGCCATCGCAACGGGTCCGAGGTACAGCGTCTGACGGACGAAACTCCGGCGGCTGATCGCCATGGGTCCCTCCTAGGTAGAGGACAGAAATGGGAACTACAGGGTTCTCGTATTATAGCAGGAAGGAGAGGGCGGAAACCTTCGGATCAAGCCCAGAGGGAAGCGGCATCCGAGCGGTCATCCGAGCGATAATCCCCGGCGCGATGCGCTACCGGCTGGCGATCTTCGACTTCGACGGGACCCTTGCGGACTCCTTCCCTTGGTTTCTCGTCGTGGTGAACCGGCTGGCGGACGAGCACCGGTTCCGGCGCATGGAAGAGCACGAGATCGAGACCCTCCGCGGCCAGTCCTCCCGGCAGATCATGGCGCACCTGCGCATGCCCCTGTGGAAGCTGCCCCGGGTGGC
>DATEIO010000785.1:0-2064 GCA_035278895.1 Thermoanaerobaculia bacterium | reverse complement strand
CGGCCCGAGGACCAGATAATCCATCTCCGTCCGCATGAAGCAGCGGTAGGCGTCCTCCGGCGTGCAGACGATCGGCTCGCCGCGCACGTTGAAGCTGGTGTTGACGATCACGCCGTAGCCCGTGAGCTTTTCGAACTCCGTGAGGATCGCGTGGTAGCGCGGGCTGTCCTCTTTCGAAACCGTCTGGATGCGCGCCGAATAATCCACGTGGGTGATTGCGGGAACGTCCGAGCGCGGGCGGTTCACCCATTCGAGAAGCGGCAGATCCCGCTCATCCCCCCGTTTCGGGATGCGGCGCTTTTCGACGACGTCCGCCACCAGCAGCATGTAGGGGGATGGCCGGTCGAGCTCGAAATAATCCGAAACCTTCTCTTCGAGCACGCTCGGAGCGAACGGCCGGAAGCTCTCCCGGTACTTGATCTTCAAATTCATCACCGACTGCATCTTGGGAGAGCGCGCATCGCCGATGATCGAACGGCCGCCGAGCGCCCGGGGGCCGAACTCCATCCGCCCCTGGCAGAGACCGATCACGTTTTCCCCCGCGATCAGCTCCGCGATCCGCCGTGCCCAAGCCTCGTCCGCAAGCTCCTCGTGCGGATAGCCGTGGAAATCCAGATACTCCTTGATCTGATCGCGCGGGAACTCGGGACCCAGGAGCGCCCCGCGCATCGCGTCCCGCGGCCGGCCGTTCGACTTCGTGACCGTGCGCGGCTTGCCCATGGCGTTGTGCCACACCGCGAGCGGCGCGCCCAGCGCTCCCCCGGCGTCGCCCGCCGCGGGCTGGATCCAAAGGTCGTCGAAGATCCCCTCGCGCAGCAGGATGCCGTTTGCGACGCAGTTCAGCGCCACGCCGCCCGCCAGGCACAAGTTGCGCTTGCCCGTGAGCTCCCGGGCGTGGCGGGCGAGCTTCAGAACGATTTCTTCGGTGACTTCCTGGATCGACTTCGCGAGGTCCATCTCCCGCTGGGTGATGGGGGACTCGGGCGACCGCTCGGGGCCGCCGAACAGCTTCGCGAACGCGCCGTTCGTCATCGCGAGGCCGTCCAGGTAGCCGAAGTAATCCATGTTCATGCGGAACGAGCCGTCGTCCTTGATGTCGACGATCTCCCGCTTGATGACGTCGGTATAGCGCCCCTCGCCATAGGGGGCGAGGCCCATGAGCTTGTACTCGCCCGAGTTCACACGGAAGCCGGTGAAATAGGTGAAGGCCGAGTAGAGGAGCCCAAGCGAGTGGGGGAAGACCATCTCGCGGATCAGCCGCAGCTTCTCCCCCTCGCCCACGCCGATCGTGGTGGTGGCCCACTCGCCCACGCCGTCGAGCGTCAGCACCGCCGCCTCCTCGAACGGGGAGGGGTAGAACGCGCTCGCCGCGTGGGACTCGTGGTGCTCGGTGAAGAAGATGTCCTTGACCTCGCCCAGGCCGGCCTTTTCGAGCGACTCCTGGATCTTCGGGGGGATCCAGAGCTTCTCCTTGAGCCACAGGGGCACGGCCATCACGTACGAGCGCAGCCCCTTGGGCACCACGGCGAGATAGGTTTCGAGAATCCGGTGGAATTTGAGGAGCGGCTTGTCGTAGAACACGACCCCGCCCAGGTCCTCCGCCCGGGTGACCCCGCCCTCGGCCAGGCAGTAGCGGACCGCGTTCACGGGGAACTCCGCATCGTGCTTGATGCGGGTGAAGCGCTCCTCCTGGGCCGCGGCGACGATGCGCCCCTCGTCGACCAGGCAGGCCGCGGAGTCGTGGTAGTAGCAGGAGATCCCGAGGAGCTTCACGGTCAGAACTGCCTGCGGTAGGACTCGGGATTCCGCGGCCGGGAATCCGTCGGCGTCCAGTAGGTGGAGAGCTTCGGATCGGCCTTCCTGGTGATCGCGAGCTTGCCTCCCGCCCGCAGGAGGAGGCCCACGGGCAGGAACAGGAGGTAGTAGAGAACCGTCATCAACACCCAGGTCACGACCGATCCCACGCCATGGGCGAAGACTTCGAGCCCGTGGTTGAGCTTCTTGTAGAGCGTCAGGGGGAACAGGAAGGCGATCAGGGCGATCGCCACTGCGATCCCGGCGATG
>DATEIO010000784.1:0-7808 GCA_035278895.1 Thermoanaerobaculia bacterium | reverse complement strand
CCTCTCCCACGCCGCGGCCGGCAGGATCGACATGCTGAAGACCGGCTCGGCCCTGGTCGAGGTGGTTCCGCTGTAGGAAAGGCCTTCCCGGACCTCCTTCTCCGCTTCGGAGACGCCCCACGGGGCGTCTCTACATTGGGGGGGCAGCGATCGTGGTGACGGGGAGGACATTCCCTTTCCCAGACGCTGGGGAAAGGCGTTAACGCTTCGATCAACGACAACGGTGCCCCCTTCCAGTCGCACGACCGCAGCAGGACCGGAACCACGGTCGCCTCTCCCGATTCGTGCCTCTCCAAGGCGCGCTCCATCTCCTTCTCCCAGCAGTAATCCGACGCGATGAAGTTCGCGCTGTAAAAAAGGACCTACCCCACCCCCGCAAGACGCGGCACGCACATCACTCCTCCGCCGGGTAACCCAGGCCCGCGGGAGGTCCTTCGCTGGTCAAAGAACATCCTTCTTCACCCTTCCAGGTAGTGGCCCAGGCGCCGCAGGAGGACGTCGCGGGCCTCCTGGCCGTCCACGGCGATGAAAATCGTGTCCTCCCCCGCCACGGTGCCTCGGACCTCGGGCCAGCCCGCGGTGTCGATGGCCCAGGCCACCACGTTGGCCGCGCTCGGGCTCGTGTGGACCACGAGGAGGTTCGACCCCGCCACGTTGATCCCCTGCACGAAGCCCACGACCTGCTGGAAATCCCCCTCCCCCACCGCTTTCCAGGTCTGGAGCTGGTAGCGGCCCTTCACCCGGCGCACCCCGATCTCCTGCAGATCGCGGCTGATGCTCGACTGGGTCACCGTGACCCCTCTCTCCCGCAACAGCTTGACCAGCTCCTCCTGGCTGCTCACTCCCTTCCTGTCCACCAGGATGTCGATGATCGCCTTCTGGCGCAGGGCGCGTCCTTCTCGCTGGGGTGGCATGCCATTCCTCCCATAATTTTCAATAAGATCGCATGAACCAGCATCTGCGTCAAGAGAGATCTCCTGCATTTTTCCTGAATACCCCCTTGACACGCGCTCCAACTCCCTGCAACATACCCGCATCAAAGGCGCATACTACTACATAGATCAGCGCAGCGCCCGGCAGCAACCCAGAGGTCTTCGCAGTCCCTGGACGGGAACCGGGGGAGGGCCGAAGGGGTGATCGAACGGGATTTCCGGTGTCATTTGAGATGCCGGATTTTGAGCCACAAGGCTCGAGAAAGGAGAAGGACCATGGCGAAGGAAACGACGTACGCGGGAGTGATGGGGAGCATTCAGCGGCTGAGCACGGCGCTCGAAGCGAACAGCGCCGAGCTGCCGCACCTGGAGGGCGCCCGGCAGCGGCTGGCGGCCCTCCTGACAGAGGCCCAGGAGAACGCCAAGACACAGGCGGCTCTGAAAGCCAGCAAGCAGGAGGCGAGCAGGCAACTGCGCACGCTCGTCATCGAGAGCCAGCGGGTCGCCAACGCCGTGCGCGCGCTGCTCAAGCAGCACTACGGCCTCCGCTCGGAGAAGCTCGCGGAGTTCGACCTCCAGCCGTTCCGAGGCCGCACCCGCAAGGTGAAACCCGGGGCCCCGGAGACGCCGGAGATCCCCCCGACGCCGCCCACCGCTCTGCCGCAGACCCAGCCCTGAAAACCCCTCGCTCGGGAGGCGCGCGCTCGCACGCCTCCCCTTTTTTTGCCCCGTCTCCAGAGAAATTGCGCCAGCGCGGGAGATTTTGCCCCGGCGTTCCGGAGACGGGCCGATTTTTCCCGAGACAGGCCAGCGCCAGGGAAATCGCCCCGGCGTTGCAGCGCCGGGCCGGCGTTCCCGGAGACGAAGCGGCGTTCCCGGAGACAGGCCGTCTCCGGAAACATCGCCGCAGCGTTCCAGCGCCGGGCCAGCCTCCGCGGAGACAGAGCGATGGAAGGGGAGATGCGCCAGCGACGGAGAAATCGCCCTGGCGTTCCGGAGACGGGCCGATTTCCCCAGAGACTGGCGAGCGATCAAAACGACGTCCCGGCGTTCCGGAGACGGGGCCGATTTTCCGGGAGACGCGCCCGCGCAGGAAACGCTGCCGCGGCGATCCCGCGCAGAGGCGATGTTCCGGGAGACGAAGCGATGTTTGCGGAGATGGGCCGTTGCGGCCGGTCTTCAGGACCTAAAGGACACCAAGGACTCCAAGGACACTACAAAGCCTTTCGTCCTTGCAGTCCCTGGTGTCCCTGGTGTCCTTTAGAATTCCCCCGTGACCACCCCCCCAACCGCCGGCCTCGACGCCGGCTCCACGCTCTGGAAGCTCGCGCGGGTGGGGCCGGGCCTTGCGGACGTGGAGCTCGCCTCCTTCCCCGCCGGGTCTCTCGAGGCGGTGCGAGATCAGATCGCGGCTTGGGCACCACACCGGATCCACCTGACGGGCGGCGGGGCCGCCCGCATTGCGGCGGCTCTCGCGGGTCAGGTTCCGGTCCGGCAGGTCTTGGAGTTCGAGGCGTGGGGGCACGGCTCGGCCTGGCTCGCGGCGCGGGCGGGTTGGAGCTTGCCCTCGCGATATCTGCTGGTGAGCGTGGGCACCGGCACCTCGGTCCTCGAAATCGAGGGCACGTCCGCGACGCGGATCTCCGGGATGACGCTGGGCGGCGGCACGATTTCCGGCCTCGCGCGGCTCCTCTTCGAGAACGACTCCTTCACCACGCTCGCGGCTCTGGCTGAGCAGGGCGACCGCGGCCGGGTGGATCTGCGGGTGGGGGACGTCTACCCCGAAGGGGGGATCGCGCTCGACCCCCGGCTCACGGCCTCGTGCTTCGCCAAGGCCGCCTCGCGGGACCCCGCGGACCTCGCCCAGGCGCTGGTCGGCCTGCTCGGCGAAAACGTCGGGCTCTCCTCGGCCGCCCTGGCCCAAGCCCGGGGGATCGAAACCGTGGTGTTCGGCGGCAGCGCGGTCACGGCGAGCTCCCTCCTGGGAGAGATCCTCCGCCTCGCGGCCGGAGTGGGCGGCGCGGATGCCCGGCTCCTGCCGGACGGCGCCTGGTGTGGTGCGGTGGGCGCGGCAGTGGCCGAGTAGGCCCGGCCCCTCACTTCCCCCGCCGTCCCTCCTGCTGGCTCTTCAAGGCCTTCTCGTTCTCGCAGGCGACCTGGTGCCCGCCCAGGCAGGCCTTCTGGAAGAGCAGAGTGGCCCGCTCCACGTTTCGGGGCACTCCTTCGCCCGCGTAGAGCAGGTCGGCCAGGTTGGCGCAGCCGGAGGCGTTGCCGCCATTGCAGGCGCGCTCGAAGAAGCCGGCGGCCTCGGTCTTGCTCTCTGTGCCTCCCCGGCCGTCGCGGTAGAGGACTCCGAGGTTGAAGCAGCCCAGGGGGTCGCTGGCGCCGCAGCCCGTCCCCTCGCAGGCCTGGCGGTAGAAGACCCGGGCCCGCAGGGGGTCTTCCGGGCCGAGCTTTCCGCTGTCGTAGAGGAAGCCCGCGTTGGTGCAGCCGCGGGCCTCCTCCCCCTGGTTGCAGGCCAGCTCGTAGCCCACCAGCGCGCGGTCCAGGCTCGGTGAGGTTCCGCGGCCGAACTCGTAATTGAGCCCCATGTTGTAGCAGCCGGCCGAGTTTCCGCCGTTGCAGGCTTCCGTATACCAGCGCAGGGCCTCCCCGTCGTCCTCGGGGACCCCTATTCCTTCGGCATAGGCGTAGGCCAAGGACGTACAGCCCGCAGCGCTCCCGTCCTGGCAGGCCTTGCGGACGAGGTCGAGGCCGCGGGGCGGGTCCGCGGGAACGCCGGTCCCGGAGAGGAACAAGGCGCCGATCTCGGCGCAGGCCGGAGCGCTCCCCTTCTGGCACGCCTGCTCGAAGAGGTTCCGGGCGAGATCCTGATTCGGCGCCTCGAGGCCCGTCCCCTTCGCGTAGAGGACCCCGAGCTCGAAGCAGCTCGCGGGCCGGCCGGCGTCGCAGCCCTTGCCGTGGACCTCGTAGGCGCCTTCGAGCTTCACGGTCTTCGAGAGGCTCCACCCCTGCCGCAGGATTCCGATCCTCACCTCGTCGCCCGGCTGTTTCAGGAGGAGCTCGCGCTCGACGGCACACCGGCTTCTCACCGAGACTTCATCCACCTGCTGGATGAGATCGTCCGGCTTCAGATCTCCCAAGGCCGCGGGTCCACCCTCTTCGACCCGCTGGACCAGCGCTCCCTGGTAGATCTCGGCCGCCGGAGGCCCCACGGTCTCCAGATCCGCCCCGAGCGTCGGCACGTCCCGAATGGGATCCGGACGGCCCGAGGCCGCTTCCCCGGTGCAGCCGAGCGCCGGCAGAAGGAGGGCGAAGAGAGGGAAGAGGCGCATGCGCAAGCCGGTATCTTATCCGACTTGTCCGGCCCGGCGGTTCCGGCGCTTTCGCGGCGCCGCGGGCTCCTCCGCGAGAGAAGGCGGCGCCGGCAGCGGGGCTCCGGGCCGGCGGCGATAGATCACCAGGAACTGCCGGCTCCGGAGCCCGCTTTGGAGCCGCTCCACCTCTTCATAGGCCCCGGGGAACCAGGGCGCGCGCACGATCGGATTCATCCCGGAGCGGTTGTGGTAGAGCACGTAGTCCGTGGGCTTGGTGAGGAAGCCTCCGGCCAGGTCGTTGCGCGCGAGGTAGGGGACGACCCGAGGCGTGACGAGCCCCAGCGGATCTTCGACCGGCCGCCGGCTGTAGTAGCCGAGGACCCCGATTTCGACGTAGGACACCGAATCCTCAGGTCCGGAGCGCGCCACGAGCCACTCCGCCGCCTGCCGGTAGAGCATCAGGCGCTCGGGCGGGGAAAAGCCCCTGTAGAAGCGGACGGCGCCGCGCACCACGCCCTGGACGAGGAAGATCCCGAGGACCGCGGCGGCTAGAAACCCCGCCCCGGCCACGGCCCTCCCCCACCGGCGCCCCGCGCCCGAGGCCGCGATCTCGCGGGCCAGCCCGGCGACGGAGAAGCAGAGGCCGTACAGCACGGCGATCCAGGGAATCACGGCGTACCAGGAAGCGAAGGGGACCCCGAGAGCGGGATAGAGCACGGCGAGAGCGCTCCCGTAGAGGGCGGTCAGGCGCCCGAGCCGCCCCATGTGGCGAAGGAGCGGCGCGAGGCCGGCCACGCCAACAGCCGCAACCAGGAGCCAAAGAGGCCCGGCGTGCCGTCTCAGGAGCAGCGCTCCGCGTCCCCAGAAGCCTTCCGCCCCCGTGGCCGCGAGCGGATTCCCCTGGGACGCCGCGACCTTGGCCGCCACAGTGCCGGGAAGGATGGACCCGAACCATTGCCAGGCGCCGAAGAGCCCGAGCGCGATCACGGCCGCCGCGGCGAGCCCCGTCTTCCAGGGGACCCGCCCCGTTTCGAGCAGCAGGAGGAGCAGGAGGATCGCCACGCCGACGCCGGCATCCGGCCGGATCCAGACCGCGAGGCCGGCCAGGATTCCTGCCATCCAGGGACGGGAGTCGGCCAAGAGGGCGGCAGCGAACAGGAAGAGGAGCGTCCAGGGAGCCGCCGCGCCGTGGTTGACCCACAGGAACGACGACGTCAGCACGAGGCACCCTCCGAGGAACGTCTCGGCCTTCCGGCCCACGGCGAGGCCCTCCCGGAGCAGCAGCAGGGAGACGGCGACCAGTGCCACGCCGAAGAGCGCGCTCGCGATCCACTCGATGGGCAGGCGGGTCACGAAATGGAGGAACGCCAGCGCCAGCCCGAGCCCCGGATCGGAGACGCCGAACGCGCGCTCCCCGGGGTTCCACACGAAGCCGTTCCCCCGGGCCAGGTTCTCCGCGTACCGGAAGGTGATGAAGAAGTCGTCCACCGCCCAGCCCCGGAGCCGGATCACGGCCGCCGCGGCGGCAGCCGTCCAGGCGAGGCCCGCCAGGACCAGCAGCCCCCGGGGGGAGCCGGCGCGCGTCCAGAAGGGTTTCATGAGGGGTTGAGATTAGCACCGGTTCTGTAGGCGCGGCTCGAACAAACTGCCGCCGATCTGGCAGGGCTACCGCCAAAAAGGAAGCAGATTTGGCGACGGTACCGAGATTTTTCCAGGCCCGGCAGAGCTATCCGGAGGCCGTGATCCGGCCAGCGGAAGATAAAGGACACCAGGGACACCAAGGACGCCAAGGACCAAAAACTGACCTTTTTGTCCTTGCAGTCCCTGGTGTCCTTGGTGTCCTTCAGGGCTTGATACCATCGCGGCTCATGCCGCCCCCCGACTCCCCCACCCTCGCCGCGGCGCGCGCGGGAGACCCCGAGGCTCTCGATGCGCTGCTCCGGGAGTACCAGCCCCGCATCTACCGCTTCGGGCTGCGCATGTGCCGGGACGAGGAGGACGCCAAGGACGTGCTCCAGGAGACGCTGTTCGCGGCGGCGCGGTCGCTGCGGGGATTTCAGGGGCTGTCGTCGCTGTCCACCTGGCTCTACTCCATCGCCCGCGGTTTCTGCGTGAAGAAGCGGCGGCGCAGCAAGTTCGCTCCGGAGGAGGTGGTGCCGCTTTCCACCGGATCGCTCGCCGTGCCCGACCCCGGCCCGCCGCTCGACGAGGCGCTCGCGAAGCGGGAGGTGGAGCGCGCGGTCGAGGCGGCGATCCGGGCGCTGCAGCCGGCGTACCGGGAGGTCCTGCTGCTGCGCGACGTCGAGGGGCTCACCGCTCCGGAGGTGGCCGAGGTTCTGGGGCTGCGGGTCGAGGCGGTCAAGAGCCGGCTCCACCGCGCCCGGGCGGCGGTGCGGGAGGAGCTCCGGCCGCTCCTCGAAAAAGGGCTGCCGGCCCCCTCGCCGGAGTGCCCGGACATCGGAAGGCAGATGTCGCGCTATCTCGAAGGAGAGATCAGCCGCGAGGCCTGCGCCGAGCTCGAAGCCCACGTCTCCTCCTGCCCGCGCTGCCGCGGCGCCTGCGATGCCCTGCAGAAAGCGCTGGGCGTCTGCCGGGCGCTGCCCGAGCCCGCGGTTCCCGAAGCGGTCCAGGAGGCGGTGCGCTCCGGGATTCGCCGGCTGACGGCGCCGGCCTGACCCCACCCTTCGGCGATCTGCCACGCCACCCCGCGGGTCGGGGGCAGCGGGGCTGCGGAGGAGCACTATCGGGGTGGATCTCCATCTTCCGGAGATCGCTCTCTCCCGCGAGCGCCACTCCCCCTGACGGTTCGCGACGGCGCCCTGAATCCTTTTCCCGGGAAGTGGCTCTCACGGTGTGGAGGAGGCACCGTGAGTCATCGACCGCAGCGTTTCCAAGGTTTCATCTTCCTGGCCCTCCTGGCGCTTTCCGGGGCCGCCCAGGGCGAGGAGACCCTCCGCCTCACCCTGAGCGAGGCCCTCGCTCTCGCCGAGCAGCAGAACCCCGATCTCGCCGCGGCCCGCGCCCAGGCGGAGGCCGCAGAGGAAGGGGCAAACGCCGCTCGCCGGGGGACGTGGCCGCGGCTCGACCTGTCCACCGGCTGGTCGTACACCGACGTCCCCTCGGCCGTCTTCGCCCACAAGCTCGACTCCGGAGAGTTCGGGGCGGAGGACTTCGCCATCTCCCGGCTGAACGATCCCTCGGGCCTGGGGCACCTGGGCTCCGCGGTGTCCGTCGAGGCCCCGATCGACGCCTTCGGCAAGGTACGGACGGCGGCGGACTCGTTGTCCGCGCGGGCCCGGTCCGCCGGGGCCCAGGTGGACGAGGGGCGGCTCGATCTGCGGCTGCAGGTCGTCACGGCCTACCGCCAAGCCGCTCTCGCCCAACGGGCCGTGGAGGTTACCGAGCGGGCCCTGGCCGGCGCCCGGGCGCGGGAGGCCGACGTGGAGGCCCGGGTGACCGGAGGGGCGGCTCTGCAGTCGGACCTGCTGCGCTCGCGGGCGCGGCGCCGGGAGCGCGAGGCCGATCTGGCGGAGCGGCGAGGGGACGTGCGGGCCGCCTC
>DATEIO010000783.1:0-10872 GCA_035278895.1 Thermoanaerobaculia bacterium | reverse complement strand
TGGAACCGCGAGGTGGAGAGCGGCAGGAGGAGGCGCCCCCGGCCCGTGTGCAGCTTTCCTTCCTTGACCTCCAGCCGGAGCGCCTCGCTCGTCCGGAGATTGCGGTATACCCCCGCCTTGGAAGAGATCTCTTCGGCCGGCAGCTCGATCGTGGGCACCGAGGGAGCTGCCGCGGCCGGTTTCTTCCCGGTGAGGAAGAGGTCCGCCGTGCGATGGGCGAACCCGCTGGGATCGGTCTCTCCTCCAAGGTTGCAAAGGACGGCGACGGAGAGCTGTTGCTCGGGGAATCTCCCCAGGAACGCGCGGTAACCGGCCGTGGCACCGTCGTGGCTGATCTCCTGCAGCCCTTCGTAAGTGCCGATGAAGAGGCCGCCGGCGTACTCGATCTCGCGGCCGTCGTTCAACCGGCCGCGCCGCAGGAGCGCTTCGATCAGGGCGGGGCCGCCCACTTTTCCGTGGATGAAATTTTCGTTCCAGAGAAGCAGATCCTCCGACGTCGTCAGCAGGCAGCAGTTGCCGTAGACGTTTTCGAAAGGCATCGCGCTGTGGAAGCCGTCGTCCCTTTTCACGTAGGCGACGGCGCGCCCCTTGACCACGCGGGTGAAGTCGCCGCCCCACTGGGTGTGCTTCATGCCCAGGGGCTCGAAGATGTTCTTCCTGGAGAACTCCGCGAAGCTCTGGCCGCTGACCCGGTCCACGATCATGGCGAGCAGGTTGTATCCCGTGTTCGTGTAGCCGAACTCGGCGCCCGGCTCGTAGTTGAGCTCTTTCTGGCGCGACGCGATGTCGAGCACGTGGGCGTGGGTGTGGACGCGCGTCCCCCGCGGCCAGCCGTGCACCCAGGCGATCGCTCCCCAGTCGCGCAGGCCGCTGGTGTGATGGATCAGGTGCTCGATCGTGATCGGCTTGCCGTAGTCGGGCAGCTCCGGCACATACTTGCGCACGTCGTCGGAGAGCGCGAGCTTCCCCTGCTGGACCAGAAGCAGGACCGCGGCGGCCGTGAACTGCTTGGAGACCGAGCCCGCCTCGAAGACCGTGCTGGTCGTGATGGGGACGTCGTGCTCCAGGTCCGCCATGCCGTAGGCGCGGGAGACCAGGGTCTTCCCCTTCTCGGCGACCGCCACCGTGCAGCCGGGGCTCTCCAGGGAGCGCCACTCGGCGAAGATCTCGTCGACCTTGGCGGCCGGGTCGGGAGCCTGGGCCGCGGCGAAGCCGGGGAGGAGGAAGAGAAGGACCAGGGAGACGGCGGGCACAGTTCTCATGTTCGGCCTCCGAAGGGGGTTGACCTGTGATGATTACATACGTAGTCAGTGAGGAAGAGTTGCGCATGGCAGTCACCCTGAAATAATTCCCGAGCGCGGACGTAGTTCCCTTGGATATCCAGGAGATCTGACATGGCGATCGAACCGACTGCAGAACCGATTCGCAAGCCGCTCCGGCTGTGGCCGGGCGTGGTCCTCGTGATCCTCCAGTGGCTCGTCTGGCAGGGTCTTCCCTTGGTGGCCCCCGAGGCCGCGAGTATCGGGATTCTCGCGGCGGCGGCGGGTGGACTGCTGGTTCTGGTGTGGTGGCTGTTCTTCAGCCGGGCCCCCTGGCTCGAGCGCCTGGGCGCCGTCGTCCTGATGGTCGCCGGGGTGTTTGTGACGTTGCGCTTCGTTCACCCGTCCATCGAGAACGGGGCGATGGGAATGCTGCTGCCCATCCTCTCGCTCCCGGTCTTGAGCCTCGCCCTTGTGGCCTGGGCCGCGGCCAGCCGCCGCCTGGCCGACGGGCCCCGGCGCGCGGCGCTGGTCGTGACCATTCTGCTCGCGTGCGGCGTGTTCACGCTCCTGCGGACCGGCGGCATGGGCGGCGACGGCGATATGGATCTCCACTGGCGGTGGACTCAGACCCCCGAGGAGCGGCTCCTGGCCCAGAGCGGCGACGAGCCGAAGGGACCTCCGGTGGCTCCGGCCGCCGCGCCCCTGCCCCAGGCCGAGGCCCCGGCGAGCGCCGAGCCGGCGGTTTCCGGCGACGCGGCGGCTCCGGCTGCTCCGGAGACTCCGGAGGAGCAGCCCGTGGCCCCAGCCAGCGCCGAACCGGCGGCTCCGGCTGCCGCGGAGACGGTGGCCGACTGGCCCGGCTTCCGCGGGCCCGGGCGCGACGGCGCCGTTCACGGCGTGCGGATCGCGACCGACTGGGCCGCGTCGCCGCCGGTCGAGCTGTGGCGCCGGCCGATCGGGCCGGGCTGGTCGTCCTTCGCGGTCCACGGCGATCTCGTCTACACCCAGGAGCAGCGCGGGGAGGACGAGGTCGTCTCCTGCTACAACATGAAGACGGGCGAGCCGGTGTGGCGGCACAAGGACGCGGCCCGGTTCTGGGAGTCGAATGCCGGCGCGGGGCCGCGGGCCACGCCGACCCTGAGCCACGGCCGGGTGTACACCCTGGGGGCGACGGGGATCCTGAACGCGCTCGACGCCAAAGACGGCTCGGTCGTGTGGTCGCGCAACGCGGCGGCCGACACCGGCGCGAAGCTTCCGGGCTGGGGTTTTTCGGGCTCGCCGCTGGTGGTGGGGGACACCGTGGTCGCCGCCACTTCCGGCCGGCTCGCGGCCTACGAGACCGCGACTGGCGAGTTGCGCTGGCTCGGCCCGGAGGGCGGCGGGGGCTACAGCTCGCCCCATCTGGCGACGATCGACGGCGTCGAGCAGGTCCTGTTCCTCCACGGAAAGGGTGTGATCGGCATCGCGCCGGCCGACGGCAAGGTGCTCTGGGAGCACTCGTGGGATGGCGACGGCATCGTGCAGCCGGGCCTTACCGCGGATGGCGGCGTCCTGCTCGGCGCGGGGTCTGGAATGGGCGGAAGCGGCGTGCGCCGCATCGCGGTCGCGCACGGCTCCCAGGGCTGGACCGCCGCAGAGCGCTGGACCTCGAACGGGCTCAAGCCCTATTTCAACGATTTCGTCGTTCACAAGGGCCATGCCTTCGGCTTCGACGGCAGCCGGCTCGCGTGCATCAGCCTGGAAGACGGTCAGCGCAAGTGGAAGGACGGGCACTACGGCCACGGCCAGCTCGTCCTCCTGCCCGAGCAGGATCTGCTGCTGGTGCTGTCCGAAAAGGGCGAGCTGGCGCTGGTCCAGGCGGCTCCCGATCAGTTCAAGGAGCTCGGGCGCCTGCCCGCGATCGAAGGCAAGACCTGGAATCACCCGGTGCTGGCCGGCGACGTCCTGCTGGTCCGCAACGACCAGGAGATGGCGGCCTTCCGGCTGGCCCGCTCTGGAAACTGAGGCCTGCCTCGGGGATCGCGGAACGGGCTCCGCGATCCCCGGAAAAGAATCGGATTACCAGGACGGCGGCGCGCCGGGCACGCCCAGGTGCAGGCGCATGAGGCTCGGCCGGTGGGTGGTCGAGAAGAAGGGGAAGGCGCCGTTCGTGATGTAGAGGTTGAAGCGGTCGGCCCCGATCCTTCCGAACGTGGCGGCCGTCGGTCCGTCCAGGCCGTCGGTCGAGGTGAGCAGGACCTCCGGCGTGCCGCCCGGATCGATCCGCACGAGCAGGCCGGTCGGGTCCGTGCCGCAGTAGAGGCTGCCGTGGACGTCGAAGGCGAAGTCGTCGCACCCCACGCCCGTGGGGAGCGTGGCGTGAAGGCGCAGAGCGCCCGCGGCGTCGCCCGGCTCGAAGGGGATGGCGAGGATCGTCTCCTGGCTGGAGTTCGACACGTAGACCTCGTTCCGGAAGATCTGCAGGCCGTTCGCTCCCGGAAGCGGCAACCCGGGCGCGAGCACGCCCGCGAGAAGCGGGCTTTCGATCCACACCTCGGCAACGCCTCCCTCGGCCGGCACCCGCCAGATGAACGGCTGCGACGAATCGGCCACATAGAGCTGGCCGCGGCGGAAGGCGATCCCGTTCGGGATGCTCGCGAGCGGCAGGGTGGCCAGGATCTCCGCCTCGCCGGTCTCCGGATCGATCCGCCAGACCCCGCGGCTCGCGAGGTCGCAGGAGACGACGGACGCGTAGAGGTTTTCGCCCTGGGGATCGAGCGTGATCCCGGTGACTGCGTTCAAGAACGGTCCGCAGACCGTGAGCGGCGGCCCGATGGGCAGCAAGGCGAGGGTGGACTGGGTGCCGTCCGGCGCGATCTTGCGGATCTCCCCGGTGAGCGCGAGGCTGATATAGAAGTTCCCCTCCACGTCGATCGCGATGCTCTCCGGCGTCTCCAGGGCCGCCGGGTTGAACAGGGCCACCGTGTCGAGGGCCCCCGCGTCCGGCGGATGGGCGAAGAGCGGGAACGACGGCAGGGCCACCAGGGCAAGAGTGGCCAGCAACCTTCTCGAATTCGTCTTCATGGGCGATGTCCTCCTGAGAGGTAAGGTGAGCGGAACCGGTCAAAAAGGGAACGTTCCGCTCGGGCCTTTTTCCTCAGGGGGAGGCGGAAGGACCCAAAGGACACCAAGGACTGCAGGGACACCAAGGACGGATTCTTTTTGTCCTTGGTGTCCCTGGTGTCCCTGGTGTCCTTCAAGTCCTTGGCTTGGAAAGCAGCGACCGGATCAGGTTCTTGTGGGAGAAATCCCCGAAGCTCGCATAGGAAAGCAGCCCATCGCGCCCTAGAAGAGCCCGGGAGACGGCGGGCACGGAGAGCCCTTTTTCCCGCAGCTCCCGGGCTTGGCCGGCGAGGTCTTCCCACCAGCGGATCTTCCGAGAGAGCCTTTCCTGGGCGTGCTCCAGGACCCCGGCGTGGGCGCAGATCAGGAGGTCGGGCTCGAGCGCGATCACCCGCCGGAGCGAGTCGATGTGCTCCCAGACGTTCTCGATCTTCCGCAGGTAGCGCACCCGCTCGTGGACGTAGAGATCCCCCGAGAAGAGCCAGCGCCGCTCTTCGTCGAAGAGGCAGACGTGGGTGAACGCGTGCCCGGGCGTGGGCACGACGCGCAGGCGGTAGCCGTCTCCCTCGACGACCGGGCCCAGCGGCTCGGCGCGGAACCTCCGCGGCGTGCTCCACACGGCTTTCCGGTAGAGCGGCATTCGCAGCCCTTCGGCGAGGATGGCCACGGCCGAGGCCGGGGCCATCACGGGGAGGCCGAGACCCTCCTGGAGGGCCGCCGCGCCTCCCACGTGGTCTTCGTGGTGATGGGTGAGGACGACTCGGGCGATCTCCGGCCGGCCGCGAGCCCAGGAGACGAGCTCGGAGGCCGTGGGGGGCGGGCCGGAGTCGATCAGGAGGTCGGCGAAGGCGTAGGCCGAGACCTCGTGGAGCGGCTTTCCGAAGAGGGTGCGCGCCATGCGGACGCGGGTCAGGGGGCCCTGGGAGCGGATGAGGAACACGGGAGAGATTTGAAATCGTCGATACGCCGGGCTAGGATCGGCTCACCCTGCGGACTTCAGGTCCGCGTCACGAAAACAGTATCTCTGGTTGGAGGTGGAGTGTGAGACTGAGATCCCTGTGTGTTCTGTTTGCCCTGGCGGTGATTGCGATGGCGGCAGCTCCGGGAGGGGGAGGCGAGATCCTGATCGACGGCTCGTCCGGCGGAGAGATCGCCTGCTTCATGACCTGCTCCGTCAACTCGGACTGCAACGACGTCTGCGGGTGCAACGCGGTCTGCCAGTACTACTCGTTCTGCGGCAAGAAGGTCTGCAACTGCACGGTCTGTCCCTGAAGCTTCTCTTACAGGTCCGCCTCGGCCGGGTCCGGGGCGGGCCTCCAGGTGGCCAGGCAGAGCAGGAGGAAGCCGGCCGTGATGGCCACGTCCGCCACGTTGAAGATGCCGGTCCGCAGCGGGCCGATCCCCAGGCTGACGAAATCGACCACGGCGCCGTCGTTCACGAGGCGGTCGATCAGGTTGCCGGAGCCGCCTCCCACGAGGAGCGCCAACCCCAGCTTCTGAGCGGGAGCAAGGCCCCGCGAACGAAGCAGGAAGACGAGGGTGACGAGGAGGGCCACGCCCACGAGCACCACGCCGAAGAGGAAGCGGGCCTGGGCCGGCAGCTCCGCTCCCAGGCTCAGGAAAGCACCCGGGTTTTCGACGTACTCGAAGCGGACCATCCCGTAAAGCAGGGAGACGGGGGCTCTGAGCTCCAGGGCGCCCTTGGCGATCGCCTTGACCGCCTGGTCGCACCCGACGCAGGACAGGAGGATGAAGCTCAACAGACCGAGGCTGAAGGATTTTTTTACTACCACTACGGTTCTCCGGTGGGGCCGGCGTAGTGTAGCACGATCTGCGTAGTGCGCACGTGTTGCTTTCCACCGCCCTAAAACGTGCGCACAGCGCATCCTACGGATTTCGGCGATCCAGCAGTCGACTACAGCCAGCGGCGCACGCGCAGATAGGTCAGGAGGTCGTCGTAGACGCCGCCCTCGTTCGCGAACTGCGCGTAGTTCTTCGCGGTGTCGAACCAGGGGCGGATGCTCGGCCGGATGTCCTTCAAGGCCTGCTTGAAGTCTCCCATCTCGATGGGACGGGGCTGGCCGGAGCGCAGCGAGTCCTCCATGGCGAGCTCCGCCGCGCTCTCGCAGAGGTGGACGAGGTCGGCCCCCGAGTAATCCTCGGACTTGGCGGCGAGCCAGTCGACGTCCACGTGCTCCAGGGGGCGGTCTTTGAGGCTCGACTTCAGGATGTCGAGCCGCGCCGGCCGGTCCGGAGGGAGCACGAGGAGGGTGCGGTCGAGCCGGCCCGGGCGGCGCAGGGCCACGTCCACGTCCCACGGATGGTTCGAGGCGGCCAGCACGAAGACCCCTTCGTTGTTGTTGGCCATGCCGTCCATCTCGGCCAGGAACTGGTTGACGATGCCGGCCATGGCGCTGTGCCGCGTCAAGCTCCGCTTGCGCCCTAAGGCGTCGATCTCGTCGAAGAAGAGGACGCAGGGGGCGTTCCTCCGCGCCGTCTCGAACGTCTCGTGGAGGTTCTTTTCGCTGTTGCCGAGCCACATGTCGAGCACGTCGGAGAGCCCCACGGAGAGGAACTTCGCTCCCAACTCGCCGGCCGTGGCGCGGGCGATGAAGGTCTTGCCGCAGCCCGGGGGGCCGTAGAGGAGGAGGCCGCCCCGGAGCGATTTGCCGTAGAGCTTCGTGATCTCGGGATTGCGCAGCGGCGCCAGGAACGCGATGTTCAGGCGCCGCTTGACCTCCTCCATGCCTCCCACGTCGGCGAGCGTGACCTTGGGAAGCTCCAGGTCGTCCGGGTTGTGGACCTCCACCTTCTCGCCACGGATCACCCGCAACGGGAGGACCTTGCCCCCTTCCACCTCCGGGTCCGCGGCCTGGGCGGGCTGCGGGATCGGCCGGAGCGGCTCAGAGGGAGGAGGAGGGGAGAAGGGCTCGACCGTGGGAGCGGGGAAGTCTGCGCCGCCGCCCAGGGCCGTGGCCAGGCGGCGGTAGCCTTCGGCGCGGGCGTTGTCCCCCAGCGCCTCCGCCGCCTGCGCCGCGAGCTTCAAGGCCTCCACGTTCGCCGGATCGCCATCGAGCACCATGCGGCAGTGGGCCAGGGCCCGCTCGTTTTCCCCCGCGTTCAGAAGAAGCCCGGCGAGATGAAGGCGGAGCGACGCGTTGTCCGGCGCCACCGCCACTGCGGCTTCGAGACCGTCCAGAAGGTTCTTGTCCACGGACATGGGGCGGGATCGTAGCACGGGGCCGGGAGATGAGGCCCGGGTCAAAAGCAGACCCGTTTTTCAGGAATTGACCCACGAAAGGGTCAATTCCAAACCCGAAAAGCCTAAAAACCGGCCGTTTTTCCCCTTTTTCTCCAGGCATACCCATTGCTCAAAGGCGATAGGCACTCCGGAGAGCCCGGACTTCGAAGCTCGAATGCAGGTCGTCCACGCAAGGAGGAATCATGAGAAGAAGCGTCGTCCTCAGCCTGCTGTCCCTGCTGGTTCTGTCGACGGCCCTGTCGGCCACCACCGTCGTCTACGTGCCTCTCAAGCGGGCGGTGCAGATGAGCGACCTGGTCCTCGTCGGCCACGTCCTCAGCATGGAGTCGGTCTACAACGCCGAGGGCGAGATCGTCACCCGGGTCGACCTCCTGGTCGAGGAGCCGCTCAAGGGGATGGCCCAGCCCGGCGAAATCTTCTCCTTCCACGCCTGGGGCGGCAGCCTCGACGGCACGGTGGTCGAGACGGTCGGTGAAGCGCGCTACCGGCTGGGCGAGAAGATCATGGTTCAGCTCGAGAACATCAACGGCGAGTTCCACACTCTGGGCCTCTCCTTCGGCAAGTGGAACGTCGTGCGCGACGAAGCCGGCGGCCAGTGGGTCACCCGGAGCCTGGACGACTTGAACATGGTCAACGTCAAGGAGAGCCCGGTCACCAGGGTCTCCCTGGACCGGATGCGCGAGATCACCCGCGGGAGCGGGCGGCTTTCGTTCTGATCGAACCTTGAACTGAACCTTTGAGTCGCAAGGAGAAAATTCATGAAGAAAGCTGCTCTGTTCGTCGCGTTGCTGCTTCTCTCGTCCTCCGCATTCGCCTATACCCTGAACGGCCGCAAGTGGTTCAGCAGCGCCGACGCGAAGTTCTACCTGAACAATTCGAACGGTCCTGCGTGCTGCCTGACGTCGAGCCAGCAGGCGAGCCAGATCAACTCCGGCATCACCCCTTGGGGCATCGCCAGCAGCGGCGGTACCACCACCAAGTCCGGCGCCAAGCGGGACGGCCAGAACGTCATCTCCTGGGGCAAGTTGGGCGGCACCACCCTGGGCGTGACGAACTACATCTCGACCGACACGTCGCAGTCGCAGGTCTGCAACGGCAACCTGATCTACCGCTTCGTCGAGGTGGACGTCCGCTTCAACAACGCCTATAACTGGCAGACCTCCTCGACCTGCACCAACGGTATCGACCTCGCGGGCGTTTCCACCCACGAGTTCGGCCACGCGGTCGGCCTCGGCCACTCGAGCGTCGCCGGCTCCACGATGTACCCCTCGGTCGCCGCCTGCGACTTCTCGATCTCGTCGCTCGCCAACGACGACAAGGCCGGCTACAGCGCGATCTACAACGGTTGCAATTAGGTTCTATAGCTTCTCGTCGGGGCGACCTGCGGAGCGGTCGCCCCTCTTTTTATCCCCCTCTAAAGCGACCTTCCTGAGTCCGGCTCTCCGGATTTCCGTCCGTCCGTCCGGACAACTGCCCCTCCTCCGGACCGGGATTTGCTCTGTAACTAGCTGAAAAGAAAGGAAGTGCTGGCGCTTTCTGCGGTGGCACATCCGTTGCGCTACCTGGCGCCGGAAAGGAGGGGCATGATGAGAAACCCGCTCGACAAGCATCTCGCCATCGGTTTCCGGGAGGAGGAGCCGAGGATCGAGGAAACGGCTTCCTTCGGCCCATCACTCTCTCTGGGAGAGTCTGGGCGAGACGGATTCCAAGGGATCTCCGAGGCCGGACAGCAGAGACCGGCTCCTCGCTAGGTATCAATCTGGGATGACTTATTGAAGAGAGAGGTCAAAATGTTCAATTTCCTGGCACAAATCGCGGCTGGTTGTTCAACGTACATGCCTACGATTCTGCTTTTGACCGGAGTTACGGCGCTGATCCTCTCTGCCGTGCTCCTGAACATCCATGGGCTCTTACTGCGCCAGGAGAATTGGGCCCGGTACTTCGGTTGGGCATATGGAGTGTTCGGAGTTCAGTACACAGTCCAAGCTGTTTGCAGCTGGGCTGAGAGCCGGAGTCTGGTTGGGGGAGACTGGGAGATCATCCGGGGCCTGGCTCATGCAGTGGGATCGACAGGCAATACCTTGCTATTTCTCGCTGCGGCTTTGGTGCTTCTCGGCAAGATCAAAAGCTTGAAGAATCTTCCAAAGTGGTTATGGGCGGTGGCTTTCGCCGCCGCCGTGGTGGAGATTTTAGGACCTTCCAATTGGTACCACCGAATTCCTGACGCAGGCCTTTCCGTGCTTTGCTTGTTTCTACTCGGCCGTGCGTTGTTCATCAACTTCGAGCAGAGGCACCAGCTCTTCGCGTGGGCTCTCTTAATATGGGCAGTACTTTATGCTGCTCTGCATCTGATCTATATCGGAAATCCGATCATTGCCGCGAGCGGGCTTTGGCCGGAATTGAACGGTGCAGTCTCCGGGGATAATTTACTGGAGGCTCGTCTCGATGCTCTCGATGCTTTCCTGTTTGGCCTGGCATTCCATTTTAAACTTGGTCTCTTTCTTGGCGGGTTGCTATTAGAGATCAAGATGCTCCTGGTCCTTTCTCCCAGCGCTGCCCGCGGGCTCCTGGAGGACTTGGCCGAAGGGCGGAAGCCTGCGGGAAGCGCGGAGATCCCCCGTGTTCTGGGCGAGAGCGTGGAAGCTGACCGCGCCCTGCTCTGGATTCGTTGTCCCGGGGATCCGGAGGGGATACTCACATTTCAGGAGTGGACTCGCTTGAGGGGAGATGCCCTCCCCGTGCAGTCGGCGCCGGGGCTAGCCCACGAAGTAGTCTTCCAGACGGGTGAGGAGAGAATCATCCCCTTCTCCGGCAAGGGCAATGGTCCCGCACTCGCGATCATTCCCATGCGGTTTCAGGGTGCGGTGATCGGATGCCTGCAGCTCGAATGGAACCAACGTCCGGGCTGCACTTCGACAACCTTGCAGCGGACCCGTCAGATGGCGGACTGGCTCTTTCCGTTGGTGCACAAGATCCGCCAACTCGTTGCCGTCAACACGATTTCGATCGAACTGCACGCCCTGGAAGAAGAAGCTTCCCGGCTCGATAGTCCAAAGGACGCCCTGCAGCTTCTCGTGCCGGCCATCCATCGCAGCCTCTTACCCCTTGCGACCGGATGTGTGATCGATCTCGGTTTTGTCCGAGCCTGGGCCGTCTGCAACGACGAGACCTCGGAGGCCGGCCATGGAGATCTCAGGGACCGGGAGCAGCTTCGCCAGAAGGTCCTTGCTCTTACGGAGCAGAAGG
>DATEIO010000782.1:0-11748 GCA_035278895.1 Thermoanaerobaculia bacterium | reverse complement strand
CCTGATCGGCGACCCCGAGGGCACCTGGGACCCCAAGAAGAAGGTCTGGAGCGCCCGGGTGCTCGACAACGTCGAGTTCGACTGGCCCGTCGTGGTCAAGAGCGACGACGCGAGCAAGCTGGGACGCCTGGAGGCGTTGCGCCAGGCGATGAACAAGGTCTACCGCGAGCGGCTGGGGTAAACCAGGGCGGCCACGCAGAGCCGCCCCTACAGCAGAGACCTTCGGAAACCTCTACTCTCCCCGGCTCCAAGGCGGCACGACTCCATTCGAGCGCGCATAGGCGATCGACTGGCCGAGGTGCTCGTGGCCGTGGGTGGCCACCACCAGGACGGCCATGCGGACGGTCGTGTCATTGCCGAACATCTTGATCTGCCGGTCGAAGTCGGCCTCCGGCAGGTCCTCGATGACCTTGGTGGCGTGGGCGAAGGAGGCCTTCAGGGTCTCGATCACCTTGGCCTTGTCGTTCCCCATCTTCTCGAACCCGCGGGCATCGATCCCTTCCGGGACCTTGGCGCCCCAGAAGGTCGGCAGGAAGTAGTTGCCGCCGGCCACGTGCATGAACACCTCGCCGGTCGTGCGCACGCCCTCGGCCGGGCGCCAGCCATACTTCTCCGCGGGCGTGGCCTCGGCGAGCTGGAGCAGCTTCTTTTCCGCATCGTGGATCTGCCACAGGATGTCGGACTTCACGCTGTAAGCAGGCTTGGCCGCGGGAGCCGCGGGCTGGGCCTTGGCTTCCTGGGCCTGGGCCGCCACGCCGGCCAGGAGGGAGAGCAGGACGGCGGTCGTCGCGAACGTTCTCTTCATTTTGGATCTCCTTTGAAGGATGCGAGAGGAAAAATCGGAGGGATTCTAGCGCGGCTCCGGGCAGACTAGAATCTCTCTTCGGATTCCTATGACGCCTCCTGTGAGAACGACGCCGTGCGGATGACCCTGGCCATTCTGGGCAGCGTGGGGACGCTCGCGCTGCTGACCGTCCTCGTCACCGCCCTGAAGAAGCGATTCTTCTGGGTGCGGCAGCTCGCCTTCCCCCTCTTCATGGCCGCCGGGGTGGCCGCAATCGAGGTCTTCTCCCTGCTCCAGCCCGCCTATCAGCCCCGGATGGTCGAGCGGATCCTCGGCTGGGCCCTCCTCTTCCTGGGGCTCGTCGCCGTCCTGCGGCTCGCCGGAATCTACCTCTTCGACATCCACCTGACCTCCCGCCGGGGCTTGAGCCTGCCGCCCCTCCTGCCCGCGGTGGCGATGACGCTGGTCTACCTGATCACGGCATTCGTGAGCCTCCGGCTCACCTTCCCGGAGCTCGACGTCGCCCCCCTGATCGCCACGAGCGCCGTGACCTCGCTCGTGCTCGGCCTCGCGCTCCAGCCGATCCTGGGCAACTTCTTCGCGGGCCTGGTCATCAGCGTCGAAAAGCCGTTCCGCATCAACGACTGGATCAAGGTGGGCGATCAGGACGGCCGGGTGGTCAACATCACCTGGCGCATGACCCACCTGCGCACGCGGGACAACGACACCCTGCTGATCCCCAACTCCAAGCTGGCGGACGAGCGGGTCCTGAACTACTACTACCCGCACCCCGCGCACCTCGAGCGGATCAAGATAGGCGCCCACTACAAGATCCCTCCCCACCGGGTGAAGCGCGCGTTGATGGATTGCGTGAACGGCATTCCGGGCGTGCTCGACCGGCCCACTCCCGAGGTCTACCTCCTCTCCTTCGAACCCAGCGCCATCCTCTACGAGCTGCGGGTCTGGGTCGACGACATCGCGCAGGCGCCGCGCATCGCAAGCGACATCCGGACGCGGGTCTGGGAGGAATTCCACCGCGAGGGGATCGTCATCCCCTACCCGATCCAGACCGTGGAGCTCGCGCCCCGGCCGCGCCGCCGGCCCGAGGGCGAGGCCGCGGAAGGGCCGCGGCCCGCGCGGCTCTACGTGGCCGAGGGCCCCGAGCGCGGGCGCTCGCTCCCGTTGGACGGCCAGCCGGCGATCGTGGGCCGCTCCCGCTCCTGCGCTCTCGCCCTGACCGAGCCCAACGCCAGCAAGGAGCACCTCCGGATCGCGTGGGAAGGCGGCGCCTGGGTGGCGACCGACCTCGGGAGCAGCTTCGGGACCCGCGTCAACGGCCAGCCCGCCACCCGCGCCGTGCTCCGGCCCTTCGATCGCCTGGCGATCGGAGATACGGTTATGATCTTCGAGAGCGATGCCGTCTCCTGACCTCCCCTCCTCGATCGGCCCCTACCGCGTCACCGAGCTCCTCGGCAAGGCTGGGCAGACCGTGGTCTACAAAGCGGTCGAGCCCACCCGCGGGCGGACCGTGGCGGTCAAGCTCTTCCCTCCCGCCCTCTCCCAGGACACCTCCACGGTCGAACGCTTCCACCAGGAGCTCCGGGCCGTGGCTCCGGTCTCCCGCCACCCCCACCTCGTGCAGATCCTGGGAACCGGGCAGGACGGCGACCGCCTCTATCTCGCCATGGAGCTCGTGGACGGCCGCTCGCTCGACCGGGTGCTCCGCGAGCGGCGGCTCACCGTGCCCGAGGCGATCACCGTGCTCCGCGGCCTCTGCCGCGGACTCGCCCAGGCTCACGAGCACGGCCTCCTCCACCGCCGCCTCACGCCGCGCAACATCCTCGTCTCGGACGATTTCGATACCGTCAAGCTGTCGGACGTGGGGGCGAGCGGGTTCGAGGTGGCCACCAACGTGTCGGGTGGCACCGTGAGCACCGGCGAGATCAACCTCGGGGCCCTCTACTATCTCGCTCCCGAGCAGGTCGAGGGCGGCCAGCCCGGGGACCACCGGGCGGACCTCTACTCCGCCGGGGTGATCTTCCACGAGATGCTGACCGGCCGGAAGCCGGGCCCCAAGTTCGCCCTCCCCTCGCAGCTCAACCCGCAGCTCCCGCCGGAGACGGACATCGTGGTGTTGAAGTGCCTCGCGAGAAAGCCCGGCGAGCGCTACGCCACGGCCCTCGACCTCCTGGAGGACCTGGAAAAGCTCGAAGAGCGGCTGCGCCTGCGCGTAGTCGCGGAGATCCGGGACATCTCCCAGGCCGGCTCGCGCCTGCTCGGAACGGAAAGCGGCGGGGAAAAGCGTCCGGTCCTCCTCTGGGTGGGGATCGCGCTCGCGGTCCTGGCGGCGCTGGCGGTCGCGGGATTCCTCCTCCTGAGATAGGCTCCGCAAGGTCGGAAGGGAGGGTCAGCATGGAGTACAGAAATCTCGGCCACACCGGCCTCCAGGTCTCGCCGCTCTGCCTCGGAGCCATGATGTTCGGCTCCTGGGGCAATCCGGACCACGCCGAATGCATCCGCATCATTCACCGCGCGATGGACGGCGGCATCAACTTCATCGACACGGCCAATGGCTACTCCGAGGGCGAATCGGAAGAGATCGTGGGCAAGGCGCTCGCCGGCCGCCGGGAGCAGGCCGTGCTCGCCACCAAGGTCTGGGCCCCCGTAGGTCCCGGCCCCAACCAGCGCGGGCTCTCACGCAAAGCCATCCAGGAACAGGTCGAGCACAGCCTCCGCCGCCTCCAGACCGACGTGATCGACCTCTACCAGATCCATCGCCCGGACCCGACGACGCCTCTGGAAGAGACGCTCTCGACCTTGACCGACCTCGTGCGCCAGGGCAAGGTCCGCTACCTCGGCCTTTCGACCAACCACTACGCAGGATCGGCCCTGTGGGAGAAGCGGTTCTCTGCCTGGGAGATCGTCGAGACCCTGTGGATCTCCGAGCGCAAGGGCTTCGAGAGGTTCGTCTCGCTCCAGCCGCCGTACAGCATCCTGCGCCGGGTGATGGAGCTCGAGCACTTCCCCATGGCTCAGAAATTCGGGATCGGCAACATCGTCTGGAGCCCACTCGAAGGGGGATGGCTCACCGGCAAATACCGCCGCGAAACCGGCAATCCCAAGGACAGCACGCGTTCCGAAAAGTGGATCGGAGACCTCGAAAACCCCAAGTTCCAGCGCCGCCTGGACATCGTCGAGCAGCTCGTCCCGCTCGCGGAAGCGAAAGGCATCTCCCTCGCCCGCTTCGCCAACGCCTGGGTGCTCAGAAACCCCGCCGTCACCTCGAACATCATCGGTCCGCGCACCATCGAGCAGCTCGAAGACAGCCTGGGAGCCGTGGACGTCCAAATCACCGACGAAGAGGCCGCCAAAATCGACGAGCTGGTGCCGCCGGGCACGTCGGCCCTGTAGGGTGGAAGGGAGAAACGATGGCGAATCTCAAAGGCAAAACCCTGTTCATCACCGGCGCGAGCCGCGGCATCGGCAAGGCGATCGCGATCCGCGCCGCGGCGGACGGCGCCAATATCGTCGTGGCGTCCAAGACCACCGAGCCCCACCCGAAGCTTCCGGGGACCATCTATTCGGCGGCCGAAGAGATCGAGGCCGCGGGGGGCAAAGCCCTGCCGCTTCCGGTGGACATCCGGGACGAGGAGCAGGTCCTCCAGGCGGTCGAAAAGACCGTGGAGACGTTCGGGGGGATCGACATCCTCGTCAACAACGCGAGCGCCATCAACCTGACGCGGACGCTCGAAACTCCCATGAAGCGCTTCGACCTCATGTGGGGGGTCAACGCCCGCGGCACCTTCCTCTGCTCCCAGGCGTGCATCCCCCATCTCGAAAGGGCGGAAAACCCGCACATCCTGACGCTCTCCCCTCCCCTGAACCTGGATCCCAAGTGGTTCAAGAACCACACGGCCTACACGATCTCGAAGTACGGGATGAGCCTCTGTGTGCTGGGGATGTCCGCGGAGCTGGCAAAGAAGGGAATCGCCGTCAACGCTCTCTGGCCGCGGACGGTGATCGCCACCGCCGCGCTCGCCATGCTGGGCGGAGCCATCAAGCCCGAGGCCTGCCGGAAGCCCGAGATCATGGCCGACGCGGCCCATGCCATCCTCACCCGGAACAGCCGGGAGACGACGGGCCGCTTCTTCATCGACGACGAGGTGCTGGCCGAAGCCGGGGTGACGGACCTCGAAAAGTATGCGGTCCAGCCCGGCCATCCGCTCGCGACCGACCTCTTCCTGGAGTAGGGGCTACCCTCCGACCTTCGTGTCCTCCCCCTCCCGCTCCGCGCGCAGCTGGTCAATCGTGTCGAACGCGTGGCGCAGGTGGGGGATGACGATGCTCCCGCCCACGACCAGAGCGACGTTCAGGGCGTCGTAGAGCTCCTCGTTGCTCCAGCCCTCGGCGACGCACTGGTCCAGGTGGTAGTCGATGCAGTCGTTGCAGCGCAGCACCGCCGAGGCCAC
Source organism: Thermoanaerobaculia bacterium (assembly GCA_035278895.1). Classification (GTDB taxonomy): domain Bacteria; phylum Acidobacteriota; class Thermoanaerobaculia; order Multivoradales; family UBA5704; genus DATARR01. Next base: position 6,495 of record DATEIO010000782.1, on the reverse strand, counting down.
GAGGCCCAGAAGCTCCTTGGTCTTGCCGTCCAGGGCGCCGTCGCGGTACGCGGCGGTGTCCAGGTTGAAGAAGCGCTTGATCCCCAGGTGATCGGCTTCCAGAATGCGGTCGTTCATCCGCTGACGGTAAGTGCGGAACTCGTCGATCGTCTTCGCCATCGAAAAAACCTCCCTCGGAGATGGATTTCAGGAGCCCTTGACGAACGTCCCCCGCTCGTGGTCCTTGCGGACGCCGGGGAACGGCAGGACGCGGCCGTGGGCCACGCAGTAGACGCCGGGCGGCAGGACTCCGGCGGCGAAGATCGCCTCCGTCAGGTTCTGGAGCGCGTCCGACTGCTTCATCTCGAACGGCCGCATGGCGCCGGTTAGCACCACGGGCACCTGCGGTGTCTCCAGCTCCTCGTAGAGCTTCTGTCCGGTGACCGCCAGGGTGTCCGTCCCGTGGAGGATGACGATGCCCGTCGTCGTCCCCTCCTCGCAAGCCCCGGTGGCCCGCACGGCCTCCAGGATGCGGGTGCGGTCCGCGTCGGTCAGCACCTGGCTGTCCTTGCTCATCAGCTCGAAGACGTTGATCTCCGTATCTTCGATCCGCAGCTCCGCGAGCATCCGCCGGACGATCGACCGCCGGTTGGCGAGCTCGCCCGTGTACTCGTCGTACGTCTTCTCGATGGTCCCGCCGGTGGTGATGAGAGTGATCTTGCGCACGGCGGGAGACTCTACCTCGTTTCCCGCACCGGCGCGCCCGGAAACGCCTCCTTCAATTCCCCCTCCCCCACCCTCCTCCACCTCCCCGGCAACAGATCCCCCAGCTCCAGCCCTCCGAAGGAGACCCGCTTCAGGCGGGTGACCTCGTGGCCGGCGGCGGCGAGCATGCGGCGGATCTCGCGGTTCCTGCCTTCGGTCAGCTCGACGACGAGGTGGGTCTCTCTGCGGGAGCGCTTGCGGACGGTGACGGCCCGGGCGGCCAGGCGCTCTCCCGAATCCTCGATCCCCTCCTCCAGGCTCCGGGCGGTCGCGTCCCCAAGCTCGCCGCGGACGGTGACGAGGTAGACGCGGGGGACCTCGTTTCGGGGATCGGTGACCCAGTCCGCGAAACGGGTGTCGTTGGTCAGGAGGAGAAGGCCCGAGGTCGCGGCGTCGAGGCGGCCCACGGGGACGACGTGAGCTTCCAGGTCCGTGAGGCAGCCGTAGACGGTGGGACGCCCCTCGGGGTCCGAGCGGGTGGTGACGATGCCCCGGGGCTTGTGGAGGAGGACCGTCAGCGGCTCGGCCCGGCGGGCCGGACGGCCGTCGATCTCGATCCGTATACGTTCCGGAACGACTTCGAGGAGGGGATCGGCCGCGATCCGGCCGTCCACGGCGACCCGGCCGGCCCGGATGAGCTCCCGCGCCTCGGTGCGGGAGGCCAGGCCGAGCTTCGAGAGGGCGCGCTCCAGGGAGACGTGGCCGGGTTTCCCCATTCGCAAAGTATCCTATGCCCCCATCATGAAACGCGCCCCCTGGAAGAAGATCCGCCTGGCCGTGCTCCTCCTCGGCCTCGTCCTGGGCGTCTGGGCGTTCGCGGCGGAGCCGTCGTCCCTCGTCGTGCGGGAGCACCGCCTCGCGGTTCCGGGGTGGCCGGCGGACCGCGCCGGAATGAAGATCGCCCTCCTCGCGGACCTCCACGTGGGATCTCCCTACTACCACCTCGAAAAGCTCGACGAGGTGGTGCACCGGACGAACGCGGCCCGGCCGGACCTGGTTCTGATCGCGGGGGACCTGGTGATCCAGGACGTCGTGGGCGGCCGGTTCGTGCCTCCGGAGGCGATGGCGCCGGTCCTCGGGAAGCTCCGGGCGCCGCTCGGCGTCTATGCCGTGCTCGGCAATTACGACTGGTGGCTGGACGCTCCCCGGGTGCGGCGGGCTCTCGAAGGGGCGGGCATCCCGGTGCTGGAGGACCGGGCGGTCCGCGTCGGGCAGGGCGGCGCTCCGTTCTGGCTCGCCGGGTTTTCCGACTACTGGGAGGGCGCCCACGACGTGGCGGGAACGCTCGCCCAGGTGCGGGACGGCGCTCCGGTGCTCGCCTTCACGCACAACCCCGACCTGTTCCCCGAGATCCCGGCGCGGGTGAACCTGACGCTCGCGGGCCACACCCACGGCGGCCAGGTCTTCTTCCCGCTGGCCGGCCGGCCGATCGTGCCCTCCCGCTACGGCGAGCGTTTCGCGATCGGCCACGTCGTCGAGGGCGGGAGGCACCTGTTCGTTACGCCGGGGCTCGGAACGAGCATCATTCCGGTCCGTTTCCTCGTACCGCCCGAGATCTCGATCGTCCGCCTGGCGCCCCTCGCGAATTGACACGGCGCGGGCGGGGGCTACAATGGTCCCAACGCCTCAAGGCAAACGAATTCAAGCGGAGGACCTCGATGCGCCCACGGGCCTGGCTGGTGCTGCTCCCTCTCGTCCTCGTCATCCTCGCCGCGTGCGGGGAATCGAAACCCAAGGAGTACAAGATCGGCTCGATCCTCGCCCTCTCCGGACGGGGGAAAACCTATTCGGAAGAGGCCAAGAAGGGGATGGAGCTCGCCGTCGAGCAGTTGAACGCCGGCGATTTCAAGGAGACCCCCATCCGCCTGGTCGAGGCGGACTCGGGCTCGGACGCCGCCAAGGCGGTCGAAGAGCTGCGCACGATGGCGGACCAGGAGCACGTGCCCGTGGTCGTCGGCATGATCATGTCGGACGAGGTCCTGGCCGCGGCTCCGGAGTCGACCAAGAAGAAGGTCGTGATCCTCTCCCCCAACGCGAGCAGCGACGACATCAAGAACGCGGGGGACTACATCTTCCGCAACCGGGAGAGCGCGGCCCTGCAGAGCGAGGCGGTCGCGCGGGCCGCGGTGGAGCGCTTCGGAAGCAAGAAGATCGCGATCCTCCACTCGACCTCGGCCAATGCCATCTCCTACCGCGACGCCTTCGTGGACGCGGTCGTGGGCCTGGGCGCCCCGATCCCCCCCATGGTCTCCTACGAGGAGGGGAAGACGGACTACACGAAGGAGATCGCGGAGCTTCAGGCCAAGCAGCCGGACGCGGTCTATCTGGCCGGGCTCGACAAGGAGATGGCGCTGATCCTTAAAGAAGCCAAGGACGCGGGCTTCGCTCCCCGGTTCTTCGCGAGCGCCGGAGCCATCAGCGAAGCTCTCCTGGAGACGGCCGGCCCCGCGGCCGAGGGGCTGGTCTCGGGGAGCGCCCACTTCGATGCCGAGTCTTCGGAGCCGCACATCCGCGCCTTCGTCTCCGCCTACGAGAAGCGCTACGGGGAAAAGCCCGGGCGCATCGCGGCCAATGCCTACGACGCGGTCAACCTCGTGGCATCCACCTTCAAGCAGGGAGCCGCGGACGCCGACGCGGTCAAGGCCGGGCTCTACGCCGTAAAGGATTACCCGGGCGTGGGGGGCACCACGACGTTCGATTCGTTCGGCGAGGTGAAAAAACCGATCGTGCTCGTCCAGGTGCAGGGCGGCCAGTTCAAGCCGTTGACGTAACGTCCCCGAGGCGCCCTACCGGACCATCCCTTCGGCCGGTGGGGCGCCCGCGCCTCTCGCCAGAACCTTTCTCATCAGCTCCATCACGACCTCGTTGCGGAAAGGTTTCTTGATGTAGGCGGCGGCTCCGGCGCGCAGGCCCCGGAGGGTGTCCTCTTCCTTGCCTTCGGTGCTCACGATGATCACGGGGATCTTCGCGAGCGACGGGTTTTGCTTCACCTGGGCCAGGAACTCCAGGCCGTTCATGTTGGGCATGTTGATGTCCAGGAAGATGAGGTCGACGTCCGGGTGCTCGACCAGCCGCAGCAAGGCTTCCCGGCCGTCGAAGGCGAAGACGAGCGTGCTCTTGGGCAGCATCACCTTGAACATCTTGTGGATCAGCGACGAATCATCGATGACCAGCACTTTACTCGGCTGCATGCGCTCTCCCAAAAGGTGTGGAAAGGTTCAACCACGCTCTCCCGAATGCACGAAAAGCTGTCTGAGCCGCGCGCCGATGCCGGGCAGCGGCAGGATCTCCTTGACCCCGCCGGCCGCCACGGCGGCGCGCGGCATGCCGTAGATGACGGAGGTCGCCTCGTCCTGGGCGATGGTGTGGGCCCCGGCCCGGGCGAGCTCCGCCATCCCCTGCGCCCCGTCGTGCCCCATGCCGGTCAACAAAACGGCGACCACCCTCCCCTGCGCCGCCTCCCCCGCCGAGGTGAAGAGCACGTCCACGGACGGGCGGTGGAGAGCCCGCTCGGGCTCGGTCGAGAGGAAGGCATGGAGCCGTCCGTTTCTCTCGCCGATCCGCAGGTGGATGCCTCCGGGCGCGATCAACACCCGCCCGGGAACGAGCGGCTCGCCGTCCGCGGCCTCGTGGACCTCGAACGGCAGGTGGCCGTTCAGCCGCTCGGCAAAGGCGCGGGTGAAGCCCGGCGGCATGTGCTGCACCACGACCACGGGAACCGGGAGGTCCTCCCCCAGGCTGCGCAGGATCGCCTCGAGGGCCGGCGGGCCTCCCGTCGATGCTCCGATGAGCACCAGGGCCGGACGCTCGTTCGCGGCCTCGGAGGACGTCTCGGGCAGTGGAGCCGGCGCGGGCCTCTCGTCCGCGCGGGGCACCGGAACGGGCCGGCCGGTCACCTCGCGGATCTTCTCCGTGAGCACGGTCCGCAGGGCGTCGAAATCGACCAGCGAGTACTGCTGCTTGTCGATGAAATCCATGGCCCCGCGGTGCAGGGCCTCGATCGTCTGCGGCGCCCCTTTTTTCGAATGGGTGGAGAGGATGATGACCGGCGTAGGCCGCCGGGCCATGATCGCGTCGAGCGTTTCGAGCCCCGAGAGGCCGGGCATCGAGAGGTCGAGGATCACGGCGTCCGGGGCCCAGAGGTCGAGATTTGCGAGCAGCTCCTCGCCGCGGGCGGCGGAGCCCACGAGCTCGATGTCCGGCTCGGCCGCGAGCATGCGGGCCACGGCCTTGCGGATGAACGAGGAGTCGTCCGCCACGGCCACGCGCAGCCCGCTCACGGCGCGACCCTCCGGTAGGCGATCGAGCGCGAGAGGCGCACGGTCTCGAAACGGTCGGAGAGGCCGATGATCGATTCCGACGCGCCCAGGAAGAGGAAGCCCCCCGGCCGCAGGACCTCGGCGAAATTCCTGACCGCGCGGTGCAGCGCCGCCTCGGAAAAATAGATCAAGACGTTCCTGCAGAAGACCGCGTCGTATGGCGCCCCGTTGCGGAAGGTCGGCAGGTCGAGGATGTTCCCCCAGGCGAAGCGCACCCCGTCGCGGAAGGGGGCTTTCAAGACCCAGCGCTCGGGGCCCGCCGCGGTGAAATAGCGCTCCGCCTGCTCGGGCGTGGCCGACCGCAGCGAGCTCCGGCCGTACTCGCCGCGGCGCGCCGCCTCGATGCGGGTGGCGTCCAGGTCGAAGGCGTCGATCGTCACTCCGGCGCTGCCGAGGCGGACGGTGTTCTGCCGGGCGTAGATCCCCAGGGTGTAGGGTTCCTCTCCGGACGAGCAGCCCGCGGAGAGCACCCGGAGCGCTCCGGTCCGCGGAGCGGCCTCTTCGAAAAACGCTTCGATAGGGTGCGTCTCGCGGAAGAAAAAGGTTTCGTTGTTGGTGACCAGCTCGGCGAGGTGCGCCCGCTCCCCCACCGCGTCGCACTGGAGCTGCAGATAGTAGTCCCAGTAGCGGTCGAGCGAGAGGGCGCGCAGGCGGGGGCGCAGGCGCGACTCCAGCACCTCGCGCTTGTGCTCCGGGAAGGAGATGCCGAACTGCCCCGAGATGAGCTCGTTGAGCAGCAGGTACTCCTCCTGCGTCATGGCTGCGCCGGCCGGCTTCATGCGCTCCCCGTCAGCTCTCCAGCGCCGCGAGAGCGCGATGGGCCACCGCCGGGACGGGATCGCCGGCCAGACGGGCCAGGACCGCCATGTTTTCCGGGCTCGCGCCGCGCCCCAGGACCTCGATCGAGGAGAGGCGCACGTACCAGTCCGGATGCGAAGCGGCCTCGCGGAACAGGGCCTCGTCTCCCGGGCCGGCGCAGGCCGCGAGCGCCTTGTAGGCGATCCGGACCTCCGGCCCCTCGCCGCGCGCGGCCGCCTGAAGCACGGTGCGCGCCGCAGCTCCCCCGATCCTCCCCAGGCTTTCCAGCAGGATCGGCCGCAGGTCGGGCCGGGCCGTCAGAAGGTCCAGGAGCACCGGCACCGCCTCGCGGTCGCCGAGCTCGCCCAGCGCCCGCACGAGAGGAGCCGAGGGCGCGGCGGCGGTCCGCTCGCGGAGCGCCGGCAGCAGATCCGTCAAACCGAAGCGCGCGGCCGCCTCGGCCGCCGGGGCGGCAAAGAGCTCCGGCGCCTCGGTGAGCCAGTCCTCCCAGGGGAGGGAGCGCATCAGCTCCTCCATCCGGGAGAGGCGCGCGACCGCTCCCGGACGCAGCGGCGCTGCGAGGTCCAGGATCTCCCGCGCGACCTCCTCGACCGGCGAGCCCAGGAGCGCCGCG
>DATEIO010000781.1:0-2341 GCA_035278895.1 Thermoanaerobaculia bacterium | reverse complement strand
CTTCGGCCCTTCGACCCTGCGCCAGGGGAAGTTCCCCGAGCAGCACGTTCGCTGGCTCGAGCGGCGCTCCTTCTACGAGCTCTACGGGTTCACCGGGCCGATCTGGCGCCGCCGCTACGAGCTGAACGTCTCCCCCGAGGGACTGGACACCTTCCTCACCCGCATGGCCCAGGGCGCGGTCACGAGGGAAGACAACGAAGGCCGCCTCCGCCTCCTGGCTGCCTGGGGCATCGGCCGCCTGCTCTTGAACCACCCGCTCGACCCGGCGCCCGCCCGCGCGAAGCTGCTCACGACGATTCCGAGCTTCGGGCAGACTCTCTACGTCTACGACGTGGCCGACCGCGCCTCCGAGGTCTTCGTCGCCCGCCGGATCTTCCGCGGTCCCCACCTCCAGGCGGGCTACGACCGGCTGACCGAACCCGGTTTCGATCCCCAGAACGACGTCTTCCTCTTCGGCAAGGAGGGCCCGCCCCAGACTCTGGGAGGCGGCACGGCGCGGATCACCCGGCGGGGCCCGGAGAGCTACGAGGTAGAGGCGTTCGCCCACAAGGGAGGCGGCGTTCTCGTCCTCCAGAGAGCGAACCTCCTCTTCAAGGCCACCGTGGACGGCCGCCCCGCCGAGGTGCTGACCGCCAACACCCACCGGATCGGAGTGCAGATCCCCGAAGGGCGGCACACCGTGCGGTTCTCGATCGACCGGCGGCCTTTCCACCGGGCGCTCGCGGGGGCGGGGGTGGCGTTGCTGCTGGTGCCGGGGCTGGTCTGGTGGGGGAGGCGCGCAGGAAGGACTAACACGGACGAACAGGGACAGCCACGGACTCCCACGCCCTGATGTCCCTGCTTGTCCGTGGCTGTCCGTGGCTGTCCCTGTTCGTCCGTGTTGTTCCCACCCCTCCCGCTGCTAAGATACCCACCCTCACCATGGCCAACGTACCGAGAAAACGCATCCGGAAGGTTCTGATCGCCAACCGCGGGGAGATCGCGGTGCGGATCCTGCGCGGGCTGCGCGAGATGGGCATCCGCGGCGCCGTCATCTACTCCGAGCCCGACCGCCTGGGGCTGCCGGCCCTGCTGGCAGACGAGGCATATCCGATCGGGCCCGCCCCGTCCCGGGAGAGCTATCTCCGGGGTGAGGCCATCGTCCAGCTCGCCAAGGAGATCGGGGCGGACGCGATCCACCCGGGCTACGGGTTCCTGTCCGAGCGGGCCGGGTTCGCCCGCCTGTGCCGGGACGCCGGGATCACGTTCATCGGCCCGTCGCCCGAGGCGATCGACGCCATGGGCTCCAAGGTCGAGAGCCGCCGCCTGATGATCGCGGCCGGCGTGCCCGTCGTACCCGGCGGCAAGGACCCGCTGCCGGATCTCGAGGCCGCCGCGGCCGCCGCCGAGGCGATCGGCTACCCGGTGATGCTCAAGGCCGCGGCCGGCGGCGGTGGCAAGGGGATGCGCATGATCCCCTCGGCCGCGGAGCTGCCGAGCTCCTACCGCGCCGCCCGCTCCGAGGCCGGGGCGAGCTTCGGCGACGACTCGGTCTACCTGGAGAAGTACATCGTGGAGCCCCGCCACGTGGAGATCCAGGTGATGGGCGACCTCTACGGCAAGGTGGTGTCGCTGGGCGAGCGCGAATGCTCGCTCCAGCGGCGGCACCAGAAGGTGGTCGAGGAGGCGCCGTCCCCCGTGGTCTCGCCGGATCTGCGCCGAAGGATGGGCGAGGCCGCGGTCAAGGCCGCCGCCGCCGTGGGCTACAGCAACGCCGGCACCTGCGAGTTCCTGCTGGCCAGAGACGGCAGCTTCTACTTCCTCGAAATGAACACGCGCCTCCAGGTCGAGCACCCGGTCACCGAATTCGTGACCGGCATCGACCTCGTCCAGACCCAGATCCGGGTGGCCGAGGGCGAGCCGCTCGGCCCCGAGTTCGACCACATCGAGCCGCACGGCCACGCGATCGAGGTCCGCCTCTACGCCGAGGACCCGGCCCAGCGCTTCGCGCCGTCCCCTGGGAAGATCGAGCGGCTCCGCTGGCCCGACGGTCCGGGCGTCCGCGTGGACAGCGGCGTCTACGAGGGCTCCGAGGTCTCGATCTACTACGACCCGATGCTCGCCAAGCTCATCGTCTGGGCCGCGGACCGGGAAAAGGCCCTGAACCGCCTGGAGCGGGCGCTCTCCGAGATGCGGATCGAGGGCATCCGCACGACCGTGCCGCTCTTCCGGGCGCTTCTCGCGGACGCCGACTTCCGCTCGGGCAACATGGACATCGGCATGCTCGACCGCAAGATGGCCGAAGGCGCGCTCCAGCTCACCGGCGAAGAGGCCGAGCCCGACCTGCCGCTCCTCGCCGCCG
>DATEIO010000780.1:0-37194 GCA_035278895.1 Thermoanaerobaculia bacterium | reverse complement strand
CCCGTCTTCATCCTCACCGGCGTCCCCGGCTCCGGGAAGACCTCCACGGCCCGGGCGCTTCTTGCGCGCTATCCTCGCGGGCTGCACATCCCGGTGGACGATCTGCGTGAGCTTGTCGTTTCCGGCATCGCGCACCCAATCCCTGTCTGGACGGAGGAGACCACTCTCCAGTTCGGGCTGGCGTACGAAACCGCGGCGGACATGGCGCGGCGCTACTCCGAGGCAGGCTTTGCGGTCGTCATCGAGCAGGTGATCTTTCCGGCCGACGTCCACGCCCGTTTCGATGACCCTCTGGCGGGCTTGCCGGTCTGCAAAGTCTGCCTGGCTCCGGCGGTTGACGTGGCGGTTGAGAGGAACTCGAGCCGCACGAACAAGGATTTCGATCCTGCGGTGCTCGATGGGCCCATCCGTTCCATGAGCGGCCCGCTGGCCGATCAGATCTCCGCGGATTCCGGGTGGATCGTGGTCGACAACGGGCGGCTCACGGTCGAGGAGACGGTGGAGGAGATCCTCCGGCGCTACCAGCCTGACAGCCGGCAGTTGGGGGCGAAGAGGTAGTCGTCCGAGGCCGAGTTGAACTCGTCCTGGCACGACGTGCAGCAACTGTGGTGCTGCTCGCAGCGGTCGTGCTCGCCGCAGTCCACGGTCCAGGCGCTGGTTCCCACGAGGGCGTCGCAGCCGGCACCGCAGCGCGAGCGGCAGTTGGAGGCGTTGGGGCCGGTGGCGAGCCGTTCGGTGATCAGGCCATGGCCGCTGCCGTCGTGGGCGAGGTTGGCCGAGGTGATCCCGCACAGGTTGGTCCAGCTCTTCTCGGGCGGCGCCGTGATCCGCTCGAGCCGCACCTCGCGCAGCGGGTGGTCTCCCCACAGGCGCGTGGCGCGCTTCAGGAGGTCCGCTTCCGGCGAATCGCCGAGCCTGCGGTCCAGAGCACGGGACAGGGCGCGGAACACGGCACGGTCGGCGGGGGTGAGCCGCACGCCTGCGGGAACGATCACCTCGGCCGTCTGCGCGGCCCGGTCCACGAGAAGGACCAGGGCGCCGCGGCCGTCCGACAACTCGTGCTCCACGCGCACCCGGCCCTCCGCCTCGGCCTCGCTGCGGAACTCCATGCTCCCGCGGGCGGATTCGAAGAACCCTTCCACGCCAAAGGCGAGCTTTTCGAGGCGGATCTCCCGAGGCTCCTCCTGGGCTTGCAGCGTGGGGACGACGATCGCGGCCAGGGCCACGGCAAGGCTCAGACAGAGACGTTTCGACATCATGCATCCTCCATGAAAGAAGAGAAGGGTTCCTCTGACAGAAGGGTGCCGCGGGGCCGGCCGCGCGAGCCGGAGAAAACGAAAGGGGCGCAGCCTGGCGCCGCGCCCCGGGACGGTGGAGGAGAGGAGGCGGACCTTACGGGCCGACGATCTTGATGTCCTCGGAGAGCTCCTTCTCCGCGGCGTCCTCGCCCTCGCCCGTGGTGTAGCGAACCTTCACTACGTGGGTCTCGCCGGTATCGGGATCGTCCAGGAGATCGTAGGCCGCCCTCTTCGAGAAGCGGGCCACGATCTGCTTGCCCACGCGGCGCACGTTCAGGGGCTTGAGAGGCTCGGCCTCCGCATCGTCGCCCACGAGCACGATGGAGTCGAGGTCGATGTCCGCGAGGCCGTCGCCGCGGAGGAACACGTGGACGAGGCCCGAGCTGCGCGCCCAGTTCGTGTTCCAGTCGTCTGGCGAGACCTTGAGGAGGATGTCATCCTCCTCGCTGCTGCCGTCGTCGTCGTCCGGCTTGCCGACGAGCCGGATCTGGTCGGTAAGCTCCTTGTCCTCGGCGTCCTCGCCCTCACCGACGGAGACCTGGAGGACCAGCTTGACCCGGTCGCCCGCCTCCGCGTCGTCGCCCACCAGCTCGATCGCCTCGGACTTGGAGAAGGTGGCGACGACCTGCTTGCCGGCATAGCGCACTGAGCGGGGAGTGATGGAGTCCTCACCGCCCTCGACGCTGAGCTCCACCGAATCGAGGTCGATCTCGTCCGCATCTCCGCCGCGGACGAACGCCTGCAGGTTGCCTTCCGCGTGCTCCCAGTTGAAGTTCCAGACGTCGGGCCGGATCTCGAAGGTCAGCGCGCCGCCGCCTCCGTTGTTCCCGTTGCCGTTCCCATTGCCATTACCGTTCCCATTGCCGTTTCCGTTGCCGTTCCCATTGCCCGGCTTGGGAGGCTTGTCCGGCTTAGGCGGCTTGGTTCCGCCGTTGCCATTGCCATTGCCGCCGCGGGCCGGCAGCGTCACCACCGCAGAGTCGGTGGCCTGGACCAGGGACCCATCCGGGTCCGTGGTGTGCGTCTTCGCCTGCGCCACCCCGACAGACCCGACGAAGACGAGGAGGACAGAGAGCGCCAGAACCCAGGCGTACGGCTTACGGAGAGATTGGAAGCTCATCATAAGTCTCCTCAAAAAAAGGACAGCCGTTTATGCAAGTATAGCTATTCCTTTCAGGATTTCAAGTCCCCCCTGGGGAGGTGTGCCGGGTTCCTGCAATCGGGTCCCGGTACAATGCCGCCCCATGGAGCTCATCTCGACGCACATCGGCGCGGACTTCGACGGCTTTGCGGCCATGCTCCTCGTCCAGCGGCTCCACCCTGGCGCCCGCCTCTTCTTCCCGGGCTCCCGGGAGGAGTCGCTGCGCCGCATGATCGAGGCCCGCCAGATGGAGCTTCCGGAGCTGCGGCACCGGGAGATCGACCCCAAGGCCCTCACCCGGCTCATCCTCTGCGACACCCGGCAGCGGGAGCGGACCGGCGTGCTGGCCGAGTGGCTGGAGGAAAATCCCGGCATCGAGGTCTGGGTCTACGATCATCATCCGGCGTCCGAGTCCGACTTCCCCGCGGCCGGGGGAATCGTGGACCCCGAGGCGGGCTCCACGTCCACGCTGCTCGTCGAAGAGCTGCAGCGCCGTGGCGTCCCCTGCTCGGCCGAGGAGGCCACCCTGCTCCTTCTCGGCATCTACGAGGACACCGGCTCATTGACATATGCAACAACTGGGCCGCGAGACCTCCAGGCGGCCGCCTGGCTCCTCGGCCAGGGTGGGGATCTGGGCGTCGTCCGCCGGTTCGGGGTCCGCCCGCTCGACCCGGCGCGCATCGAGGTGCTCCACCAGATGCTCCAGCACCTGGAGATCCACCGCATTCACGGCCACCGGGTGGGTGTCGTAGTCGTGGAGCTGGGGGAGTACCTCGAAGAGCTGGCCCCCCTCGTCTCGCGCTGCCTGGAAATCTTCGAGCTTCCCATGCTCTTCGCCCTGTTTGGGGAAGGGGACCGGTTGACCCTCATCGCCCGCGGCGACCTCGAAGGGTTCGACCTGGGCGAAACCCTGGAGGCGTTCGCCGGAGGAGGCGGCCACGCGACCGCCGCCGCGGCCCGGCTCAAGGGCACGACGCTCCTCGAAACCCGGGAGCGCCTCCTCGCGCACTTGAAGGAGGCCCTGCCCCCGGCCGCGCGCGCCCGAGACCTCATGATCGCCCCGTTCTACCTCGTGCCCGCCGACGCCTCCGTGGACGAAGCCAAGGCGGGCCTGAACACCCGCCGCATCAACGCCGCTCCCGTGGTGGACGGCGCCGGCCGGGTGGTGGGCACCCTCTCCCGGCAGCTCCTGGACGCCGCGATCCAGCACCGGTGGGGGAGCCGGCCGGTCGAGACCGTGATGTCCCGCGAGCTCGAATGGGTCCCACCGGAGGCGCCCGCCGAAGAGGTGGGGCAGAGGATGCTCGCGCGCCATCCGCGCTTCGTCCTGGTGGGAGACCCGGCCGACGGCCACCCCCTCGGCCTCGTCACGCGGATGCAGCTCCTGCGGCACCTTCACGGCCGGCTCGAAGGGGACGAGCGGATCGACCGCCGGGCCGAGCAGCAGCGCGAGCGCCGGGAGCAGGTCGCGAAGCTCCTCGACCGCCGCCTCCCCGAGCTCCTGAAGACCCGGATCGAGCGGATCGCCGCCGTCTCCCGGGAGCACGGCATCCCCGTCTACCTCGTGGGCGGCTTCGTGCGCGACCTCCTGCTCGAGCGCGAGAACCGGGATCTGGACCTGGTCGTCGAAGGGGATGGCCTGGGCTTCGCCCGCCTCCTGGCCGAGGCTCTGGGCGGGCGGGTGCGGGAGCACAAGGTGTTCCTGACCGCCGTGGTGATCGATCCCGAGGACTTCCACATCGACGTCGCGACCGCCCGGACCGAGTTCTACCGCGCTCCGGCCGCCCTCCCCGAGGTGCAGACCTCGGCGCTGCGCCAGGACCTCTTCCGGCGGGACTTCACGATCAACACCCTGGCCATCCGCCTGGGGCCCGAAGGTCCGCCCGAGCTCATCGACTACTTCGGCGGCCGGCGGGACCTGAAAGAGAAGACGCTCCGGGTGCTCCACAGCCTCTCGTTCGTGGACGATCCCACCCGCGTCTTCCGTGCCGTGCGCCTGGAGCTGCGGCTCGGTTTCAGGATCTCGCCCGAGACCCTGCGCCTGGCCGAGGTGGCCCTGGCCGAAGGGGTCTTCGACCAGCTCTCGGGCGCCCGCCTGCGTGACGAGCTCATCCAGATCCTGGACGATCCGGCGCTCGCGCTCCGCGGCCTGGAGCGCCTGGCCGAGCTGGAGCTCCTCCCTGTCATCGACCGCGATCTCGCGCTGACAGACGACGTTCGCGAGTGCCTCCGCGAAGCCCGCGCCGCGCACGACTGGTACCGGCTGGAAGGCATCGCCGATCCGCCCGTCCTCGCCTGGCGCCTCCTCCTGATGGTCCTGGCTGAAGGGCTCGGGAGGGGCGGCCTGGAGCGCCTCGCCGGCCGCCTCCTCCTCGCGGGAGACAACCGCCGGCTGCTGACCGGCTTTCCGGAACGGCAGGCTGCGGTCTGGGCCGTTCTGCGACGAGACCCGCGGCCCCACCAGGTCGCCGAGGCCCTGGAGCCTCTCTCCGGGGAAGAGCTGCTCCTGCTGATGGCCGCGGGGAATGAAGAGGTGCGCGCCTGGGTGCGCCGGGACCTGACGGAATTCCGCGGGTTGGCGCTGCGCCTCCGCGGCTCGGACCTTCTGGCCGCCGGCGTCCCGCCCGGACCCTGGGTGGGAGAGGCGCTGCGGGCGGTCCGCCGCGCGCGTCTGGACGGCGTTGTCGCGGAAGACGACGAGCTCCGCTATGCTTTGTCCAGATTCACGGAGGTTTCCTGATGGTCCGGCTCCCCGGATGGCTCGCCGCCGTCCTCCTGCTCGCCGCCCTGCCGTCCCTGGCGCAGACCGCGTCCGATCGCATCGTCGAAGTCGTCCGCTACGAGTGCGCCAACGAGCTGGGCCGCCGCGAGGTCACCCTCTTCGGCAACGGCACCATCCGCCTGCGGGACGGCGAGATCGGCAAGGAAGCCATGGGCCTTTACGAGCTGGGGCCCAGGGAGTTGGAGGCCTACCTGAACCGCCTGACCGAGGTGGATCTCTCCCGCCTTGACCGCCTGGAGCGCGGCGTCGAAGGGAGCTGGATCGAGCGCTGCGACCTCATTTTGAACCTCCCGGGCCGCGAGCTCCAGGTCTTCCACTTCGGCCGCTACGACTCGCTGCCGCTCGACCTCTCCCGCGTCGTCCGCGTCGTCGAAGAGCTGGGCACCAAGGTGAAGGACATCAAGAAACTGGCGGACGAGCTCCCCGTCGACTACGACCCCCGTCCCGGCGACGTGCTCAAGCGCGCGGACGGCGAGCTCTACCGCATCATCACTTTCACCATGGACAAGCGCGGCATCGAGCTCGAAGGCGTTCGGACCCCCATCACGCTGTTCGTGCTGAGGGACCGGATCCGCCGCGAGTTCGTGGAGCTGGTGTCGAGGTCGGGGAAAAGGGATTTTTAGGGCTGAAGCGTGATCTTTTCGAACGATCCGGCGTCGTAATTGCCGTGGCCGTCGTCGATCACGACCCGCATCACCTTGCGCCCGGCGGTCAAGCTCACTCCCGTCTTGGTGAGGGTCTGGAAATTTTCCCAGGCGCCGGTCGTGGGCATGGTGAGCGGCCCGGTGACGTTCACGCCGTCGAATTCCACGTGGAAGAGGGCTCCGCCAGACTGGGCGGCAACTCGGAGAACCAAGTTGTACGTGCCCGCCGTGGTCACGTTGACGGTGTACTTCATCCACTCGCCGGTCCTGGTGCGGAAAACGATACCCTCCCAGCGGTCCACGTCCGCCAGGCGGTGGCCGCAGCTTCCGTCGCAGCCCGCGGTGGTGTCGTGGTAGGCCATCTGCTCGCCTCCCTCGTCGAAGTCCGCCGCATAGAAGGAGCCCGGCAGGGCCCGGGGCGTGCCACCGAACGGCGACAGCGCCGGGACGATACGTAGTGAGTAAAAACCGGAGAAGCCGGAGTCCGCGACCATCCGCAGCACGTGCCGGCCGGCGGGGAAGCTCACACCTTCCTTCGTAATCGAGCTCCAGTCACCCCAAGTCGGCATTGCCGGGATGGTGAGCGGTCCGGTCACGTTCACGCCGTCCAACTCGATGTGGAACGGCCCGCCCGCGACCCCGGCTGCGCTCACCTGGGCGATCACGGAATAGGTGCCCGGGGTGACGACGTCGATCGTGTACTCCAGCCACTCTCCGGGCTCGAGCCAGAGAACATTGTCTTCGTAAAGGTCCATCCCGGTCGAGCGGTAGACCTGACCGGAGCTCGGCGTCGCTTCGTGGTAGGCGATCCCCTCTCCGCCGTTGTCGAAGTCCGCGGCCTTGATCATCCCCGGCACGGTGAACGGGGTGCCGCGGAAGGTCGTCTGCTGCGGGCAGGTGGAGTTGGTGGCGGATACGGAGTAGGTGAGGGCGAGGTCGTAGCTCGTGACTGAGGCGTAGGAGTAGGCGTAGCAGTCCTTCACGCCGTTGACCGTGACCGTGGCGCTCGCGGCGACGTTGGCGCCGACCCGGGTGAGGTTGGGCCCCGGATCGCTCAGCGTCATGGTCACCACCTCGTTGGCCACGGACGTAGCCTTGGCGTAGGCATGGGCGTACACCTCGCCGGTGTAGCCGCAGCCGTTTTCGAAATAGGCGTCCGCCTCGGCGCTCGCTCCCTTGGTGAGGGGGAGCACGCTCGCGATCCCGTCGTAGTTGGCCGTGCAGCCGGTGCCCGCCACGAGGCCCTCCGCGGAGGAGGCGAGCGAGCCGGAGCCACCCGTCTGCAAAGACTTCTGCACGCGGCGGATCTCCGCCTGGTAGGAGCGGATCGCCTTGCGCAGCTCCGTGGACGGCTGCCGCGCGAGCTCCTTTTTGAGGAACGCGAGATGCTCCTTCATCTCCGTGAGCCGGAAGCGCAGGCCGTCTTCTCCATATCCCAGGGTTTCCACCGTGCCATTGTCGAGGATGCGTTGCATCACCCCGGGCCGGGCCTCGGTCCAACCTGCCTCGAGCAATGCATCGAGCCGTTCCGGAGAGATCGGGGAGGCCGAGAGCCCGAGAGCCGTGAAGCCGAGCAGGAGGGGAACGAGGAAGAACTTCTTTTTCATCGAGAATCTCCTTGGTAGGGCACCCAGTTCGCAGCGAATCAAGGCTGAATCGTGATCTTTTCGAACGACCCGGCGTCGAGAAGACCCTTGTCGTCGTCGATCACGATCCGCATCACCTTGCGCCCGGCGGTGAGGCTCACCCCCGTCTTGGTGAGGGTCTGGTAATAATTCCAATTGCCGGTCGCGGGCATCGTGAGCGGCCCGGTCACGTTGACACCATCAAATTCCACGTGGAAGATCGACCCGCCTTCACCGCAGGCCACTCGGAGGGAGAGGGTGTAGGTGCCGGCGGCGGTCACGTTGACCGTGTACTCCATCCACTCGCCGGTCTTGGTGAGATAGACGGCATTGTCCCAGCGGTCCACATCCTCCAGGCGGTTGCCGCAGCTTCCGCTGCAGCCCACCGTGGTGTCGTGGTAGGCAGTCTGCTCGCCTCCCTCATCGAAGCTCGCTGCGTAGAAGGAGCCTGGCACGGTCCACGGGGTGCCGCCGAGCGGCGACTGCGCCGGGACGATGCGCAGGGCGTAAAAGCCATGGAACGCCGCGTCACTGACAACCCGTAGCACGTGGCGGCCGGACGGAAAGCTCACTCCTGCCTTGACCACCGACTGCCAACGGCTGATGGATCCCGTGTTCGGGACGGCCAGCGAGCCGGTCACGTTCACACCGTCCAATTCAACGTGGAACGAGCCCGGGATCTCCGAGCTTATCTGGGCGACCACGCTGTAGGTGCCCGGGGTCGTGACGTCGATCGTATACTCCAGCCACTCTCCGGTATCGAGGTGCGTGACGGTGTCCCCGTAGAGATCCATTCCGGTCGAGCGGTAGGTCTGGCCGGTGGAGGGCGAAAGCTCGTGATAGGCGATCCCTTCACCGCCGTTGTCGAAGTCCGCGGCCTTGATCGTTCCCGGCACGGTGAACGGGGTACCGCGGAAGGTCGTCTGCTGCGGGCAGGTGGAGTTGGTGGCGGACACGGAGTAGTTGAGGGCCAGGTCGTAGCTCGTGACCGAGGAATAGGAGTAGGCGTAGCAGTCCTGCACGCCGTTGACGGTGACCGCGGCGCTCGCAGTGACGTTGCCGCCGATCCGGGGAGTATTGGGGGCCGGATCGCTCTGCGTCATGGTCACCACCTCGTTGGCCGCAGACGTGGCCTTGGCGTAGGCATGGGCGTACACCTCGCCGGTGTAGCCGCAGCCGTTTTCAAAGTAGGCGTCCGCCTCGGCGCTGGCGCCCTTGGTGAGCGGCAGGACGCTCGCGGTCCCGTTGTAGTTGGCCGTGCAGCCGAAGCCGGCCACGAGGCCTTCGGCGGCGGAGGAGAGCGAGGAGGCAGAGCCGCCATTTTTCAAGGTCTTCTGCACGCGGCGGATCTCCGCCTGGTAGGAGCGGATCGCCTGGCGCAGCTCCGAGGACGGCCGCCGCGTGAGCTCCTTTTTGAGGAACGCGAGGTGCTCTTTCATCTCCGTGAGCCGGAAGCGCAGGCCGTCTTCGCCGTACCCCAGGGTTTCGACCGTGCCGTTGTCGAGGGTGCGTTGCATCACCCCAGGCTGGACCTCGGTCCAACCCGCCTCGAGCAATGCATCAAGCCGATCCGGCGAGATCGAGGAGGCGGCGAGCCCAGGGCGCGAGATTGCGAGAGTGAGGCCGAGGAGGAGGAAAACGAGGAGGAGCTGTTTTTTCATCGGTGATCTCCTTGGTATGTACGCCATCCAAGAAGATCCTGAAGAGTTGAAGATTACAGGGGGATTACAGCCGTGCACCAGAGAAAGGACCCAAAGAACGGCAAGGGCCTCAAGGACGTTTGTATCGTCCTTGCAGTCCCTGACGTCCTTGCAGTCCTTGATTTCTAGTAAGGCGCAAACTGCCCGTCGGCAGCCACCTTGAGGCGAGACCACGGAATGTTCACCATGTCGTAGTAATCCATGACGAGGCCCACGCCAGGATAGGGATCAGGGCCCGAGCCGCCGGCCTGGCCGTAGGTCGGAACCTCGAGCTTGAAGGAGAACGTCGAGCCTCCGCTTCCGATCGAGTACGCGCCGTATTTCTGGAGCGCGTAGCAGACCGCCTTTTCGGCGGCCGGCGAGACAGTGGAACAGTCCGCTCCGCTGTCCAGGTAGATGCGGGCGCCCACGGGGATGCAGCCGGTTCCCGCGTACGTGCCGCCGGCTCCCGTGGCGGGGTAGCGCCAGGTGCTGCAGGCGTATTTGCTGGTGAACCCCAGCGCGTGCTGGATGGCGTTCGCCGGGTCGGTCGCGGCCCGTTCCATTTCGAAGACGCGCACCGTGCCGAACAGGTAGGACAGGTTCGAGCCGCTCACGGCCACGGACCGCCCGTTGCCGTCGAGATCGGAGATGCTGCCCCAGCCGACCGACACCGTGCCATCCGCATTGATCTTGACGGTGCCGTCCGCGTTCCGGACGACGTCATAGAAGTCATAGATCTTCCGGTTGGGGTAATCGATCACGGACATCGTCCCGTTCCCCCGGGCCGGCTTCCAGCTCGCGTGGATCGGCACCTGCGCCTGGGAGACGTCGCACGTTCCCCACGCCCTCGTGCAGACGATCGTGCGCGGCGTTCCCGCGCTGGCGTCGAACACGGAGATCCCGTACTCGTCCAGGCTCGCCGTGTG
This sequence comes from Thermoanaerobaculia bacterium, assembly GCA_035278895.1. Lineage (GTDB taxonomy): Bacteria > Acidobacteriota > Thermoanaerobaculia > Multivoradales > UBA5704 > DATARR01. The sequence goes on along the minus strand of DATEIO010000780.1, from coordinate 27,096 downwards.
CCGGCTGGAATTCAGATTGGTGACGATCGCCGCGCTGTCCACGTCCACCTTCGGGGAGCCGGGCAGCAGCAGGTTGGAGGCCGCCTTGGCCGCGAACGGCCGGCCGCTCGAAAGCGCCAGATCGGAAGAGCTGCACCGGCAGTCCGCCGCCACCTTGAGGCGGGACCACGGGATGTTCACCAGGTCGTAGTTGTCGCCCACGAGGCCGGCGCCGGAGTACGGATCGGGGCCCGAGCCGCCCGGCTGCCCGTCGGTCGGAGTTTCGAAATACAGTCCGAACGAGTTGCCCCCCGAAGCCACCGCGTAGGCTCCGTACTTCCGGAGCGCGTAGCAGATCGCCTTTTCGCCGGCCGTGGCGACGGTGGAGCAGTCCGCCGCGCTGTCCAAAAACACGCGGGTGCCCATGGGAATGCAGCCGGCGACCGTCGAGGATCCGCCGCTCTTCTGGGCGGGGTAGCGCCAGGTGGGGCAGATGTAGGGGCTTGAAAACGCCAGTGCGTGCTGGATGGCGTTCGCCGGGTCCGCGGCGGCGCGCTCGATCTCGTACACGCGCACCGCGCCGAACAGGTTGACCAGTCCCGGGGCGGTGGTCGAGAGCCCGTCGCCATCCAGGTCGACGACGCTGCCCCAGCCCACGGAGACCGAGCCGTCCGCATTGATCGCCACGGTACCGTCCGCGTTCCTGGCCACCTGGTAGAAGTCATAGACCTTTCGATTGGTGTAATCGACCACGGACATCGCTCCGTCGCCGCTCGACGGCTTCCAGCTCGCGTGGATCGGCACCTGCTTCTGGGAAAGGTCGCACGTTCCCCAAGGCTTGGTGCAGACGATCGCGCGCGGAGTCCCGGCATTCGCGTCGAACACCGGCCTGCCATAGGCGTAGAGGCTCGCCTTGTGCTTGTAGCTGTTCAGGTTTCCCACCATCGCCGCGCTGTTGGGATCGAGCGGCGAGGAGGAGGGGAGGATCACATTCGACGGCGCGGTCGCCGCGAACGGGCGGACGCCGACCGTGCCGCTGCACAGGCGGCTCTCTTCCGACAGCGAATAGCTCACTCCGGCGTCGTAGCTGATCACGGAGGAGTAGGCGTACGAATAGCAATCCTGGACGCCGCTGACGCCCGCCGCGGCCGTGGCCGCCACCTTGGTGCCGACCCGCGAGGTGTTGGGAGCGGGATCGGAGAGCGTCATCGTGGCGATCGAGTTGTTCGCGGCCGTGGCCTTGGCATAGGCATGGGCGTACACCTCGCCGGTGTAGCCGCAATCGTTGTCGAACGAAGAGCTCGAGCTCGCGTTGGCGCCCTGGGTGAGAGGGTAGGCGTCCGCCGTGGCGTCGTAGGTGACCGGGCATTGGGTCCCCTCGGCGAGGAGGCTTTCGCGAGAGGATACAAGCCCGCCGTCCGCGTCCTTTCTCAAGGCCGCCTGGACGCGGAGGACCTCCGCCCGCTGGGCCCGGATCGTCTGGCGCAGTGCGCGGGACGGATAAAGGGAATATTCCTTGCGAAGAAACGCGAGATGGGCTTCGAGCTCCTGAAGCTGGAAGCGCAGGCCGTCCGCGCCGAATCCGAGAGTTTCGATTTTGCCGTCTGCGAGGGTGCGCTGCACCACTCCGGGGGTGACTGTCTGCCACCCGCTGGCCTCCAACTGGCCGAGCAGGTCCGCCGAAGCCGGATTCAAGGTACCGGCGAAGGTGGGGAGCGAGCCTGCGAAGACTGCCAAGCCGAGCAGGAGGGGGCTCAGAAAAGACCTCTTCTTCATTGATGGACTCCTTGGGAGAGAGGCTGTTCAGAAGCTGGGAAAGAACGTCGGACCCGCGGGGATCCGGGCAGATCTTCCATTCTAGGGAAGGGGCCCTTACAGGAACATTACAGAGGATCTGCATGGCAGAAAGGACCCAAAGGACAGCAAGGACCGCAAGGATGTTTTTGTCGTCCTTGCGGTCCCTGCAGTCCTTGCAGTCCCTTCACCCGTCTTTTAGTACGGCGTGCACTGGCAGTCCTTCGCCACCTTCAGCTTCGCCCACGGAATGCTCGACAGATCATCGTAGTCCCCCGTGAACCCTGCGCCGGGGTACGGATCGGCCCCCGAGCCGCCCGGCTGTCCGGCGGTCGGGACCTCGAACTGAAGGGTGAACGCCGAGCCCGAGTGGCTTACCGCATACGCTCCGTACTTCTGGAGCGCGTAGCAGATCGCTTTTTCTCCCACGGGCGAGACGGTGGAGCAGTCGGCCGAGCTGTCCAGGAACACGCGGGTGCCCGCCGGGACGCAGCCGGCTCCCGCAAAAGAGCCGTTTTCCCAGCCGGCGGGGAAGCGGTAGGCGTCGCCGCAGACGAACTGGCTGCCGAACGCCAGCGCGTGCGGGATGGCATTGGCCGGATCGCTCGCCGCGCGCTCCATCTCGAAGACGCGCACGAGGCCGAACAGGAAGGAGAGATCCGCGTGATGGCCGGGGGACCGCCCGCTTCCGTCCAGGTCGGACACCGCGCCCCAACCCGTGGAGACCGTGCCGTCCGCATTGATCTTCACCGTGCCGTCCGCGTCGACGGCCACCTGGTAGAAGTCGTAGACCTTGCGGCCGGCGTAATCGATCACCGTCATCTCCCGATTGCTCCCGCCCGACGGCTTCCAGGATGGATTGATCTGCACCTGCTTCCCGGCCAAGGGGCACGTCCCCCAGGATTCGGTGCAGACGATCGACCGGGAGGTCCCCACGCTCGCGTCGAACACGGGGATGCCGTAGCTGTAGAGGTTGGCGCCGTGATAGGAGCCGCCGTTCAGGTTGGCGAGCATCGCCGCGCCGTCCGGGTCGAGCGACGGATAGGCGGGAAGCGTCCCGTTGGACGGGGCCTTCGGCGAGAATGGGCGCCCGCTGGCCGCGGCCAGGTCGGAGGGGCTGCACCGGCAGTCGGCCGCCACCTTGAGCTTGGACCACGGAAGGTGCTCGATCCCGTAGTAATCCCCGGAGAGTCCCACACCGGGATACGGGTCGGGAGCGGAGCCTCCCGGTTGGCCGTTCGTCGGGTTTTCGAACTCGAGGCTGAACGCCGAGTCCGTGGTTCCGATCGCATAGGCACCGTACTTCTGGAGCGCGTAGCAGATCGCTTTCTCTCCCACCGGGGAGACGGTGGAGCAGTCCGCGGTGCTGTCGAGGAAGATCCGGCCGCCCATCGGAATGCAGCCGGCTCCCGAGGCATACCCGTTGCTCCGGCCGGCGGGATAGCGGTAGCTCGTGCAGACGTAGTTGCTGACGAAAGCCAGAGCGTGCTGGATCGCGTTGGCCGGATCGGCCGCGGCGCGCTCCATCTCGAAGACGCGTACGAGACCGAACAGGTGGGAGAGGTTCGCGCCGTTGACGCCCGGAGATCCGCTGCCGTCCAGGTCAGTGACCCCGCCGTACTTCGCGGTGACCGTGCCGTCCGCGTTGATCTTCACGGTGCCGTCCGCGTTGGTCACCACCCCGTGGAAGTCGTAGATCTTCCGTTTCGTATAGTCGACGACCGACATCTTCGCCGTGCTGCCGCTCGAAGGCTTCCAGGCGGCGTTGATCGGCACCGGCTGCTGGGAGAGGTCGCACGGGCCCGGGGTCCCCGTGCAGACGATGGTGCGGGGAGTGCCGGCGCTGGCGTCGAAGACGGAGACGCCGTGAGCATAGAGGATGGCGTCGTGCCAAGATTCGCCGTTCAGGTTCGTGACGATCGCTGAGCTGTTGGGATCGAGCGGCGGCGAGGCGGGCATCGTCACGTTGGATGGCGCATCGCTCGCGAACGGGCGGACGGCCGCGGCCCCGCTGCACTGGGTGTTGGTGTCGGAAACTTCGTAAATGATTTCGAGATCGTAGTTGATCACGGAGGAGTAGGCGTACGAATAGCAGTCCTTGACGCCGTCGGCGCTGGCCGAGGCCGAGGCCGTGACGTTGCCGCCCATCCGGGGGGTGTTGGGTGCCGGATCGCTCAGCGTCCGGGTCGTTACCGTGTTGTTTGCCGCCGTGGCCCTGGCGTAGGCGTGGGCGTACACCTCGCCGCTGTACCCGCAGTCGTTGTTGAACGAGGAGCTCGCGTTGGCGCTCACCCCCTGGGAGAGCGGGAAGGCATCGGCCGTGGCGTCGTAGTCGACCGGGCAGGCGCCCGCCTCGTTGCGAATCGCCTCGCGCGAAGACTCCAGCCGGCCGTCCCCATCCGCCTTCCGCAAGGCCGCTTCGGTGCGCAGGACCTCCGCCCGCTGGGCGCGGATTGCCTGTCGCAGTGCGCGGGATGGATAAAGCGAATATTCCTGTCTCAGGAACGCGAGGTGCACCTCGAGCCCTTCGAGCCGAAAGCGCAGGCCTTCGGCGCCGAATCCGAGAGTTTCGATCTTGTCGTCCAGGGTGCGCTGCATCACCCCGGGCGAGACCGAGATCCACTCCGAAGCCTGGCATGGATCACCGAAGGCCGCGAAACAGAGCAGGAGGGAGCCAAGAAAAGACCTCTTTTTCATTGATGATTCTCCTTGATGCGTCGAGAGGTGCTTCCAGTAGCCCGTCCAGTCTCGAGGACCGGACAACAGGGGGAAGAACGGGTTTGCAAAGAGCGAGCCGGACCGGAGAAGGCCCGAGGAGATCGATGCTGTGGGAGCGATCCTTACAGGATCATTACAGCGATCAGCAGCCGCGCAGATCCATCGACAAGATGACGGCCGCGTCGATGAGGCCCGCCACCGTAGGGATCGCGAGAGACAGCGCGGTGTGGTTGCTGACAGACAGGAAAGGATCTCTCGCCTTCAGGAACGGAATCGCGAGGAGCGAAGTGAGCGCCAGAGCTCCGTTGGCGATCGGTCCGTAGAGAAGCGCGATCCCGAGCGCGCCCCAGCTCCGGTCTTTCCAGGCCAGCCACAAGGCGATCCCGTTGACCACGGCCACCAAGGCCAGAAAGGCGATCCGGAACGTCCGCGCGGGAGAGGGAAGCGAACCCTCTCGATCGTCGTCGAGGGCTGAGTCCATGGTCTCAGTATAGCTGCTGGGAGCGCCGGCATCCCTGCCGGCTTCTTACTACCGGCTTTCCAGCATCCGGGCTACTGCCAGGTCCGCCAGGCCGACGCCCAAGACCATACCCGTCGCCACGCCCACACGGCCGTGGTCGTTGTCGGGGGACTTGAGCGCGGCCCCCAGGAGCGCCAGGTCCATGAGGTCGCCCATCACGCGCCCCCACATCGGAAGGACCGGCCGGGGCTGCTGAGCGAGCACGCCCAGGCCCGTCATGATCTCGCGGACTCCCAGGGCCCGCATGAGCCACGCGCGGTCGCCGATGCCGATTTTCTCTCCCAGCCAGCGGGGCGCTGCCACTTGCGTAAGCCCCAATCCGATGCTGAACCAACCCAGACCCTTTGCCAGTTTCTTTTCGGTCATGCTGCAACTCCTTGCCGGAAAGATCCCTCCGTGACTGGCAACGCGCCACCCAGAGCGATGTGTTCAAGCTCGAAACGAAGCAAGGCATGTGCCGGAGAGGAGGAGCTCATGGCATGAAAAGTGCAAAATTCTCTCTGTCGAAATGCGACACGCGGCGCGCTCTCGCGACGTTTTCCTGGTGCTGCTCCTGGTGGTTTCGGGATGCGGCGGACGCAACCCCGGAAATCCGCAACCCCAGCGCGGCGCGCAGCCTGCCCGCAGGCCCTTGCGCGAAGAGGGGCCGGTTCTCACCGAGATGAAAGGGGTCGACTACCGGGTTGCCCCTGATGTGGTCCTCGAGGTCCGCCAACTCTACGGCGCGCTGGAGCCGACCCGCGAGGGCGAGCCCGTCTGGTTCGACGATCCTTCCTCCTTCCGCCTCCGCATCGACGACGGCGAGATCGCCCTGACCGCGGCCAGCATGAGCGCGATGATGAATCGCTACGCCTTCTCCGGCCCGGATGCCCCGGTCAAGGACGTGAAAATCGAGATCAAAGACGGCCACCTGGTGCAGTCCTCGACTCTCAAGAAAAAGATTCCCATCCATGCCACTCTGGAGGGGGACCTCTCGGCGACTCCGGAGGGGGACATCCTCTTCCATCCTTCGAAGATCAAGGCGGGGGATCTCCCGGTCAAGGGGCTTCTGGACCTCTTCGACATCGAGCTTTCCGAGATGATCAAATCGCAGGAGTCCAAGGGGATCAAGGTCGTGGAGAACGATCTCGTTCTCGACCCCGAGCGCCTCCTCCCGCCGCCGCATATGAACGGCCGGGTCACCGCCGTGCGGATCGAAGGAGACCGCATCGTCCAGATCTATGGAAAGGGTTCAGGAAAGAAGCTGCATCCTTCCATACCCTCCGCAGAGCACTACATGTATTACAGAGGGGGAGAGCTGAGCTTCGGCAAGCTCACCATGCACGGCGCCGACCTCCAGATCATCGACGCCGATCCGAAAGATCCCTTCGATTTCTTCTTCACAGAATACGCTCGCCAACTGATCGCCGGTACCTCCCATACCATGCCGGACAAGGGGCTGACCGTCTACATGCCCGATTCCGACCAGGTGGGGGAGAAGAAGTAAGAAGGCGGCCCCGAGGGGCCGCCTTTGATTCGCGGACAAGCGGCGAGGATACGCCGTCCTACGGCGAAGCGTGCTTCACCGCGTGACCCCGAACGACCGCTCCATCGAGCTGGGCGAAGTTCAACGACTGGAAGTCCACGAAGTTGAACATGAGAGTGCAGGGGGAGAGATCGTTCGGCGCGCCCTGGAGAACGCCTTCCACGCAGTTGGCGTAGTGATGATGGGCCCCCATCAAGTGGCCGAGCTCATGGGCGGCGATCTCCGGATGGGCGTCCACTTCCAGGAGGAAGGGGCCGAGCGCAGTCTCTTCGATCCCCACCGCCTCGCCCACGGCGAAGGCGTGATTCGCGAAGCGCACGCCGCCGATGCAGTCGGCCAGGCCCGCCAGGCCGGTGTCGCCGTCCGTGGTGATGTCTTTGCTGGTAAGAACGTAAACCAGGTCAGATCCCGCGGGCCGCACGCCTCCGTAATAATTCTTGGCCTGCTGGATGATGTCGTCTCCCTCGGTTCCGGTGAAGGCGACGGTCTTGTAGGAGGCGACCCGGAGGTCGACGCGAAGGGGAGCGTACGATTCCGCGGCCTTGGTCATGATCTGGTCGGCCACCCCGACCGAGACACCGTCGAGGAGGACCGCGACGTCGAGCGACACCCTCTGGCCGCTATCCGTGACTCCGGCGATCCCGAGGGTGGCGGGAACCGCCTCGAGACAGGCATTCGGATCCTCGGGCTCGATCGCCGCCTCACGGGTGGAATGGGCCACGCCCTGGTAAGTCGATCCGCTGGTGACGTCGAAGGGGAGCACGCGCACCTGGTAGGGGCCCGTGCCGTGGAGCAGGGAGTGCTGGATGACCACCGACTCGTTTCCCCCCGCATTGGCGGAACGGCCCGCCTCGGTGCCGTCCGGGTAGTAGACATAGAGATCGTAGTCGTCCCCTTCGATCTCGGACGCGATCCCCACCGCGAACCGGGCACCCGGCTTCAGGTCCACGCTCAGGGCAAAGGCGTCGCAGGTGGGGTCGGACGTTCCCAGGCAACCGAGCTGGTTGGGGACTCCGGCCGTGTAGGGCCCGCCCATCCAGGTGGCGTCGCGTTTCCCCTTGCCGACCGTGTCGGTTCCGGGTTCCGCCGCCCAGGCCGCGGTTGCGGCAAACGACAGAGCGGCAATCACCAACAGCCTCAGGCTCCTACCCATCTGTCTATTCATGTTTCCTCCAGAGGTAGATTGGCAGTAGTGCCACTACGATGGAGGGAGATAGCAAGAACCTTGCCGTACACCGGGAAACCTTGTCAGCGCTTCACCCTCATTCGAGGATCCGGATCCGCCGGCCGTTGATGACGGCCCAGATCTCGAGCTCGCCGCCAAGCGCCTCGATGTACCGGCGCAGCGTCGAGAGCCGGTGATCGTCGCGGCGCTCCATCTTCGAGAGCTCAGACTGCGTGCTGTCCATCCGCCGCGCCAGCGACTCCTGCGTGAGGTTGGCCTTGTTTCGCAGGGCACGCAGATCCATCTCCAGGAGCTCGCGATCGATCTCCTGGTCGATCTGGCGCATCTCCGTGGGAGCGAATTTTTGAAATTTTAGGTCCGGCCAGTTCCTGGTGTTGCCGTCGATCATGAAGGCTTTCTCCTTTCCCGTGCATTCCTCATCCCCGTTCCGTACCTATAGTATCTCAGGAACGTGTAAGCGGGACAAAAAAGACGCCGGCATGTTACCGGCGTCTGCGGAAGGGGGATCCGGCGGGCGGAATTCTCAGCTCAAGGGCACGTCGCGAAAGCCTGGGTATCCTGGATCGGCTGGAAAGGCGTGTTGAGCGGGTTGGTGTATTTCTTGACGGCGCCGGTCGTGGTGTCCTCCACGGTGATCTCGGTGCGCACCGAGGTCAGCCCGGCTCCGAAGACCCAGAAGCGGTTGTTCAGCGCGCAGGCGTTCAGGGTCTTGACGACCACTTCGAGATTTTCCCGGTCGAAGAACCAGAAGTAGCCCGTGTCGCCCGTGAGCCGCACGGCCTGGCCCGCGCCCGAGGAGCCGGCGCCGGTCCTCCAGGTGGCGGAAACGCGGAACCGCCCGCCGTTCAGGCAGAGGCTCGTCGGAGTGTCAGCGCAGGGTGCCTTGGCCGGCGCCGGCGCGAAGAGCGGAAGAGCCGGCGGGGCGCTCTCCGATTCGAAGGAGGCCGGGGAAGCCGCCGCGCAGGTGTCGAACGCTCCGGTGTCCTGGATCGGCCGGAAGGCCGTGCCCTGAGGATTGCGGTAGGTCCGGACCACGCCGGTGACGGTGTCGGTCACGGTCAGCGCGGTCTCCAGGTCCGTCAGGCCTCCGGCAAAGACCCAGAAGCGCTGGTTCGCGCCGCAGCCGGTGAGCACCTTGGTGACCATCTCGACGTTGTTCGGATCGAAGAACCAGAAATAGCCGGTGTCCCGGGTGAGCGCGACCGCGTGGCCGAGTCCCGTGCCGCTGCCGTTCTTGAAACCGGCCTGGACCTTGAACCGGCCGCCGTTCAGGCAGAGCGTCGTCGCGTCGGGAACGCAGGACGGTTGCGTCCGGATGCCCAGGGCGGAGTAGGACGCGAAGCTCGCGAGATTGTCCCAGGGCTCCTGATTGAAGCGGACGTACGCCGGCAGCTTCTTTCCGCCCGTGGTGTCGGCGCACACCCAGAACTTGGTCTGGCTCTGGTTGGGAGCCCAGCGCGGGCCGAGGAAGAAGCTGCCATCCGTGGCCACGCCGCGGAGGTCCACCCGGTAGAAGCCCACCGAAGGGAACGTCGGAACGCTCGCCGCGAATGCCTCCACCTCGGCGAGCGTCGTGCCCGGCGAGCCCTGCGCGCCGTTGTCATCGAGCACCGCGAGCGTGAAGGGAAGAGCCGCGGCGTGATTGCGCTGCGAGAAGCAGACACAGACGCTCTTGAGCGCGGTGGGCCCGCCGGTGTTGAAGCGCATGGCGTACTGGACGGCGCCGGAGAAGGTATCGGAAGACGCAAAGGCGTTCTCGAAGCTGCCGTCGTCCAACGCGATCCCCGTGGCGCAGGACGGATCCTGGGGCACCGGAGTGAAAGCCGGCGGGAACGCGCCGACGTCATCGGCCGTGGTGGCGACTCCGCCCGAGGTCTTCGCCAGCTCCGTGAAGAAATCGAGATCGGAATCCTCGGGCTTCGCATTGCCGGTTTCAACGTCGAAGCTCCGCTTCTGAAGGCTGTTCCAGAAGCGGGAGATCACGGTGCTCTGGCGGATCACCTTGTCGCGTACCTTCTGCTGCCACGACCCGGGATCGTACGGCGGTCCGCTCAGGCTCTCGGGCCCCTCGCACTGGCCACTGCTGTCGTTTTCGCCCCCATCGCTGCTGATGGCGAGCAGCCGTCCGCCGTGCGGCGCCTCCGGAAATTTCGCGGCCAGCTCGTCGCTTGCGGCACAGATCGCCTCGGCCAGCGGAGTCGAGCCATCGCAACCCTCGGGCGGTAGGCTGTCCAGGACCGCCATCACGGCCGCTTCGCTCACGAATCCGCCGGTCAGGTTTTCGATCCCGTCGCCGGAAAAGCTCCACACGGCCGCTTTGGAGCCGCCGCTGGCGAAGAAGGACCGCGCGTCCTGACGCGCGATCGTCAGGGCGTCGCGGCAGCGGGTGTTGCCGGTCGCCGGCCTGATCGCGAGGGACATCGAGCCCGTCCGGTCGAGGAGCAGCAGCATGGCAGAGGGTGGAGCCGGGAAGTGGGTCTCGCTCCAGAACAGACGGTAGAGACCGGCGATGTGCGAAATGGCGGCCGGCAGGATCGTGTCGGCGTACTCCAAGACGTCGTCCTCGACGATGTCGAAGCCGTCGTTGTCGCGGTCGTATCGGCGGTCGTCGCCGTCCCGGCTGTCGCTCGGGAAATCGTCGGTCGTTTCGGCGAGAGAGTAGAAGAGACGGAAAAGGCGGCTTCGCAGGTTGAGCTGCCGCCGCGCCTCGGCCGGATTGGGCTGCGCCTTTCCGAAAGCCCAGGCCGGCCAGCCATTGTCCTGGCCCCGGTGTTGGAACTTGATCCCGTACCATTCGTCGTGGATCTTCTGCGAAAGGTTGTCCGGATCCGTGGGAGTCAGCTTCACGGACGCATTGGAGATGTGGTCCCAGCCCCAACGGATGTAATTGTTGTCGAACCCGCGGCGGCCTGCCGCCACTTCACCGGTCGCGGGATTCCGGTCCCAGTCTCCGTCCTTGCGCCCCATGTACTCTTCGAATTCGTCGTCATTGACCGGAGGAGGATGCGGATCGTTGTGGGTGTGCGGAGTGGAGCTCAGGTCCTCCAGGAGGTGAACCACCCGGCCGAGATAGTGATAGGCGAGATCCTTGTTGCCCAGAAGGTATTCGGTCTTGGCGCGGGTCCAGTAGAGCTCCGCCTTGTTGACCGCGCTCCCCAGAGCGTCGGCGGGAAGCAACGGACACACCGAGAGTCCCGTATCAAAAACACCGAAGTTATAATCGTCCGGTTCCCAGAAATGACGGTTGAAGAAGCTGCAGACGGACTCCAGGCCTGTGAAGTACACCTGGCGGAGAGGATCGTACTGATCTTCCTCGTGCGTCCCCTCGATGATGTCGTTGCCCTCCGTTCCCACCGTCTCGCCGTTGTTATCGTCCTCGTCCCGCCAATCGGCCGCCGTGTAGTCCGCGTAAGGCACCACGAACTGGTTTCCCCCCGCGCTGCAGCGCGTCTCCTTCGAATCGGGCTGGGAATTGTTTTCTTTCCCTCCATAGGTGACGTTGAACCGGTCGCCAGCATTGCGCCAGTAGCACCAGTCCACCACCTTCGGGCCGATGTAGCTCGCCAGCTCCGCGACCATCTCGCTCGGGCTCGCCGGATCGTGGCGGAGCAATTCGAAAGCCTCTCCCGCCAGATACTGGTGGGTCGGCTGGTGAGGGCTGGAGGTGTGCTTCTTCTGGGCGAAAGCCGGCCAGGACGCCAGCACCGCCACCAGCACGAAAAGCCAAGGCCTGCCCGAGATCGAAGCGCCTCTCATGTCGGCTCCTTCGCGGTTGTTTTAGAGACCTTCCGAGGATAACGAAATCTGCGTAGGCCTGCAACCTGAGGGGCGGCTCTTGCCAAAAATGGAATATGTAAAAAACCGGATGCAGAGGGCATCCTCCCCAGAAGGGTGGGGCAGCCGGAAGCCACCCGGATGGATCATGATCCCCGCTCCAAGAGAGGTGGCCTCTTCTCTCGAATCTTCCTAGTCTGACAGCAGGAGGAAACGATCATGCTCCAATTGATCAACTATGATCTGCAGGAGCCGGTGAAGAACTACGACACGCTCAAGGAGAGTGTCGAGCACCTCGGCGGAGGCATTCACATCCTGAACGGTCCCTGGATCTACGGCGCGGACCGGTCGCCCCGGGAAGTGCTCGCGGCGATCACCGGTGAGCTGGCTATGGAGGATCCGGACGACCGGAATGACAAGCTTCTGGTTTTCCCGGTGCACATGGGGGAGCTCGGAACCGGCAGAAACCTGAAACATCGGTCGTCCCAACCCCACAGAGGCGGCAAGGTCTTCGCGGTGACCTGCACCTCGCGCAATCCTTCCGGCCCGTTCCACACCTCCAAGGCCGCGCACAAGGGTCACCGAATAGACGTCACCGAAGCCCTGAACAGCCTCGGAAACACCTGCCACCCTCTGGAGTCTCTCTGGTTCGTCAAGACCGACCACACGGCGCACGACGTGCACCTGGCGCTCGAGAAGGCCGTGCCTCTGAACCCGAAAGACGAGCTGATGGTGGCCGAAGTGGATCTGGAGGCGTCCCTGCACGGGAAACCGGTCCGAGGCGCCGAAGAGGGCCTCGATCCCGAAGACCGCGACTGGCTCGTAAAGGCCCGGGTGCTGTGAGCGAGGTGGCCTGAGCACAAACTGGGATGCCGCGCAACCTCCTACGGGGAGACGATACAATCCCCGTCCATGAAACCCGGCGTCCGCATCACCGGAGGAGACCACAAGGGCCGCGGCTTGGCCGTCCCCCCGCGCGCCCGGCCCACGGAGGGGCGGGTTCGGGAGGCCCTGTTCTCGATGTGGCGGGAGGATCTGGAGGGGGCCCGGGTGCTCGACCTCTTCGCCGGGAGCGGGGTCGTGGGGTTGGAGGCGATTGGCCGCGGTGCCCTCTCTGCTCTGGCGGTGGACGAAGACCGGCGGGCGGTCGAGATCCTGGAGGCGAATGCGGGGCTTCTAGGGGAGGGGATCGGGATCCGGCGGATGAGCCTTCCGGCAGGGCTCGCCCGGCTGGCGGAGGAGGGGGCGGGGCCGTTCGAGCTGGTGTTTGCCGATCCTCCCTATGTCTTCAATGCGTATGAGGAGCTCCTGACGGGCGTCGCCCCCCTTCTGGCGGCGGAGGCGCAGGTGTGCGTGGAGCATTCCTCCCGCCGGGAGCTTCCGGTTCAGGTGGGCCCTCTCGTCAAGGTAGAGACTCGACGATATGGCGAAAGCTCGTTGAGCTTCTACCGCCTCGGCCCGGTCTGATAACTTCCTCTGCAACGAAGTGCGGGACCTGCGCGGTTCCTGCCAGGAGGAGGAAGCTGTATGGCCATCCGGAATCTCGTGATCCAGTGCCTTTCGGAGGACGATCAGTCTGCCGCGGACGCGGTCTTGAAGAAGCGGGGGCCGGTCACCCGGAGCGGCATGTACGTCTACGGAGCGGGCGACGATGCGGACGTCGAGGCCCTGGAAGAGAAGGGGCTCGTCGTCGAAGAGGTCCCCGCGCAGCCGAACCTCTCGTGGCTCGAGCCTGGCCAGCAGGACGCTGACGCTGCCGGCGAGTTCCTGTCCGCGGTCGATGAGGAATTCGCCCCGCCCTCACCCATCCGCGAGGCCGCGGCCGGCGCCGAGAACGTGTACATGATCCAGCTCAAGGGCCCGATCCGCCCTGACTGGAAGGAGAAGCTGGACGCTTTGGGAATTGAGCTGGGGAGCTACGTGCCCGAGTACGCCTACAAGGCGAAGCTCACGGACGAGCAGAAGGGCCAGGTGGAAGATCTGAGCTTCGTCGTCCGCGTCGTGCTCTACAGCGCTGTCCACACCCTGCGCCGGCTGACCGCGATCGAGAAAATCCGGGAAGCGGTGGGCGTCGAGGAGGAGGAGGAACTGGAGAGGCCTCCGATGCTGGGGATGGCACCGGGAGGAGAGGAGGCTCCGAAGGTCACCTACGAGGTCCGCTGCCACGAGGCAGAGGACATCCCCGTGGTGGCCGCGGCTCTCGAGAAGGATTTCCGGGCGGAAAACCTCGTCATCGGAAAGCGCCGGGTCCGCTTCGACACCGAAAAGGACTCGTCGATCATCGCCGAGCTGGCGAGGATGCCCCAGGTGTCGTCCGTGGACCTCTTCCAGATTCCGGAGCTGGCCAACAACTTCGTCCGGGAGGCGATCGGAATCGAATCGGCGCAGGGGCAGAATCCCCTTCCGTGGGACGGCACCGGCCAGATTGTGGCCGTGGCGGACAGCGGCGTAGACGAGAGCCATCCCGATCTGAAAAACCGGCTCAAAAAAGTGATCCATCGCGTGAATCCCGGTACGCTGAACGATCCGAACGGCCACGGCACCCACGTCTGCGGCACCATCGCGGGCGACGGCACGGCTTCCCAGCAAGAGATTCTGGGGATGGCGCCCGGCGCGGAGCTGATCGTCCAGACCCTGCTCGACTCGAGCAACAGGCTTACCGGCATTCCAATCAACCTGGGGGAGCTCTTCCAGGAGGCGTACGACCTCGGGGCGCGCATCCACAACAACAGTTGGGGTGTGATCGCGGGCGGCCTCTACACGCTGGACAGCTACGAGGTCGACGAGTTCGTCTACAACAATCCTGACTGTCTGGTCATCTTCGCGGCGGGGAACCGGGGCACGCAGGTCCTGGCGGAGTTGGACGATCTCGGGAGGATCAGCCTCACGTCCCTGCAGTCGCCGGCTGCGGCCAAGAACGTGCTTACGGTGGGCGCCTGCTGCTCGCCACGCAGCGACGGGCCCTATCAGGGCAAGACCTGGAAAGACTTCCCCAACGGTCCGCAGAAGCCCAAGGCGTCGGACGAGCCGATCTCCGGGGACGTCAATTTCATCGCCGCGTTCAGCAGCCGGGGCCCTACGGACGACAACCGGGTGAAGCCCGAGATCGTGGCACCCGGAACCGTGCTCCTCTCGACCCGCAGCGCGCCGAGCCAGCCCAGCCATCTCTTCAGCCAGAAATACAATGGCCACTACGCCTTTCTCTCGGGCACCAGCATGGCCGCTCCGGTCGTGACCGGTGCGGCGGCCATCGTCCGCCAGTACTACGTCGACGAGCATCAGCACCAGCCGTCGGCGGCGCTCCTCAAGGCGACGCTGGTCAATGGCGTGGTCTGGATCGAAGGTGAGCTGGCCGTGGACGATACCGTGGGCCAGCCCAACTTCCACCAGGGCTTCGGCCGTCTGGACCTCCGCCGCACGCTGCCCGTGCCCGGCGATGACTCGGGGCTGAAGCTCGTCTTCGCGGACATCGACCGCAATTCGAACCAGGCGCTCAAGAAAGAGATCGCGGGGCAGGCCTCCTGGAAGCGTACCGTCCACGTGGAAGCCGGCCTGCCGTTCCGCGTCACGCTCGCCTGGACCGACCGCCCCGCCCACGGCCTCCAGCAGAGCCTCGACCTTGTCGTGTTGGGACCGGACGGCAAGCGCAAGCTCGGCAATCCCAACCTCGTCCGCGTCCCTGGCCAGAAGGCCGACCACTTCAACAACCTTCAGCAGGTGACGGTAGAAGACCCCCAGCCCGGCGAGTACCGCATCCAGATCCTCGCCTACAACACCCTGTTCGAAGCCCAGGGCTTCAGCCTGGTGGCGACGGGGAAGCTGGGGTCGGAGCTGTTGCCGTAGGGGGAACTCATGCCGATCCCCCTGCGATAGGCTCTGGGTGTATCCTCTATAGGTAGAAGGAGAGAGACTGGAGGTCGTCAGCATGCGCGCCCACAAGCTCAAAGTGACCATACCCCAGGACCATCAGCTCGAGATCGCAGTGCGCCTCCCGGAAGACTTCCCCCCGGGACCGGCCGAGGTGATCGTCCTGGCAGGTCCTGGCGAGAAGTCCCGAGAAGAGGTGAAAAGGGATGCGCTCGCGGTCGTGGAGGAGATCCGTTCTCTTCGATTGACGGAGGAGGAGGAGAAGATCCTTGGCGACTTTGAGGAATTCCGCAAGAGTCACCCGGTTCGATTGGTGAGCCTCGACGACGAATGAAACTCCTCCTCGACACCAACACTCTCAACTACATTCTGAAAGGGCGTGAAGCGGCAGTCGATCAACTCGGCGCCGCGATCCGCCGGGACAGCACGTTCCTATTGGGATCGATGGTGCACTACGAGCTGACGCGTTATCTGAGGCTCAAAGGCGCGCATCGCCTGATGCGCCTCTACGAAAACCTCGTTGTTGACTGGCGTCGCTGTAACTTGGCCTTCGAAGACTGGGATGAAGCTACCCGCCTCTGGGAGGAGCGCCATCGGCTTGGAAAATCCATCTCCGACATGGATCTGCTGCTCGCGACTCTGGCTCGGAAGGAGAATGCCATTGTCGTGACCAGCAATACGAGTCACTTCGAAGGGCTCGGGGTTTCTCTCCAGGACTGGATGGCGCCTGCCAATCCCAACGTCTGAGCTCACCCCCGCAGGAAGAACGCCAACTCTTCCAGATTGATCCGCAGATCCACGTTCTTGAGCGGCACCCCCGGCCGCCGCTTGACGCGCACGGGGGCGAAGTTGAGGACGCCCTTGATCCCCGCGTCGGCCAGGGCGTCGTAGTTCTCCTGGGCGGCTTCGGCGGGGACGGCCAGGACTCCGATTTCGGCTCCGGATTCGCGGACGACGTCGGCGAGCTCGGCGGTGGGGCGGATGGTGAAGCTTCCCGCTTTGCGGCCGATCTTCCTGGGGTCGGTGTCCACGCCCGCGACCACGTAGAAGGCTCCGTAGTTGAAGCCGAGATATTGGGCGAGGGCGCTCCCGAGGTTTCCCATGCCCACGATCACCATGGGGTGCTTGCGGTCGAGGCCGAGGAGGGAGTTGAGATGCTCGGCGAGTCCGTCCACGTCGTAGCCGACGCCGCGGATGCCGAACTCTCCGAACTGGGCGAGGTCCTTGCGGATCTGGGTGGCGGAGAGGTGGTAGCGCTGCGCCATCTCCTGCGAGGAGACGCGTTTGACGCCGAGCTCCTGGAGATGGCGCAGGCAGCGGAGATAGAACGAGAGGCGGTTCAGGGTAAGAGGGGAGACCTCTTCCTGCTCGTTCATCTCGGAGTGGTCGTTTCGAGCAGCCACTGCAAGAGCCCCGTGGGCCAAAGGCCGAGCACCAGGGTGCCCAACGCTGCGATCACGGCGGCGGCGCGGCCCCAGATGTCGATCAGCAGCCCTTCCGGCTGCCGCGTCTCCGGCTTCATGTACAAGTAGTAGACGACACGCAGGTAGTAGAAGACGCCCACGAGGCTCGCCAGGACGCCGGTGATGGCGAGGCCCACGTGGCCGTCGCCCACGGCGTTCAGGAACACGACGTATTTGCCGAGGAAGCCCATGGTGGGCGGAATGCCGCCCAACGACAGCATGCAGATCGCGAGACAGCCGGCGAGGAGCGGGTAGCGGTAGCCGTAGCCTCCGAGGTCGGAGATCAGGTGCTGCTCGCCCGGCCGGCTGTAGAGGAGCGAGACGACGGTGAAGGCGCCCGCGTTCATCAGCACGTAGGCGAGAAGGTAGACGAGCACCGGCGTGAGCGACCCACGGTCCAGCGTCACGAGCGCGAGGAGCAGATAGCCCATGTGCGCGATGCCGGAGTAGGCGAGCATGCGCTTGATGTCCCGCTGCACGAGCGCGAGGAGGTTGCCCACGATCATGGAGAGGACCGCGAGCGCCGCGACGACCGTGGACCACTTGGCCGTATCCGTGCCGGCTCCGCCGTCCAGCACCACGGCGGCGAGGACGCGGTAGAGCACGAGCGCGCTCGCCACCTTGGGCGCCACGGAGAGGAAGGCCACGAAGGGCGACGGCGCGCCCTGGTACGTGTCCGGCGACCAGGCGTGGAAGGGCACGAGGCTCATCTTGAAGCCGAAGCCGGCGATCAGGAGCAGGAGCCCGAGGCTCGCGAAGACAGGCGTCTCCGGGGCTGCGGAGAGCGAGCGGCCGATGTCCACGAAGCGGGTGCTTCCCGTGGCGCCGTAGACGAGCGCGATGCCGTAGAGCACGAAGGAGCTCACGAAGGCGCCCATCAGGAAGTATTTGATCGCCCCTTCGGTCGCGATGCTGATCCGCCGGTGGTAGGCGGCCAGGCAGTAGAGGCACATGGAGAAGAGCTCGAGCGAGACGAAGACGGTCAGCAGCTCCGTGCCGCGGAGCATCAGGAGGAGCCCGCTCGCGCACCAGAGGAGGAGCGCGTGGTACTCGCCCGAGAGGATGTCTTCCCGCCGCAGGTAGGCCTGCGAGGCGAGCAGGCAGAGAACGGTCGCGAGGAGGATGACGAGCGAGAAGGCGAGCGTCATGCCGCTCGTTTCGAGGAGACCGTTCCAGGAGAGCGCCGGGTTGGACGGCGCCCAGGTCCAGGCCACATAGGCCTCCCACGCGGCAGCCAGGGTGATCGCGACCGCGAGCGGCGTGAAGATCCGCCGCAGGCGGGGGAGGATCGCTTCCAGCATCAGCAGCAGCACGCCTCCGCCCGCCAGCACCATCTCGGGCAGGAGGCTCATCAGATCCCAGCGGGTCATTGTCCGGCCTCCGTGCTCGGCTCCGTCGTGATGTCGTTCGAGGCCTGCGTGGTCCCGGCGGCGCTCGGCGCAACCGCCGGCCGCAGGGACGCCTGCACAGGCTCCGGCTGCTCAACCCGGCCCTGGAAGTCGGCCAGCACGCCGGTCAAGGCCTGCCGCGTCGGCTGCAGGAAGCGCTCGGGCGCGACGCCGATCCATAGCATCAACACGCAGAGGGGAACGAGCGCCGCGATCTCACGGAAGTTGAGATCCTTCAAGCCCCGGTTCTCTTCCTTGGTGAGCGGTCCCCAGATCGTGAGCTGGATCATCTTCAACAGATAGATCGCCGCGAGCACCACGCCGAAGGTGGCTGCGGCCGCGGGCCAGCCCAGGGTGCGGTAGCTGCCGGAGAGGATGAGGAACTCACCCACGAAGCCGTTCAACGCCGGCAGACCCACTGAGGCGAGGGAGGAGAAGACCAGGAAGAAGGCGAAGACCGGCATCACCTTGGCCAGGCCTCCGAACTCCGCGAACTTCTTCGTGTGTCTGCGGTCGTAGAGCATGCCGACCAGGAGGAAGAGCGCGCCGGTCGAAAGCCCATGGTTGACCATCTGGAGGAGCGCGCCTTCCCAGGCGATCGGGTCGAGCGCCAGGAGGCCCAGCATGACGAACCCCAGGTGGGCGATCGAGGAGTAGGCGACGAGCTTCTTCATGTCGTCCTGCACCCAGGCGACCAGCGCTCCGTAGAGGATGCCGATCACCGCGAGTGCGATGAGGAGCGGCTGCGCGGCTTCGCTCGCGTGCGGGAAGAGCGGCAGGGCGAAGCGCAGGAACCCATAGGTGCCGAGCTTCAGCAGGATGCCGGCGAGGATCACGGAGCCGCCCGTGGGCGCCTCGACGTGGGCGTCCGGCAGCCAGGTGTGGAACGGGAACATGGGGACCTTGATCGCGAAGGTCAGGGCGAACGCCGCGAAGAGCCAGATCTGCTGGTGGAGCGGCAGGTCGAGCCGCAGCATGTCCTCGTAGGCGAAGCTCCAGGTGCCGGCCAGGCGCTGGTAGGTCCAGGCCATCCAGAGGATGCCGATGAGCATCAGGAGGCTGCCCGCCATGGTGTAGAGGAAGAACTTGACCGCCGCGTAGATCCGCCGCTCGCCGCCCCAGATCCCGATCAGGAGATACATCGGGATTAGCATGACCTCCCAGTACACGTAGAAGAGGAAGAGGTCATAGGCGAGGAGCGCGCCGAGCACGCCCGTGGTGAGCAGCAGGAGCGAGGCCGCGAACGCCGGCCAGTGGCTCTCGATACCCTTCCAGGAGCCTAAAAGCACGATCGGCACGAGGAAGATGCCCAGGAGCACGAGCGGCATCGAGATGCCGTCCATGGCCAGGTCGTAGGTGATGCCGAAGCCCGAGATCCAGGGGATCTCGCCGCCGCCGGGTGCCAGGTCATGGACGAGCGGGAAGCCGGCCGGGCCCCAGTGGGCCGAGACGTAGGCGATCCCGAACGCGAGCTCGATGAGCGAGACGATCAAGGCGTAGACCTTGACCGCCTTGGCCGCGCTTTTCGGGAAGAAGAGCAACGGCAGCGCCGCCAGCGTCGGGAAGAAGACGAGGCGGGTCAACGTGTTGCCGAAGAGGAGATCGAAAAAGGTTTCCATGGCAGGGCCCTAGGAGACGATCCACCAGAACAGCAGGATCACGCCGACGAAGAAGTAGAGGGCGTAGTTGCGCACGTTGCCCGTGGTCGAGAAGCGCGCGACGTCGCCCGTCAGCTCGGTCAGGAACGCGCCGGCGTTGACCGCGCCATCGATCAGGAAGGTGTCGACCACCTTCCAGAACATCCGGGAGATCCAGGCGAGCGGCTTGACCACCAGGCGGTCGTAGATCTCATCCACGTAGTACTTGTTTTCGAGCAGGCGATTGAGGCCGGCGAAGCGCTGGGCGAAGGCCTGGTCTCCGGCGAGGCCGCGGTCGCCGCCGTAGATGCTCCGGGCGAGGAACCAGCCCGCGGCGGCCACGGCCAGCGCAACGATCGCGAGGAGCAGCACGCTCACGTGGTGCTCGGCAGCTTCCGGAGCGCCCGCGATCGGCGGGATGACCGGCTCCAGGAAGTGGTGGAACCGGTTGTTCCACGGCACGCCCACCCAGCCGGAGACGATCGAGCCGATCGCCAGGATCCAGAGCGGGATCGTCATCGACGGCGGCGATTCGTGCAGGTGGTGCTCCTGCTCGTGGGTGCCGCGGAATTTGCCGTGGAAGGTCAGGAAGACCGAGCGGAACATGTAGAAAGCGGTCAGGCCCGCGGTGAGGAGACCGATCGCGTAGAGAATCCACCGGCCCTGTCCGGCCGCGGCGTGGAGGATCTCGTCCTTGCTGAAGAAGCCGGCGAACGGGAAGATGCCGGCGATCGCGAGCGTCGCGATGACGTAGGTCCAGTAGGTCTGCGGCAGCGCCTTTTTCAGGCCTCCCATCTTCTGCATGTCCTGCTCGCCGCCCATGGCGTGGATGACGGAGCCGGACCCGAGGAAGAGGAGCGCCTTGAAGAACGCGTGGGTCATCACGTGGAAGAGCGCCGCGGTGTAGGCGCCGAGGCCCGCCGCCAGGAACATGTAGCCGAGCTGCGAGACGGTCGAATAGGCGAGCACCTTCTTGATGTCCGTCTGCCGCAGGGCGATCGTGGCCGCGAAGATCGCGGTGGCCACGCCGATCACGGCGACGAACGTCGAGATATCGGGAGCCAGGCGGTAGATCACGTTCGAGCGGAAAACCATGTAGACGCCCGCGGTGACCATGGTGGCGGCGTGGATGAGGGCCGAGACCGGAGTCGGGCCGGCCATGGCGTCCGGCAGCCAGACGTAGAGGGGGATCTGCGCGCTCTTGCCCATGGCGCCCACGAAGAAGCAGAGGGCGATGAAGCTCGCGAGCGAGAGGCCGGCCCAGTACTCGCCCGTGACGAGCGAGGGGTTTTTCGCGATGTCGCCGAGCACGCTGTAGTCGAGCGTGCCGAAGTTGGCGATCAGCGCGAACAGGCCCACCAGGAAGGCAAAGTCGCCGATGCGGTTGACGATGAATGCCTTCTTGCCCGCGTAGGGCGGGAACGGCTGGTCGTAGTAGAAGCCGATCAGCAGGTAGGAGCAGAGCCCCACGCCTTCCCAGCCCACGAACATGATCAGGTAGTTGGCGCCCAGGACCAGGAGCAGCATGGCGCACATGAAGAGGTTCAGGTACGAGAAGTACCGGCGGTAGCCTTCTTCATGGGACATGTAGCCCGCGGAGTAGACGTGGATCAGGAAGCCCACGAAGGTGACCACGAAGAGCATCACGGCCGAGAGCCGGTCCAGTTGGAACGCCACGTCGATCGCGAGCGGGCCGGCGGTCCACGGGTAGAGGACCTGGCGGAACAGCTCTTCGCCGGAGGAGGAGTACTCCCAGAGGCAGCCGAGCGCCAGGACCAGCGCGGCCAAGGGGAACCCCACGCCGACGGCAGTCACCAGCGCCTTGGGGAACCGGCGGCCGAGCAGGCCGTTCACGGCGGCGCCCGCGAGCGGAAGGATCGGGATGAGCCAGAGAAGATCGAGCATGGGCGGCTACCAGCGCATCAGGTTCATGCGGTTGACGTCGATCGTCCGCCGCTGGCGGAAGACGGCGATGAAGAGGGCCAGGCCCACCGCGGCTTCGGCGGCGGCGACCGCCATTACGAAGAAGACGATGAGCTGCCCGGTGGGGTCGCCCAACTGGCGCGCGTAGGCGACGAGCGTCAGGTTCGCGGCGTTCAGCATCAGCTCGATCGAGAGAAAGATGCTGATGCCGTTGCGCCGCGTGAGCGCGCCGGCCGAGCCGATGGCGAAGAGCGCCGCGGCGAGGATGAGATACCAGGAAATCGGAACGGGGCTCACGGGCGTGTCTCCTCGTCAGCGGGCTGGTGGACGTAGTCCTCGGAGGCCGCGGTGCCCATCCGCCGGGCTACGACCGTCGCGCCGATCACGGCCACGAGGAGGAGCACGCCGATGATCTCGAACGGCAGCAGATAGGTGGAGAAGAGCTCGCGGGCGAGGTTTTTCATGTCCACCTGCTCTTCGGTGAGCGGCGCGAGCGCGGGGCTGCCGGCCCGCCAGATCAGGAGGAGAAGGAAGCCGGCGAAGACGACGGCTCCCAGGATGGCAGCCCAGCGCTGGGCGCCCGCGCTCGCCTGCGGCATCTCCTCCCGCTGGATGTTGAGCAGCATGATGACGAAGAGGAACAGGACCACGATCGCGCCCGCGTAGACCAGGATCTGCAGGGCGGCCAGGAACGGCGCGCCCAGCAGCACGAAGAGCACGGCGAGCGAGAACAGCGTGAGCACCAGGCTCATCGTGGAGTACACGGGGTTCTTGTGAACCACCACCACGATGGCGGAGCCCACCGCCAGCGCGGCGAACAGGAAGAAGATCAACGTCTCCATCGGATCGACGTTTCCCTCCAGAGCAAAGCGATCAGAGCCAGCCGGCGAGAGTCGCGGCGGAGACGCCGATCAGGTTCAGGATCGCGAGCGGCAAGAGCACCTTCCAGCCGAGCCGCATGAGCTGGTCGTAGCGGAAGCGCGGGAACGTCCAGCGCACCCAGACGTAGACCCCCATACAGAAGGCGATCTTGGCGACCAGCACGGCAAAGCCGACCGCCGCGCCGAGCCAGCCGTGGAGATCGACTCCCGGCAGGCTCCAGCCGCCGAAGTAGAGCGTCACCCCGAGCGCCGAGAGCGCCGCCATGTTCGTGTACTCCGCCTGGAAGAACACGGCGAAGCGCATGGCGCTGTACTCGGTGTGGAACCCGGCCACGAGCTCAGACTCGGCTTCCGGCAGGTCGAAGGGGAGACGGTTGGTCTCCGCGAACGACGCGATCAGGAAGACGAAGAAGCCCACGAATTGCGGGATGAACATCCACACGTGCTCGCGCTGGTAGGCGACCACGTCCGCGAGATGAAACGAGTTCACGGGAATCAGCACCGCGAGCACCGAGACGGTCAATGCGAGCTCGTAGCTGATGAGCTGCGCCGAGGCACGGATCGAGCCCAGGAGCGAGAACTTGTTGTTCGAGGAGTAGCCGGCCATCACGAGCGAGTAGACCGAGAGGCTCGCGAGGGCGAGGAAGAGGAGCACGCCCGCGTCCACGTCCGCCACCACGAGGCGGATCGTCCGGCCGCCCACCTCGAGGTCCGGCCCGAAGGGGATCAGGACGAACGTGGTGAAGGCCGGGATGAGAGCGAGGACCGGCGCCATCAGGTAGAGCGGCTTGTCGACCGACGTGGGGGTGACGTCCTCCTTGAACATGAACTTGACGGCGTCGGCGAGAGCCTGGAACAGGCCGAACGGACCCACGCGGTTGGGGCCCGGCCGGTCCTGGATGAAGCCGCAGGCGCGTCGCTCGACCCAGTTCATGATCGGAGCGAACTGCAGAAACAGCACGAACATCAGCCCGTACTTGATGAGCGTCGCGGTCAACTCGGGATTCACGAAGAGACCTCCCGCACCGTTTCGGAAGCGGCGCCGCCGGCCGCTACGGGGCCGGCCTCGGGCACGTTCAACACGGAGCCGGTCGCCGGCAGCGTGCGCCAGGAAAGGCCCGCGAAGGCCGGGATCTTCTCGGCCATCTGGTCGAACACCTGGCCCACGCTCTGGGTCTTCGACCAGATCGGGTCGAAGCGGGTGAGCAGGTCGAGCAGCACCTCGATCGTGGGCCGCACCTGTCCCGGGGGCGGGAAGGCCTTCTCGAAGCGCTGCACCCGCCAGTCCACGTTGACGAACGTGCCGTCTTTTTCCGCGTGGTGGGTGACCGGGAGAGCCACGTCCGCCACCTTGGCGAGCGGCGAGTCGGCCCAGCCGAAGACCACGAGGAACTTCGCCTGCCGCAACTTCTCGACCACCTCAGGGCGGTAGGCCACGGCGGAGAAGTCGCTGTCGCAGACCACGAGGACCGAGCACTTCGCGGCCGCTTCGCCCCGCAGGAAGTCGTCGGCCGAAAGGCCATCCAGCCCGGCCGTCAACCCCGCGGTCTCGGCGCCGCGGCGGTTCGGAGCCATCTCGCGGCCGGTGATCCCGCCCTTGGTGTTGGGGATCGTCCGCTCCGGCCCCAGGTCCACCGGCACCACGCGGTGCGGCGAGCCGGTGAATTCCGCGAGCCGGGAGAAGAGGTACGCCTCTTCGCAGGTGAGATACCCGGAGCCCAGGAAGGCGATCGAGCCCTCCTGGCGGGCCCGCAGGCGAGTCGCGACCTTGTCGAGCGCATCCTTCCAGGTGGCGGCCGTCAGCCCCGAGTCGCCGTTGCCCTCCTGGCGCACGCGTACGGCGGCCAGGCGCGGCACGGTCTTGTAGCGCTCGAAGGAGGCGCGGCCGTAGTCGCACATCCAGTAGTCGTTGACCTCGACGTTGAACCGCGGCTTGTAGCGCTTGATGTCCCCGCGCCGGTGCTCGACCGTGATGTTGCAGCCCACGTCGCAGCCGGTGCAGATCGACGGCTTCTTGTCGAGGTACCAGACGCGCTCGGCGAAACGGAAGCGGGTGGAGGTCAAGGCGCCCACCGGGCAGATGTCCACCACGCAGGTCGCCAAGGGGTTGTCGAGCGGCTTGCCGGGGAAGGTGCCGATCTCGCAGCGGGCGCCGCGGTTGAAGAAGCCGATCTCGCCCGTGCCCGCGATCTCCTGGGTGAAGCGCACGCAGCGGGTGCACTGGATGCACCGGTTCATGTTGAGCACGACGTTGGCGCCCAACGGGATCCGCTCGCGGCCCGGATAGGTCCGCTTGTCCTCGTACTGGAAGCGGGAGAACGCCACGCCGTGCTTGAAGGAGTAGTCCTGGAGCCCGCACTCGCCGGCCTGGTCGCAGATCGGGCAGTCCAGCGGGTGGTTGATGAGGAAGAACTCCATCATCCCCTTCTGGGCCTCCTGGACCTCGGGCACGTCGGTGCGCACCACCCAGTTGTCGTTCTCGACCTTCATCGAGCAGGCGGCCTGAAGCTTGGGCATCTTGCGGCCGCGGTCGGTGATCTCCACCAGGCACATGCGGCACTGGCCCACGACGGTCAGGCGCGGGTGGTAGCAGTAGTGGGGGATCTGAACGCCCGCCTGCAAGGCGGCTTCGACCAGGTTGGTCCCGGTCTCCACCTCGATCGTCCGGTCGTTGATCGTGACTTTGGGCACTTTCGTTACGCTCCGTTCTCAGCTGTTCTCGAAATGGCGCCGCTTGGGGAAGGGGCACGCCTTGTCGCGGACGTGCTGGTCGATCTCCTCGGGGAACTGCTTGACCAGCGACGCCACCGGACCGATGGCGGCATCCCCCAGAGCGCACAGGGACTGGCCGCCGATGTTCCGGCAGATCGAGAGGAGGAGTTGCTTGTCGCTCTCGCTCCCTTCGCCGTGCTCGAGCCGCTTCAGGACGAGCTCCATCCAGTTCGTCCCCTCGCGGCATGGCGTGCACTGCCCGCAGGATTCATGGTTGAAGAACTTCGCGAGCCGGGCGACCGAGCGCACCATGCACGTCGTGTCGTCCATCACGATCACGGCCGCCGAGCCGAGCATGGAGCCGGCTTTCGCGACGGTGTCGAAGTCCATCTTGATGTCGATCTGATCGGCCTTGAGGATCGGCGCCGAGGCCCCGCCCGGAATGAACGCCTTCAAGGGCCGGCCTTTCAGCATGCCGCCCGCGGCGTCGAGCATCTCCCGGAAGGTGATGCCGATCGGGTGCTCGTACGTGCCCGGGCGCTCCACGTGCCCCGAGATCGCGTAGAGCTTGGGGCCCGTGTTCTTCTCGTCCGTGCCGATCGCCTTGTACCAGTCGGCGCCGCGCGTCACGATGTGGGGGACGTTGCACAGCGTCTCGACGTTGTTGATCACGGTAGGGGAGCCGAAGGCGCCCACGACGGCGGGGAAGGGAGGCTTGACGCGCGGCTGGCCGCGCTTGCCCTCGAGCGATTCGAGCATCCCCGTCTCTTCGCCGCAGATGTACGCGCCCGCGCCGCGGTGCACGTACATGTTCAGCTTGAAGCCCGAGCCCATGATGCTGTCGCCCAGGATGCGCTCCTGGTAGGCCTCCTTGATCGCCTGCTCGAGGATCCGCGCCGACTTCGTGTACTCGCCGCGGATGTAGATGTAGCAGGTGTTCGCCTGCACCGCCCAGCAGCAGATGGCGCACCCCTCGATCAGCTGGTGAGGGTCGTGCTCCATGAGCAGGCGGTCCTTGAACGTGCCCGGCTCCGATTCGTCCGCGTTGCAGACGAGGTACTTGGGCTTGTCCTTCCCCTTGGGGATGAAGCTCCACTTCAGGCCCGCCGCGAAGCCCGCGCCGCCGCGTCCGCGGAGGCCGGACTTCTTGACCTCCTCGATCACCGCGTCCGGCTCCATCTTGAGAGCCTGGGCGAGGCCGTCGTAGCCGCCGCTCTGGCGGTAGCCGCGGACGGTCAGGGCCTCGGGCTTGCCGACGTTACGGGTGAGAACTCTCTCGAACCCGGCCATTCAGTCCAAACCTTTCAGGATCTGCCGCACCCGGTTGGGGGTGAGGTTCTCGTGGTATTCGTCATCCACCATCATCATGGGCGCCGTGTCGCAGGAGCCCAGACACTCGAAGTGGACGTAGGAGCAGCGGCCGTCCGGCGTCACCTCGTCCTCGCCGACCTTGAGCTCGGCTTCCAGGGTCTCCATGATCTCGTCGGCCCCGCGGAGCTGGCAGGAGAGGTTGGTGCAGACGCGGAGACGGTGACGCCCGACCGGCTTCTGGTGGTAGAGGTCGTAGAAGGTGACGACGCCGTAGACTTTGGCCGACGGCAGGTCGAGCTCGTGGGCCACGGCCTCGATCGCCTCGTCCGGGAGCCAGCCGCCCCACTCGCGCTGGGCGATATGGAGCGCTGGGAGCAAGGCCGCCTCGGTCGTGGGGTAGCGCTTGCGAATCTCGTCG
>DATEIO010000779.1:0-16056 GCA_035278895.1 Thermoanaerobaculia bacterium | reverse complement strand
CGTGGTGCTCTCGGGCTGCCAGACGGCGCTCGGCCGCGAGGTGCGTGGGGAAGGGCTGATCGGCCTGACCCGCGGCTTCCAGTACGCCGGGGCCGCCCGCGTGGTGGCGAGCCTCTGGCGGGTGGAAGACCGCGCCACGGCGGCGCTGATGACCCTCTTCTACCGCGCGATGTGGGAAGAGGGGCTCTCCCCCGCCGCGGCCCTGTACCGGGCCCAGAACCGGCTGCGCGGAGAGCGGCGGTGGCGCGATCCGTATTTCTGGGCCGGCTTCATCCTGGAAGGAGACTGGAGGTAGGCGGCGGCCCGGATGCGATTCGCCGTCCTGCCGTCCCACTGTAGGAACGAAACACCCCAAAGGGGAGGAGGAGAAGCATCATGAACGTCAACGTCGGCGATTTCATCGGCTCCTGGACCATCAAGTGGGTTGCCGGCCAGGAACCCACCTTTCTGCAAGAGGGATGGACGCTCTTCATCGGAACCGGCACGCACGGCGACCATCCGCCGTCCTTCACGGGAGAGTACGCCGTCGTGGTCGGATTCACGGTGATGAACGGCCAGAGCCAGGTCGAGCTCTCCACCACCACGCAGCCGACCCAGGATCCCCCTCATCAACCGATCGAATTCATGCTCGTCGGCAGCACGCTGCGCTGGACGGGCTACTTCGAGCAGCAGCCGCTCCACATCTACATCTCCCTCTCCGCCACCGAGACCACCGGAGCCACGTACGTCTCCCTCTACGGCTCCACGATCTGGGGAGACCCGGACCAGGTGGGGGTCTGGGGGACGGACGCCCGGCCGCCCGGCGGCTGAGGACCAGGAGAAGCGCGTGGTAGAATCCGCGTGCCCCAAAGACTTTCTACGATAGGCAGAGCACCCTGGTCAGGCAGGACACAGCCGTCGATCTGGTCGCGAGGATCGCGACGGGAGACCCGCGCGCCGAAGAGCGGGTGGTGGAGCTCTACGGCCGCGCCGTGGCGCTGATCCTCGACCGCCACACGAACGGCCGGCCCGAGGCCGAGGACCTGTTCCAGGACACGTTCCGGGTCGCGCTCGAAAAGCTCCGGCGCGGCGAGCTCCGGGAGCCCGAAAAGCTCCCGGGCTTTCTCGCCGGCATCGCCCGGAGCCTCGCCATCGAGCACTACCGGAAAGCCACCCGGAGGAAGACTGATCCGGACAGCGAGGCGCTTCTCGCCGTCCCCGCCTCCGGCGCCGGCCAGCTCGGACAGCTCCTCGACCGCGAGAACGCCGGCCTCGTCCGCCAGGTCATCCGCGAGCTCGGCACCGCGCGCGACCGCGAGATCCTCCTGCGCTTCTACATCGCCGAGGAGGACAAGGACCGCATCGCGGCGGACTACGGGATGACGAGCCTCCAGTTCAACCGCGTCCTCCACCGCGCCCGCCAGCGCTACCGCGAGATCTACCTGGAGCGCGCCGGCACGATGGCGGATGGGATAGCTCGCCTTTTCATCACACTCTGGTTGTGGGAGATGATCCGGCGCGCGGCCGGATGACCGCCATGGACCACCAGTACGTCCTCGACAACGGCCTGATCGACCTCTACCGGCGGGGCGTCCTGCCCCCCGAGGAGGAGGCCCGCTTCGAGGAGCACTTCGCGGGCTGCGCGGAGTGCCAGGAGCAGCTGGAAGCCGCCCGGGGCTTCCAGCTCGGCTTGAAGGCCGTAGCGGCCGAGGACGCGGCCCGGACGGTGGTGCAGGCTGGCCTCCTCGCCTGGCTCGCCCGGCGCGGGCGTCTCGTTTTGGCGGCGGCCCTGCTCCTCGTCGCCGTGCTCCCCGCGCTCTGGCTCGTCCGCGAGAGCCGCGACCTCGAACAACAGGCGTCCGCCCTGCGCGAGCAGGGAGAGACGGAGCGCCAGAGGATCGCGGATCTCGAAAAGCGCCTCGCGGAGACCGAGCGCGAAAACGCCCGGGCGCGCCGCGAGTTCGAAGCGCGGATCGCCCAGGCCAAGCCTCCGGAGGAGCCGAAAAACGATGGCCCGCTCGTCAACACGCCCGTGTTCCTGCTCAGCCTCGTCCGGAGCGGAGGCGGCGAGCCCGCCACGATCGATCTGAAAAAAATCGATCGCGTTTTGACCCTCGCCGTGGACCCCGGAGCGGACGCCGCCTTTACAACCTACCGCGTCACGATCACCGACGCCGCGGGCCGGCAGGTGTTCCGCGAGGGCGGCTTGAAGCCCAATGCGCTCGAAACGGTGATGATCACCTTCCCCGCCCGCTTCTTTGCCCCCGGCGACTACCGCCTCGCCCTCGAAGGCCTCCGTCCCGACGGCACGGCCGCCGAGATCGGCGGCTACTCCTTCCGCGTGCGCTGATTTTCAGTGTTGTCCTTTGGGTCCTTGTTTTCGACCTTCCACACCTCCGGCGCTTCGTTCACGCACCAGCTCCAGAGATCCCGGTCGAACTCCGGAACGGTCTTTCCGAAGGCGGTGGCGATGGCTTCGTCCGTGGTCTGGCCGGCGCGGAAGGCGTCCAGGAGGCGGTGGATGCCCTGGACGCCGTAGCGGGCCTCGATGTAGTGGAAGGTCCATAGACCCTCGTCGTAGCCCAGAACGGAGAGGGCGGGCGAGTAGCCGTCGAGCGCCGGCTCGAGCAGGGGGAAGGAGAGGAGCGTGCCCTTCACCTTGTAGCCGGGAATGGGGTTCAGGCGCCCCTGGAGCATCTGGACGTGCTGGGCGAGTCCCTCGTGGAGCCAGCGGGGCGCCCGGTCGCCGGTGCGCTCGGCGATCATGGCGTGGGCGAGCTCGTGGGTGAGGAGCGCCACGAAGAAAGGCTCGTCGAAATTGGGGACCTCGCCCAGAGGCACGCGGATCTTGCCGTCGTAAAGCCCCAGGATCTCCAGAAAGGGCGAGTAGCCGGCCCGGAAGTCCTGGAACGGCAGGAGGTGGACCTCGGTCACCTGGTTGGAAGATAGCGGAATCCACCTCTGCAGGCGCTTGCGCTCGCTTTCGAGAACGGCGGCCGCCTCCTCCGCGAACTTGCGGCCCCGGCCGGGAGGGAGGCGGAGGTCGAAGTGGGCGCTCTTGAAGCTCTCGGAGGAGAGGGCGAGACGCTTTTCCATCTGGTAGCGGCGGATGCGCAGGTCGTCCGTCTCGAAGGGGAGCTGGGAGTCGGCCTTGGTGACGAGGCGGATGGCCACGTCGTGGTGGCCGGCGCTCGCCAGGAGGTCCGCCAGCTGGTAGAGGGTCGCGGGGTCGGTGCGCCGCTCGACCGTGTTCTCCTTGGCGAGCCTTATGAGCAGGTCCCGCGCCTCGGGCTCGCGAGCCGTGCGGCGGAGGGCCTCGGCGCGCAGGCGGACGAGGCCGGGCGGCAGGCTCGCCAGGTCCTGGGCGAGGTTGCCGGTCAGCGTGAGGACGTCCGCCCAGCGGTTCCTGGACGCCAGGGCCTCGGAGGTCTCCTCCACCTGCCGCCGCAAGGACGGCTGGGCGAGCGCTCCCGGCGTGCGCGCGGCCTTGAGCAGGGCCGGGAAGAGCTCCAGCGACTGCTCCTCTTCGGCCCTCTCCCAGACCGCGGCGTCGTCGGCCGGGGTCCCCGGTGGAGCGAGCTCGCAGCCGCCGGGCACGGAGAGACGGGCGGAGCCGCGGGTCAGGCGGAGCGCTTCGCCCAGGAGGCGGGCGTCAAAGCCGGCCGGCAGGGTAATGGCCCGCCGGGACACGGCCTCGCAGCGGACCGTGGGCTCGACGGGTGAGTCGAGCTGGACCATGGAACGGATGCCTGACTCTTCCAGGAGCGCCACCAGGAGGGGATCGCGCAGGAGATCCCCACGGGACATGGGCTGCAGCCGCCAGGAGGTGCGCAGGTGGTCGGCCCCCTGGAAGGTCTGATCGTCGATCACCGCGGCCTGCGCGAGCATGGCCCAGGTCTCCCCCCGGCGGGCCCCCAGCTCCTGGATCTGGTCCAGGAACTCTTTCGCGTGCTTCTGGAAGCCCAGGAGGAGGAAGGCCTGGGCGGATTCGGAGAGCAGGCCCTCGAAGGGAACGCCCACGTCCAAGGCGCGCTCGTAGGCCAGGGCCGTGCCGATCTCGTCCAGGCGGAGGAAGCCCAGGCGGGCGCGCAGCAACTCGGCGAGCGGCAGGTTGCCGGGAGCCGGGAAGCCCTTGAGGATCGCGTCGGCGCCGCGCAGGTCCATCCCGCCGAGGAGGATCTGGGCCTTCCAGAGCCGGGCGACCTGGCCGGGGACGCCCGGGTCCCGGGTCGCCGTGGAGGCGAAGGGCCACTCCCCCGAGCGGGTGAGCTCACGCCGGAGAGACAGGAGGGAGCGCAGCTCGGTCATTCGGACCTCCTCCCCGGAGCCGGCGGCCGCGCCCCCCCGGTTGAGGAGCCGGGGTGTCACGAGGGCCGCCACGGTCCCGGCGAGAAGGAGGGCGCCGGTCACGCCGAGGATGGCCCCCAGGGGCCGGAGGCGCCGCGCGGCGATCCCCCCGATCAGGCAGAGGATGGCGAGCACCGCGGCGGTGAGCACGACGGGCGAAGGCAGCTCGTCCGCAGGCTTCGGCTCCTCTTCTGCGAGCAGCCCGCCCACGTCTGGCGCGCCGGCCGGGAGCGGGGCGGGCTCGGCGGAGATCCGCAGCGAATCGATCTTCCAGGCCCCCTTCTCCTCCACCATCTCCACCAGGAGCACGTCGTCCACGCCGGACGGGAGCTCCAGGGTGAACACCGCTCCCCGCTCCGAGAAGCCCGGGTCCGCGGCCTGG
The DNA here is from genome assembly GCA_035278895.1 of Thermoanaerobaculia bacterium. Classification (GTDB taxonomy): domain Bacteria; phylum Acidobacteriota; class Thermoanaerobaculia; order Multivoradales; family UBA5704; genus DATARR01. The sequence goes on along the minus strand of DATEIO010000779.1, from coordinate 11,348 downwards.
AGCTCCCACCGCGCGCCGTCGGGATGGCCTGCCCGCACCTCGATCTCCTCCAGGGCGGCCTCGCGGCCGAGCGCCCGCAGGGGCGATCCGCCGGCCAGGTGGTCCCACCAGGCCGCGGGGCCGCGGTCCAGGTATTCGGCGGCGAAGACGACCGCCTGCCGCTCCGCCTCGGTCAAGGGGCGCGGCCCCTGAAACGTCTGGGCGCGGGCCGACATACCGGGGAAGAAGACCAGGGACAGGGCAATGAATGAAAAAATCGTTCGATTGTTCAAAAGCGCAAATCTCCGCATTCGAATCGAAGCTTCGAAGGTTTCCGGGTTCCCGGACTCAAGAGCTCGTCTGAAAAGCGGAGGTGATTATATAATTGGTGCACACCAGCCAGACTCCGGGACAGCGCGCCTCGTGCGGCTGCGGAATGTGCTCGTCGTTTGCCTGAGGAGGTCGATGTTGGCTCTTCGCTCGAAAGAACCGTTGCGCGCCCTCCCGCTCTGGACTCTTGCGGTCCTCCTGGGCGGTGGCCTGGGGTGCGGGTTGACGGAGCCGCCGCCGGATGCGAAGCCCCTGGTCAAGGGGCAGGAAGCCGTGCGGGACGCCGTGGCGCTCGCGATGGAGAACAAGGACCGCTGCCTGGAGATCGGGCGCGGCGGAGCCCAGCGCCTGGAAGAGGAGTCGCTCGAATACCAGAGGAACCCGGCCTCGCCGCCGCCCGGGAAGTCGTTCCGCCACTACGTGGAGGTGGAGGCCGCGCCGGAGCTCGCCGCGGCCGAGGAAAGGACAAAGACGATCGATAACCTGCTTCCACTGGTGAAGAAAGAGGCCTCGCCCGAGCTCGCCCAGGCGGTCGAGGAGCTCGCGCGCGCCCAGCGGGTGGTCTGCCTGCGCACCGAGGAGAAGAGGGCCACGGCCGCCTCGTACGAGGACCAGATCTCCGAGGCGTTGTACGGCTATGAGAACGCTCTCGCCACCGTCGAGCTGCGCTTCACGCTCACCTCCGGGGACCGGGCGCTCGCGGTCGCCCGCTACCGCTCGGCCGCCCAGGAAGCCGCCGACCGCGTGCGGCGGACCGTGGAGCGGGCGGAGTCGTGGAAGAGAAAAGACGAGCCGGTGCCCGCGGCCCTCCCGCAGAAGTCGCCCGAGGAGCTCGCCCGCGAGCGGCGGGAGTGGGAGGAGCACCAGCGGATCGCGGCCGAGAAGGAGACCGCGCACCAGGCCGCCCTGGAAGAGTGGCGCCGCGAGCGGGCGAAGCGGGAGGAGACCGTGCCCACACCGAAGGTCGGCCGCGTAGATAAATCGATCTCTCCCCAGGCCATGAAGACCTGGCATGCCGCCTACGCGCCCAAGGCCAAACCCGTGCGCTCTGCTCTCGCCATCTATCTCCCCATGGTGCGCAGGACCGACGTCAACCCCGAGGAGGTCTGCCAGAGACTCCTCGACTCGACGACCGCCCTGCTCGACGACAAAGCGGCCCTGGACGCTCCCGACCCCAGGGTGGGAAGCGCCTTGGAAACCGCCTACCAGAAGCTTCAGGTCTCGGCCCGGGCCTGCCTCGCCGACCGGCGGCTCGAAGCCAATTACAGCCTGCTGGACAGCGAGATCGCCCTCGCGCGCGCTGCCACCCTGCTCGAGCCCTATTCGCTGCGACCCTGATTTTGAATGAGGATGGACCGCATGAAACCGACGACTCTCCGTTTTGCAGCCGCTGCAGCTCTCGCTCTCACCCTCGCGGGCTGCGACAGCGAGCTCTACAGGAAGCTCACGACCGCGCCGCCCGAGACCTCGGCCCCCAAGGACGCCGTGGCCTTGATCCGCCACAACAAGCAGCGCTGCCTGGCCATCGCCCAGGGTGCCACCAACTATTTCGGCCTGAGCGCAGACCCCAGCTCGTGGAACGAATACATCTACAACCAGCGCAAGGACGTCATCTCCGAGCTCGCCGTCCAGGCCATCCTGGAGCAGGACGTCATGCCCGACATGCGGTCGGTCGCCGTGGGCGACGAAGAGGAAGCGATCGAGAGCCTCTTCGCGGCCCACCAACAGCTCTGCGCGAGCGCCATCCAGGCACCGTCGGACCTCGGGCAGTACGATGCCGCGATCGCCGGGGCCGTTTACGGCTACGACGCCGCCGACCAGGTCGTCGAGGGCCTGATCAACGTCAGCCTGGCCGAGCAGCAGGCCGTGGTGGACCGCTACCGGCCGCAGATCGACGAGATGATCGCGAGCGAGCAGCGTTCCTACGAAAAAGCGCTGGGCTGGAAATCGGGCAAGAAATCGGGGGCCACGGCCGAGCTCGAGAGGAAAGCCTACGAGGCCCAGCAGAAAGAGGACGAGGAGCGGGAGAAGCGCCGGCAGGAGATCCTCGCCGAGTGGAGGAAGGAGCGTGAATCCACCCGCAAGGACGATCCGGTGACCTCGAAGCCTTTGGGCCAGCGGGAGACGACGGCGGACCGCATGCGGGCCTGGCATGCCTCCTACCTGCAGAAGGCGGCGCCGACCAAGGAGGCCCTCGGCCGCTATCTCGCCCTGCGCGACAAGCTGGACCCCAACGTCGAGCCGGCCTGCCGGGAGCTCCTCCAGGCCTCCGAAACCGCCCTGGCGGACCCGTCGATCTTCAGCTCGCCGAACCGGGGGCTCAACTTCTCCTTGAAAGAGGCGTTTATCGAGTTCCGGGCCGCGGCCAAGGCCTGCATCGACGTGCGCCCGGTCGACGCCGGCTACCGCGTGAGCGCCGGCCAGCAGGCCCTGGGGCGCGCCGCGCAGGTCCTGCGCGGCTATTCGCTCGCGCCGTAGAGAGACCTCGAGAGGCGGCCTCCCCGGCCGCCTCTTTTTTACAGACTGGTTACACCCCCTGTCCCTCCTTCGGGAATACAGTGAAGGACCTGGAACTTCTGGGGTACGGGTGCGTACCTCTGTTTCTCCGCGCTCGCGGAGGACTCCCGGGGAGAATCAATGCAGAAGAAGCTCATACAGGGGATCGTCGCGGCGGGCTTTCCGCTGCTCCTGCTCGCGGGCTGCGGCGGGGACAACTCCGCGTCCGCGGGCCAGGGCCGGAAAGGTCCGGGGCCGGAGGCCATGGGTCCTGCCCGGGAGGTGCGCCTCGCCCGGGCCGAGGAGGGCCGGCTCGCCCGCACGGTGGCCGTCTCCGGCACGCTGGCGGCCGACGAGCAGGCCGAGCTCGGCATCAAGGTTGCCGGCCGCATCCAGCAGGTCCTGGTCGACATCGGCGATCCGGTCCGCCGGGGGCAGCCGGTCGCCCGCATCATTCCCACGGACTTAGAGCTCCGGGTGCAGCAGGCGCGGACGGCCCTGGAGCAGGCGCGGGCCCGGCTGGGCATCCCCGCCGGCGGCCCCGACCGCATGGTCGATCCCCAGGAGACCTCGGTCGTCAAGCAGGCGGTGGCCAATTTGAAACAGGCGACCCTGACCCGGGACCGCATGGCCCGTCTCCTCGAAGAGAAGCTCATCCCCCAATCCGATTTCGACGCCGCGGAGGCCAACCGGAGCGTGGCCGAAGCCCGCTACCAGGAGTCGATCGAGGAGGTGAACTCCCGCCAGGGCCTGCTCGCGCAGCGGCGCTCGGAGCTCGCGCTCGCCGAGCGGCAGCTCGCGGACTCGGTCGTGACCGCGCCGTTCGACGGCCGGATCAGCCAGCGGCTCGTCTCGGCCGGCGACTACGTGCCGGTCGGCGGCGCGGTCGCCGTCCTCGTGCGGATCCACCCGCTGCGGCTCCAGCTCGCGGTGCCGGAGCGCGAGGCGGCGGGGGTGAAGGTGGGCCTCCCGGTCCAGCTCTCGGTTGACGGAGACCCGGGGACCTACACCGGAAGGGTGGCGCGGATCAGCCCGGCGATCAGCGAGGAGAACCGCACGCTCCTGGTCGAGGCCGAGGTGCCGAACACGGACGGGCGCTTGAAACCCGGCTCGTTCGCCAAGGCCGAGATCGTGATCGAGGCGGCCGAGTCGGCCGTGCTGGTGCCCGCCTCCTCCGTCGTCACCTTCGCCGGCATCGAGAAGGTGATCGGCGTCGAGGGGGGCAAGGCCGTCGAGAAGCGGGTGCGGACCGGCCGCCGCTCGGGCGACCGGGTGGAGATCCTGGACGGCATCGCGGCCGGCGATCCGGTGGTCCTGGAGCCCGGCAACCTGGTCACCGGCCAACCCGTCAAGGTGCTCTCCTCGTAGGGGACAGGAAGCGGAGAACAACGTCATGCAGAAGCTCGCCGAGATCTGTATCCGCCGGCCCGTCTTTGCGGCCATGATCATCCTGGCGCTCGTCGTGGTGGGCGCCGCGAGCTACGGCCGCCTGGGGGTGGACCGCTTCCCCTCGGTCGACCTGCCGACCGTCTCCGTGCGCACGGCGCTCCCCGGCGCCTCGACCGAGGAGGTCGAGACCGAGGTCTCCCAGGTCATCGAGGAGGCGGTCAACACGGTCGAGGGAATCCAGGAGCTGCGCTCCGTCTCCTCGGGCGGCACCTCCTTCGTCATCGTCACCTTCGACCTCTCGCGCGACATCGACACCGCGGCGCAGGACATCCGCGACCGTGTCTCGACCGTCCTGCGCCGGCTGCCCGACGACGTGCAGCCGCCGATCATCGCCAAGTTCAACAACGACAGCTCCCCGGTGCTCACCGTGGCCCTCTCGGCCGACCGGCCGATCCGCGAGCTCACCGAGCTCGCCGACAAGGTCGCCAAGGTGCAGCTCGAGCGGTCGGGCGGCGTGGGCGAGGTCCAGATCGTGGGCGGCCTGGAACGCGCGATCAACGTCTGGATCGATCCGGACCGCCTCGCGGCCTACGGCATTCCGATCACCGCCGTGCGCGAGGCCCTGATCCGCCAGAACTCCGAGGTGCCGGGCGGCAACGTGACCGGCGCCACCCGCGAGCAGACGCTGCGCACCATGGGCAAGCTCACCGAGGCGCGCGACTTCAACGATCTCGTCGTCGCCACCCTGAACGGCCAGCCCGTGCGCATCCGGGACCTGGGCTCGGCCGAGGACGGCACCAAGGAGCAGCGGACGCTCGCGCGTTTGAACGGCGTGCCCACGGTCACTCTCGAGGTGCGCCGCCAGTCGGGCGCCAACACGGTCGAGGTGATCGAAGGGGTCAAGGCGGCGCTCGGCCGCGTGCAGGAGCAGCTCCCGCCGGACGTCAAGATGGAGATCGTCCGCGACCAGTCGCGCTACATCTACGCCGCCCTCCACGAGATCAACCTCCACCTGATCCTGGGGAGCATCCTGGCCTCGCTCGTGGTGCTCGCCTTCATGCGGAGCTGGCGCTCGACGGTAATCGCGGCCGTGGCCATCCCCGCCTCGGTCGTGGCCACCTTCGGCATGATGAAGGCGCTCGGCTTTACGCTCAACAGCGTCACCATGCTCGCGCTCGTGCTCATGGTCGGCGTCGTCATCGACGACGCCATCGTGGTGCTCGAAAACATCTTCCGGTTCATCGAAGAGAAGAAGATGGACCCGTTCGAGGCGGCCAAGGCGGCCACGGCCGACATCGGTCTCGCCGTGCTCGCCACCACCTTCAGCCTGGTGGTGATCTTCGTGCCCGTCTCCTTCATGTCGAGCATCTCGGGCCGCTTCCTCTACCAGTTCGGCATCACGGCCGCGGTCGCGGTGCTCGTCTCGCTCCTCGTCTCCTTCACGTTGACGCCGATGATGAGCGCCCGCATGCTCCGCGCCGAGGACGCGGCCTCCGGCCATTCCGGCGGCGGGCACGACGCGGCCCGCTCGCGGAGCGGCTTCTACGCCCGGATCGACCGCTGGTACGAGAAGATCCTGCGCGCCACCATGGCCCGGCGGCGCCTCGCGGCCCTGGTCTGCCTGGGCGTCATGCTCGCCTCGATCCCGATCTACAAGCTGGTCAAGGTCGAGTACATCCCGAGCGACGTGGACGAGTCGGAGTTCGAGGTCAACGTCACCGCGCCCGAGGGCACGAACCTCGCGTCCATGGACGAGGCCATGCGCGCCATCGAGACCGATCTGCGGTCGATCCGCGGCGTGCGCACGGTGATTGCGACCGTGGGCGGCGGCTTCATCTCTGGCGTCAACCGCGGCGACGTCTTCGTGCGGATCGCCCCGCACGAGGAGCGCAAGCTCTCGATCACGCGGTTCCTGAAAAGCCTCGTCCGGCTCGATCCCGCCGCCGCCTTCCGCGGCAACTACAGCCAGCGCGACGTGATGACAGAAGCCCGGAAGCGCCTCGGCAAGTACACCGATCTGCGGACCTCCGTGCGCAACGTCACCTCCTTTAACATCGGCGGCGGCAACTACGACATCGATTTCGTCCTTCGCGGTCCGGACCTGAACGCCCTCGCCGGCTATGCCGAGCGGCTGCGCGAAAAGTCCAAGGATTTGGGCGGCATCGTCGACGCTGACACGACGTTGAAGCTCGACAAGCCCGAGCTGCGGGTCGACATCGACCGCGCCCGCGCCGCGGATCTGGGCGTCTCGATGACCGACGTGGCGAGCGCCCTGCGGCTCATGGTGGGAGGCGACGACGAGGTCTCCCGCTTCCACGACCCGGCGGTCAACGACGACTACGACGTCCAGCTCCGGCTGAACGAAGGCGCGAGAAACGATCCGGCGTCGATCCTCCGCCTCTACGTCCCGGCCTCCGGCGGCCGGCTCGTGCGCCTGGACAACCTGGTGACCCTCGAGGAGGAGACGACCGCCTCCCGCGTCGACCGGCTCGACCGACAGCGGCAGGTGAGCCTCCGGGCGGGGGTTGCCCCCGGCTACGCGCTCGCCGACCGGATCGAAGCCCTGGAGCAGGCGGTCGAAGAGATGAACCTCCCGCCCACCTACTCCACCGCGGTCTCCGGCCGTGCCAGAGAGCTTGCACGCACCTACCGCGAGTTCGTGTGGGCCCTCGTGCTCTCGATCCTCTTCATGTACATGATCCTGGCCTCGCAGTTCGAGAGCCTCGTCCACCCGCTGACGATCCTCCTCTCGCTGCCCCTCGCGGTCCCCTTCGCCCTGATCTCTCTATGGGCCACGGGGAACACGTTGAACCTCTACTCGGCCCTGGGCGTGCTCGTGCTGTTTGGCGTGGTCAAGAAGAACGCGATCCTGCAGATCGACCACATGAACAACCTCCGGGATCACTACGGCATGGACCGCATGTCCGCGATCATCCAGGGCAACCGCGACCGTCTCCGCCCCATCCTGATGACTACGCTGGCTCTCGTCGCCGGCATGCTCCCGCTGGCTCTCGGCACCGGCCCGGGCGCCGAAGAGCGCCGCGCCATCGCCGTCGTCGTCATCGGAGGCCAGACGCTGTCGCTTCTCCTGACCCTCCTCGCCACCCCGGTCTTCTACTCGATCTTCGACGACCTCCGGGGCTCCGAGCGGGTGGGCGCGATCGTGCGGCGGCTGATCCCCCGGAAAAACGGGGAGCTCGAGAAGGCGGCGTAGGGGCTACCCCCCGACCCTGATCTCGATCGCCGGACAGTCGAGCGGCGCCGGCTCGTGGCGGTCGCGCGGGCGTGGCACCGCCCCGAAATCGGTGGTCAGGTCCTGAAGACCGCCGGTGACCCTCAGCCGATAGGTTCCGGGCTTGCCGAGATCGTAGACGAGGGTGAGGTCCACCGTGCCTTCCACCTTTCCTCCCGCCGGGATCTCGACGTAGTCCTCGCGGCCGGGATCTCCTCTCTTGGTCATCGGACCCGTGTATGGGATCTCGGCTCCTCCCGAGGCCAGCTCGAAGATCGTTCCCCGCCAGCCTTCGAGGGGGGTGTTCCAGCGCAGGGCCCAGAGAGGGGCGTCCGTGCGGTTGACGAGGGTGAAACGCACGGCGGACGGCCCGCTGGCTTCCAGGCGGCATTCGAGGCGGGGGGCGGCGGCGGTGGGCTCGGCGGTTCGCATGCAGCTCGCGAGGAAGAGGGCCGCCATGGCGGCGGCGAGGATCAGGCGCTTCGGCATCGGTGACCTCCTGAAGGGAAGCCGCGGCGCGGGGATTTCTCCTCCGCGCCGCGCTCCGGGCCGATGCTAGCGCGTCTCGGCGAAGTATTCGTGGTTGTCGGCGTTGTTGGTCGCGCTGGTCGGGCTGCTGATCGCCAGGTTCTTGCACGCGGTCTGGCCGTAGGCGTAGTCCTGCGTGCCGGCGACGACGGTGAAGTGGCTCATCTCATGGATCAGCGTGCCGGCCTTGGAGTCGGTGCCCGTCATCGGCGCGTTCCAGAACGCGCCGCAGAGGTGGATCCGGTAGGGCTGGTTGGCGTAGACGTAGGCGTAGGAGCTGTCCGTGCAGTCGCAGTAGAAGGTGACCCGCTGGGTGTTGAAGGCGCTGTAGATGTTGTTGTAGTGGGTCTGGACGTTCGACCACCGGGTCGAGGTGTACGAGCCGAACCAGGTCTTGTACGCCGGATCCGTGGAGCGCGACGTGCTCGGGACGGCCAGCAGGTAGTTCTTGGCCCGCAGCGACATCGATTCCGCGTTCGACAGCGCGGAGACAAGCGTGCTCTGGCGGGTGGTCGAGCAGCTCACGTAGCTCGGGGACAGGTACTTGTCGTTCCCGCCCGCGGTGATCTCGGCCGGGAGCGGCTCCAGAGCCCGCTCGTCGCGCTCGAGGCCCAGGTAGACCACGTTCGACTTGTTGGGACCGGCCGGGACGCGGTACTGGATCGAGTACTCACCCGTGCGAGACATGTCGTAGACGGACGACAGCTCGACGTCGGCCGAGATCGATTCGCCGGCCGGAATGCGGAGGAAGTCCGCCGCGACCGGCTTCGCCCGCTTGTAGAGGCGGCCGGTGTAGGCGACCGGCTCGCCGTCCCGGCGGATTTCAAAGAGATTGCCCTGGATACCCTTGAGCGGCGTCTGCCAGGAGAGGACATAGAGATCCTCGGCGGAATCATTGCGCAGCGTGAAATGGACGACCACATCGTCTGCGGCCCCGGCGAAGCTCTTCTCGACCTCGATCGTGCTCGAAAGGTCGCGCACGCCCGCGGAAGCCGCCGAGGCACCCGCCAGGAACGCGACCGCCGCTGCAACGAGGAACCGCTTCATTCCCTTCGCATGAGACATCCTCGATCCTCCTTATGGAAGTGTGGCTATAACCAAGGAGGGTGTTCAAAGGGGCCGAAAGCGAGCCGCGGCCCTGATATCCTCTCGCCGCCGGGAGAGACCGCCCGGCAGAACCCAAGATCCGAGGGGAGCACGCACGATGATCAAGCTGGTCCTTCTCCGCCATGGCGAGAGCACCTGGAACCTGGAGAACCGCTTCACCGGGTGGACCGACGTGGACCTGACGCCCAAGGGGCTCGAGGAAGCCCGCGAGGCCGCCCGCCTGCTCTCTGAAGGCGGATACACGTTCGACGTGGCCTACACGTCGCTCTTGAAACGGGCGATCCGCACCCTGTGGATCGTCCAGGACGGCATGGACCTGATGTGGCTTCCGGTGCACCGGAGCTGGCGGCTGAACGAGCGGCACTACGGCGCCCTCCAGGGGCTCAACAAGGCCGAGACGGCCGCCCAGTACGGCGACGAGCAGGTGCTCCTCTGGCGCCGGAGCTACGGCGATCCCCCTCCACCCTTGACGCCAGACGACCCGCGCTACCCCGGGAACGACCGGCGCTACGCCGATCTCTCCCCGGAGGAGCTCCCGCTCGCCGAGTCGCTCAAGGACACGGTCGCCCGCTTCCTCCCCTACTGGCACGGGACGATCGTCCCGGACCTGAAAGCCGGCCAGCGGGTGCTGATCGCGGCCCACGGCAACAGCCTGCGGGCGCTCGTCAAGCACCTGGACGGCGTCTCGGAAAAGGAGATCGTGGGGCTCAACATCCCCACCGGGATTCCTCTCGTCTACGAGCTCGACGGCGACCTGAAGCCTCTCCGGAGCTACTACCTGGGCGACCCCGAAGCGGCGAAGAAGGCTGCCGAGGCCGTGGCAAAGCAGGCGCAGGCCGGAAAATCCGCCTGAGCGGCCGGCGTCAGGACTCGTGGCGGCCCTTCCCGTCCGGCTTTGCCAGGACGGGCTCCAGGAGGCGCGGCCGGGGAGCCGGCCGCCTCTCCGCCTCCTCCCGAAGGTCGCCCAGCCTCTCTCCAAACCGGTCGAGGACCTCGCCGTAGGTTTTCGGCGAGGTCGCGGCCGGCTTCATCAGGGACCGCAGGATCGCCGCGCAGGAGCGGCATCCCTTGACCAGGTGGGCGACGACGTCTCGGCTCTCCTCCCGCGAGGCCGTCCCCGCGACGAAGCGCTTCAGGGTCTCTTCCGAGGGGTGCTCCAAAGAATGTCCTCCTCGCGGCCCGTCGAGGGCGGAAATGCGCCCTCGACAAGAAGTGACGCGAGAAGGACATTCATTTCAGAGCAGAATTCTCACTGGCAGATATAGCCGTATCCGGAGCAGCATCCAGTGCCGGCGCAGGCCGTCGTGATCATGTTCTTCTGAATGACCCCGGTGTTGTTCTTCGACCGGAAGTGCCCAACGCCGTCCGCGTCGCCGCCGCCCAGGTTGTAGACGCTCCAGTCGCTGAAGTCGTAGTCGTACTGGGCGGCCGTGGAGCCCCGGCCCACGTTCAGCTGGGACTTGACGTTCGTGTACGCGTCAAACTTCGACGTGTCGCCGCAGCCCACGTAGTACGAGGTCGTGGAGCAGGCGATCTGGTCGTTGTAGCCGGCGCGGATCGTGTAGAACTGCGTGGTCTTGCCCGACGGCTTGTCGCGGTAGCCGCCGTCCCCCATCTTCGGGTTGTACCCGGGAGCGAGGTGGGGGAAGAAGCCGAAGATGTTCGAGTCGAACATGTTCTGGCTGCCGCAGGTAGTGACGGACGGATTCGCGTACCCCGCCCAGTAGCAGGAGGAGAGGCCCCGCAAACCGCCGGAGATCCCGATGAATTTGCGCACGCTCCCCCATAGGCTCCCGTAGTCGATGCCGTGAATCCCCACGGTGACGCCCATCGAGTGGCCGATCACGTCCACCTGGGATTTTCCCGTGTAGGTTTTGACGGCGTTGATGAAGTCGCGCACCATCGCCGCCTTCGCGGGCTTGTGGTAGTTGAGCGACGGAGCCCCCCGCTCGGACGACGAGAGCCAGGTGAGGCCGAAGAGCTCGCAGTCGTTGTAGCCCGCCGCCTTGAATTCGTCGTAGACCGAGGCCACGCCGGTCGACGACGGGTAGTCCCAGTTCTTGGCCTCGTCTCCGTTGCCGTGGAGAAAGACGATCGGAGTCTTCACGGCCGTGCAGCTGCCGCCTCCGAACCCTCCGTAGGGGGCGTTTCCGGGATTGAAGCCGCCCGCGAACTGGTAGGCGTCCCCCGTGTAGGTGAGCGCGCCGGCCGGAAGGGCCAGGAGAAGCGCCAGGGCCGGAAGAACGAAATTCCTTTTCATTTCTCCTCCGATCAGGTTTTCATGCCC
>DATEIO010000778.1:0-6031 GCA_035278895.1 Thermoanaerobaculia bacterium | reverse complement strand
GGCATCGCCGAGTTCCGGGCCCAGGAGGAGCGGCGCCGCGGCCTCGCTCCCTCGCAGGCGCGGATGTCTCTGGAGCAGCTCTTCGGCCGCATCCAGGAGGGCGAGGTCAAGGATCTGCCGGTGGTGCTCAAGGCCGACGTGCAGGGCTCGGTCGAGGTGCTCAAAGAGGCCCTCGCCAAGGCCAGCACGGACAAGGTCAAGGTCTCGGTCCTCCACTCCGGAGTCGGTGCGATCTCGACCAACGACGTGCTCCTGGCGTCGGCGTCCAAGGCCATCATCATCGGCTTCAACGTCCGCCCCGAGCGGGGCGCGGTCGATCTCGCCGAGAAGGAGGAGGTGGAGATCCGTCTCCACACCATCATCTACGAGCTGATCGACGAGCTGCGCATGGCCATGACGGGCCTGCTCGAGCCGACCTTCCGCGAGGTGGCCTCCGGGCGCGCCGAGGTCCGGGAGGTGTTCAAGGTCCCGAAGGTAGGCGTGATCGCGGGCAGCCACGTGATCGAAGGGGTCATCCCCCGCACCGCGTCCGTCCGGCTGCTGCGCGACAACCGCGTGATCTACGAAGGCAAGATCGCGTCGCTGCGCCGCTTCAAGGACGACGCGTCCGAGGTGCGGACCGGCTTCGACTGCGGCATCGGTCTCGACCGGTTCCAGGACTTCAAGCCAGGCGACATCATCGAGGCGTACACCCGCGAAGAGGTGGCGCCCGTCCTGTAACACAGACGGCTGGCAGGCTCGGGGGTGCGCCGGAAACGGCGCGCCCCGGCCGTCCTTCTGGGGAGGCGGGTCTCTAAACCGATGATCGTCGGAATCTCCGTTTTCGAGCTCCATCTCCCCGAAAGCCGCAGCTTGAAGGACAAGCGGCGGGTCGTCAAATCGTTGATCGACCGGGTCCACCAGCGCTACCGGGTCTCCATCGCGGAGACCGGGTTCCACGATCTCCACCAGCGTTCGGAGATCGCGATCGCGGTGGTGGTCTCGGGAAGTGATTCGGAGATGGAGAATTTGATGGAACAGGTCCGCAACCTGGTGGAGAGCGACCCGGAGGTCTACCTGACCCGCTGGGATCCGCAGATCCTGGAGGGCGAGTAGATGAGCCGCCGCACCGACCGCGTGGGCGACGTGCTGCGCGCCGAGCTGTCCGACCTCTTTCTGCGGGAGGTCAAGGACCCCCGGGTGCGCCTGGCGTCGATCACCCAGGTGGACCTCTCCCCCGACCTGAAGCGCGCCGTGATCAAGATCTCGGTGCTGGGCGAGGACGAAGAGAAGCGTCTGGAGACCGTCGAGGCGCTGCGCCACGCGCGGGGCTTCCTGCGAACCGAGCTGTCCCACCGCCTCCGGCTGCGCGTCGCTCCCGAGCTCGTCTTCGAGCTCGACCGGGGCGCCGAGCACAGCCAGAGGATTTCCGACATTTTGGAGAGCTTGCATGGCCGGGATGAAGGCTCCTGAAGACCTGCTGCGGAAGATCCGCCAGGGCAACCGCTTCCTGCTGACCAGCCACATCAACCCCGACGGCGACGCGATCGGCTCGGAGCTGGGGCTCGCCCGCCTGCTGCGCCGGCTGGGCAAGGGCGCCGTGGTGTGGAACCGGGACCAGACGCCGACGATCTACCGCCCGCTCCCCGGGAGCGAGCGGATCCACAACGGGGAGGAGCCGCCCGCCGGTTTCCCCGACATGTTCGACGCCATCATCGTGCTCGAATGCCCGAGCCCGGACCGGACGGGGCTCGAGCAGCACCTCTCCGCCCGGCCGGTGATCAACATCGACCACCACCTGGGCAACCAGCACTACGGGGTGATCAACTGGGTCGACTCCGCGGCTCCGGCCGTGGGCGAGATGGTCTACCGCCTGGCCCAGGGGCTCAAAACCGCCCTCGATCCCGAGACCGCGAGTTGCCTCTACCTCACCCTGGTGACGGACACCGGTGGCTTCCGCTTCTCGAACGCCACCCCCGCCGCCTTCGAGGCCGCGGCCAGCCTGGTGCGCGAGGGCGCGCAGCCCGAGCAGGTCTCGCAATGGCTCTACGAGAGCCAGCCCCTGGGCGTGATCCGCCTCCTGGGCGAGATGCTCCAGACGCTCATGCTCCACGACAACGGCCGGATCGCGACCGGCCGGCTCACCCTGGAGATGTTCCGGAAGGCCGGAGCCGCGCCCGGGGACTCCGAGGGGCTGATCGACCACATCCGCTCGATCGCCGGGGTGGACGCCGTGGCCTTGATCCGCGAGCGGGAAGACGGCACACACAAGGTGTCGCTCCGGAGCCGCGGCGAGGTGGACGTCGAGAAGATCGCCCGCCACCACGGCGGCGGCGGGCACAGGAACGCCGCGGGCTTCAGCCTTTCCGGAGACGGCGAGGCCGTCCGCCAGCAGGTCGCGGACGCCCTGGGGGCCGCGCTGAGTCAGCAAGGGAGCCAGCAAGGGGAAGGATGAAAGACGGACTGCTTCTGGTCGACAAGGACCCCGGCTTCACCTCGCACGACGCCGTGCAGAAGGTGCGCCGGCTGCTCAAACAGAAAAAGATCGGGCACTGCGGAACGCTGGACCCGGACGCCACGGGCCTGCTGCTCCTCACCCTGGGGACGGCGACCCGGCTCACCCGGTTCCTCATCCGCGCGCCCAAGGTCTATGAAGGGGCGATCCGCTTCGGGATCGTGACCGACACCTACGACGCGTCGGGCAAGGTCGTGTCCCAGGCGCCGCCCGAGGCCGTGGCCGCGCTCGCCCGCGAGGGCGTAGCCGAGGCCATGAAACGCTTCGAGGGCGAGATCGAGCAGAAGGCTCCCCCCTACTCCGCCAAGAAGGTGCAGGGGGTGAAGTACTACGAGCTCGCCCGCCGGGGCGAAGAGGTGCCGGACGAGAGCAAGGAGGTCACGGTCTACGAGTTCTCGCCCCTGGGCGAGCTCGAAGACGGGACGCTCCGCTTCCGCCTCGGCTGCTCCTCGGGCACCTACGCCCGGGGGCTCGCCCACGACCTGGGCGAGGCGCTGGGGATCGGAGCCCACCTTTCGGCGCTGCGGCGGACCCGGATCGGGTCGTTCCAGGTGGAGGACGCGGTCTCCGTCTCCCGCCTGGACGAGCTCGTCCAGGCCGGGGAAAGCGCGGGATCCGCGTGGATCCCCTTCGACCAGATCCCCCTCCCCTTTGGCGAGGTGACCGCCGACCCGCAGCAGGAGCACCGGATCAGCCACGGGCAGACCGTGCTGGTGCGCGAGCTCGCGGGCGAGGAGGGGGACTGGGTCAAGCTCATCAACCGCCGGCGCGAGTTCATTGCCGTCGGCACCGTCGTGGAGAGGATCGGCACGGCCGGGGTCGGCATCGTCCAACCCAAGGTCGTCTTCCGTTGAAAGTTGAAATCAAAAGACTTCAGGCCGGCGGGTGGACTGTGCTACAATGCTGGCCGCTAGATTGCAAGGAGGAGTTTGCTTTGGCGCAAACCACGGAAGTGAAGCAGAGAATCATCGAAGAGTACCGGGTCCACGAGAGCGACAGCGGTTCGCCCGAGGTGCAGGTGGCCATTCTGACCCACCGGATCACCGAGCTGACCGAGCACTTCAAGACCCACACGAAGGACCACCACAGCCGCCGCGGCCTCCTGAAGCTGGTCGGCCGCCGGCGCCGCTTGCTCGACTACCTGAAGGGGAAAGACGTCGAGCGCTACCGGGCGACCATCGAGCGCCTCGGGATCCGCAAGTAGAGAGCCCCCTCCCGACGTCCAGGCAGGCAGAGTCCCGAGGCTTCCCGGCGTACCCCCGCCGGTCTCGGGACCGTCCGATCCTCACGGACCCCCCTGGACCCCCTCGGCCCCATCCGAGGGCGCGGCAAGCCGGGCGTGGCTCCCCCCGGCGCAACTGTAGGCAGACGAGAGAAAAAGAGAGAAAGAAAAATCTATGAAGCAAAGGAAAGAGATTTCGATCGGGGGAGGGACCCTCATCATCGAGACGGGTCACCTCGCCAAGCAGGCCGATGGGTCCTGCACCATCCGCTACGGGGACACGGTCGTGCTCGCCACGGCCTGTATGGAGAACAAGTCGGGCCTGGAGCGCGACTTCCTTCCCTTGACCGTCGATTACCGCGAGTACACCTACGCGGCCGGGCGCATCCCGGGAGGCTTCTTCAAACGGGAGGGGCGACCCACCGAGAAGGAGATCATCACCTCCCGCCTGACCGACCGGTCCCTGCGCCCCCTGTTCCCCGACGGCTACTTCAGCGACACTCAGATCATCGCCTTCTGCCTGTCGGCCGACAGCGAGAACGATCCGGACATCCTGGCCATCAACGGCGCCTCGACGGCGCTGGTCCTCTCGAACATCCCCTTCTACCACCCGGTGGGCGCGGTGCGCGTGGGCCTGATCGACGGCGAGATCGTCATGAATCCCGTCAACAGCCTGCGCGACGTCTCGGACCTGGACCTCGTGGTCGTGGGCACCGAAGAGGCGGTGGTGATGGTCGAGGCCGGGGCCAACCAAGTCTCCGAGGAGCTGATGCTCGAGTGCATCTTCCGGGCGCACCAGGAGATCCAGAAGATCATCAAGACCCAGCACGAGCTCTACCGCGACAGCGGCTTCCAGAAGCCGTCCTGGACGGCGCCGGAGCTCTACCCCGAGGAGCTGTACCAGCAGGTGAAGGCCGACCTCTATGCTCCTCTCAAAGCCGCGCTCTTCACCAAGAAGAAGTTCGAGCGCAAGACCAACGTAAACGCGGTGGTCAAGCCCTACCTCGAGGCCATTCCGGCCGAGGAGGCCGTGAAGAAGAGCCAGGTCAAGAAGATCATCTCCCGGCTCGAGGAGGAGATCCTCCGCGAGGTGGTGTTGAACGACCGCATCCGCTTCGACAGTCGGCGGCTGGACGAGATCCGCAACATCGAGATCGAGTCGAGCCTGCTCCCCCGCACCCACGGCTCGGCGCTCTTCACCCGCGGCGAAACGCAGGCGCTCGTCTCGGCCACGCTCGGCACCGCGCGCGACGCCCAGGTGATCGAGGAGTACGAGGGAGAGAGCATCCAGAAGTTCATGCTCCATTACAACTTCCCGCCGTTCTCCGTGGGCGAGGTCAAGTTCCTGCGGAGCCCCGGCCGGCGCGAGATCGGCCACGGCGTGCTCGCGCGGCGGGCCCTCCTCCCCGTGCTTCCGCACGAGGACGAGTTCCCCTACACCATCCGCGTGGTCTCGGACATCCTGGAGTCGAACGGCTCCTCGTCCATGGCCACCATCTGCGGCGGCTCTCTCGCGCTCTTCGACGCGGGCGTGCCGCTCCTCGCCCCCGTGGCCGGTGTGGCCATGGGCCTGATCAAGGGAGAGGAAAACTTCGCGGTCCTCTCGGACATCGCCGGCCAGGAAGACCACTACGGCGACATGGACTTCAAGGTGGCCGGCACCCGCTCGGGCATCACCGCTCTCCAGATGGACATCAAGATCACGGGCGTGACGCGCGACATCATGAAGCAGGCGCTCGAGCAGGCGCGGGCCGGCCGGATCCACATCCTGGACATCATGGAGCGGGCGCTCCCCGAGCACCGGACCAGCATCTCGAAGTTCGCCCCGCGGCTCTACACGCTCCAGATCCCGAAGGAGAAGATCCGCGACATCATCGGACCCGGTGGCAAGACGATCCGCTCGATCATCGAGGAGACCGGCTGCGACATCGAGGTCGAGGATGACGGCAAGGTGATCATCGCCTCGCCCGACGAGCCCGCGGCCCGGCGCGCGATCCAGATGATCGAGCGTCTGACCGAGGTGCCCGAGATCGGCAAGAACTACACCGGCCAGGTGCGGCGCGTCGAAGCGTATGGCGCGTTCGTCGAGATCATGCCGGGCGTGGACGGCCTCGTGCACATCAGCGAGCTCGCCCCCTACCGCGTCCGCGAAGTCACGGACCTGGTCAAGGAAGGCGACGAGATGACGGTCAAGGTCATCAATATCGACGAGCAGGGCAAGGTCCGGCTGTCGAGGAAGGCCGTCATCATGGAAGCCCCCGACTACGATCCCTCGCAGTACGAGGGGGAGATGGTCGCGGCGGGCGGCGATCGGG
>DATEIO010000777.1:0-6410 GCA_035278895.1 Thermoanaerobaculia bacterium | reverse complement strand
CGCGAAGGACAGGACCAGCGCGAATCGGGGCATGGCGGTTCCTCCTGTGGGATGGGACAACCGGAGGAACTCTACACCGCTCCTCTCAGCCGTTGCACCATCCGCAGCCCAGGAGGAAGGTGCCGTCTTCCTGCGGAGTGAGCGCGATCGTCATCGGGCAGACCTTGTCGGGCTTGCCGTCCACGCTGACGGCCATCGCCTTCGTGAAGTGCCCCAGGCGCAGGCCGTCCTTCTTCGGTGTGGGAGCCAGCTTCAAGGCCGAGACGGCTTTTTGATAATCGCCCCGGAAACGGCCGTACACGAGAGCTCCGAAATCCTCGCTCTGGGCGAAGGTCAGCAGGACGGCCGAGGTCCTGGCGCCGGCGATTTCGAGCGGCGAGCGCAGGATGACGACGTCCATCTCGTCCATCTCCTCCCCGAAGGCCGCCGCGGCGAATCCCTGATCGAAGTGGGACGATCCGCTGGCAGCCATCTTGCGGACGGTTGCCAGCGGGTCCCCCTTGCAGAGGATGGCGTCCGTCAACAGGGCCTGCGGCGCGGGGTCCGCGGCGCGGGCAGGGACGGCGGCAAAGGCGCAGGCCAGGCCTGCAGCGAGGGTCCATGCGACGAGTCGGCTCACGGAATCTCCTTGCTGGCTAAAAGCTGGATCCGGAATTGAAAGCATTCGATGCCGAGGCCCTCGCGGAAATAAAACCGATGGGCGTGCTCCCGGATCACCCGCGAGAGGAGCTGCAACTCGCCGCAGCCTTGCCGCCGGCCCTCGTCTTTCAGCCAGCCGAGCAGCCGGGCTCCATATCCGCGCGACCGTACGCGTTCGTCCGTGACAAGATCGTCGACGTACAGCAGGCGTCCGCAGTACAGCATGTTCATGTACCGGTAGCCGGCCACCGCGCGCACCTCTCCCTCGTCCGTGAGGAAGGCCAGACGGAAACCGTCACTCGCCATGAGCGCCCGGATTTGCGGGACGTACTCCTCCTGCACGAGGTGGGGCCTGAGCTGCCGCATGACTTCGAAGGTCGAGGCAATCTGCTCGTCCGATTCAGCGTGCTCGATTTTCATCCGCCTAAGCTACCACTCGATCCCATTTCCTGAGGCCGGTTGCGGCCGTAGGACTCGTGAGCGCTGACCAACTCCCCCGCAGCCAGGGCGGCCATGAGGGAGATCTCACCGGCGAGCAGGAACGCGGCCGTGATCTCGGCGAAGCGGAGCGCTTTGCCGGCCCCTGCGCAGCCGAGCATGCCCAGGCACTCGCGCGCCGTGCCCAGGCTGGTGCCGCCTCCGACCGTGCCCACGGTCAGCGAGGGCAGGGTAAGGCTCGCGAACAGGGCTCCCTCCTCCACCAGGTCGAACTGCAGGAGGCCGACCGCGGCGTTGGTGATGTTCGCGACGTCCTGGCCGCAGGCGATGAACAGGGCGGCCAGGCCGTTGGCGAGATGGGCGTTGCAGGTGGTGGCGCCGGCGTGGAACTGGGCCATCACGTTGGCATGCCAGAGCTCGAGGATCCGCTCGGGGGTGGTTCCCAGGTAGGAACGCACAATGCTCGCCGGCAGCCGCACGCCCGCCACGGCCTTTTTGCCCTTGCCACCGAGGAAGAGCGAGGAGCTCGCGTGCTTTTCCGAGTCGAGCGCGCTGAACAGGTAGAACCGCTGCGCCGCGCTGTGCTCCATCAGCCAGCGGCAGGCGCGGTCGGTGGCCTTGGCGATCATGTTCATGCCACCGGCGTCGCCCGTCGAGAAGCAGAAGTGGACCATCACCTGGCGGCCGATGGGCAAAGGCTCCACCCGCAGCAGCCGGCCATGCCGTGTGGTCGCCTCGGCTTCGGCGCGCAGGGCCTCGAACCGGCCGGGCAGCTCGCGGACGAACGCGGCGGCCTCGGGCACGCCCGCAAAGAGGAAGACCGGCGTGATCCGGTTCTCGTCCACATAGAGCCGGACGCTCGCTCCGCCCGCGCGGGTGATCGCCGCCGAGCCCCGCTCATAGGAGCGCACCAGCGCCCCTTCGGTGGTGGCCATCGGAACGAAGAAATGGCCCTCCGCGTGGTCTCCGTGAACGAGCAGAGGCCCGGCGACGCCGAGCGGCACCTGCGCCGCTCCGATCGGGTTTTCGACATTGCCCTGCATCTCTTCCGCCGGGAAGCCGAAGGCGCCTACCTGTTCCAGGGTCTGACCGGTCCTCTCCTCGATCCAGCGGCGCCGGGCCGTCACCGCTTCCCTCGAATAGCCTTGGCCTTGCGCGCTGAATCGGGGGATCAGATTGGACATCTCGCTCCCTCTCTCTTCAAAGGCGGCGGCGCGGAAGTGGCCGTCGCCGGACGTCGCGATCGAGCCCAAGCTTCAACTCTACTCCTTTGGGGGCCGAAGACGGCCTACACGGCAGCCTCCTGTCCCGTCCGGCCCGCTCTCCTGTACCTGAATTTATGAAGAGGCACTTGTGCAAGGATGAAAGAGTTACCCCGAAGTACGTCAACCGCGAGAGGGCCGCTTCCGGCCCATCCAACTCAAAGGAGACCTCGATGAAGAAGAAGGAAGTCACCACGAAGTTGCAGCTGAACCGCGAGACGCTCCGGGCCCTGGAGCAGGCCGACCTCATGATCGTTCAGGGCGCGGCCGTCTCCCAGTTGTATACCTGCCGCCCCTGCAGCGGCGCGCACACCGACCTCTGCTAAACCTGCCTTTGATATGCCACCGGCGGGCCTGATTCCTGCCGGTGGCCAGTTTCGGCCTTCCCCCGCCCAGGGCGGCCACACAGGGCCGCCCCTACACCCTTACCGGACTTTTCTCAACTCGCCTGGCACCCTTTCCGGGGCTCAGAACGTGATCTTGGCCACGAAGGCATCCGATCCGCTGCGCAGGGTGGTCTGAAACGCTCCCGGGGTCGCGAAGTCGGAGGAGGAGGTCACGCCAGAGACGTACACCGCCCGGCTGTTGTCGACCGCGATGCCCAGCCCGAAGGCTCCGCCCGTGCCGCCGGTCGCATAGGTCGTGACGCCGTTGGTGGTCGGGATGAAGCGGGCGAGCCAGACCCGGGAGGGCCCGCCGCCAGCGGGGAAGACGCTCCCCACGATGTAGAGCCACCCGGAGTAATCCACGGCCATGTTCCCCGCGAACTGCTGGTTGACGTTGCCGATCAGGGTCGAGTACGACAGACCCGTCCAGACGGCGTTGACGCGGACGAGGAAGACGTCGGACTCCCCCTGCAGCGTCGTGCCGTCGGTGGTCTGGAAGCTCCCCGAGTAGGTCGTGCCCGTGACCCAGGTGTTGCCGTTCGGGTCGACCACGAGGCCGCCGGTGTAGTCATTGAGGCTTCCGCCGAAGCGGACCTGGCCCTGGAAGCTCGCGCCGTTGGCGCTCATGCGGAAGACGAACGCATCGTAGTTCGACGGCGAGGACGGCCCGTTGAGCTGGACGTACCCGCTGACGACCGGCTGGCCGGCGGCGTCGACCGCGATGCCGGTGGTGTACTGGTCGAGGGGGCCGCCGTAGTAGCTGGCCCACTGGGTCCCGCCGTTGACGCCGAGCTTGGCGACGAACGCCTCCGTGTATCCACCTCCGAAGCTCTGCTGGGCACCGCCCGGCATCGGGAAGTCCGTCGAATAGGTCGTCCCGACGACGTAGGCGTTGCCGGAAGCGTCGAGGGCGACGTCGGTCGCATAGTCGGTGCTGGTCCCGCGGAGCCGCCGGGAGTAGAGGAAGGCCGAGCCGGTGGCGTTGAGCTTGCCGACGAAGGCGTCGCTGGTGCCAACCTCGGCCGGGACTTCGGAGTCGAACGACCCGACGACATGGGGGTTGCGGGAGGCGTCGAGGGCGATGGCCGCGAAGCTCTGGAAGCCCGGGCCGCCGACGTAGGTGGACCAGTCGATGCCGGTGCCGTCCAGGTTGAACTTGGTCACGAAGGCGTCGTAGACGTACGGCTCGAGATCGGGGTCGGACGCGGCGGGCCGGGTCGGGAAGTTCGTCGAGTAGGTGTAGCCGCAGGCGTAGGCCTGGCCGTTCGGGGTGACGGCGACGTCGTAGGCCCACTCGATGTCGTTGCCGCCGAGAAGCGAGGCCCAGACGACCGTGGGATCGATGACCAGGGGGAGAGCCCGGTCGTAGGCGCCGACCTCGAAGCCCACGGTGTTGCCGGCGAGGAGGAAGCGGCCGGAGACGGGGCGGCGCTCGCCGTCCACCTCCTGGTAGAGCACTGGCGCAGGCTTCAGGATCTCGCCTCCGCCGAGCCGGAGACGGAGGTTGCCCTCCTCATCGAGGCGCAGGCTCTCCGCCCCCTCGATCTCCAGCCGGATCCGATCCGGGTCGGCCCCGGGCGCGACCACGAAGTCGTACTCCAGGGTCTTGCCCTGGCCGTAGTAGACGAGGTCGACCCCCGGGTAGATCCCCCGCGCCCGCACCCGGGCGTAGCGGGGGACATCGGTCAGGGCTTCTCCCGGTGCGGTGGCGCTCAGGTAATGGCTGCGGCCGGGAAGGGGAGCTTCGGGCTCGAGGGACTCGGCCGGGCGGGCGCCGGCGGGCCGCATCCGCAGGACGCTGCTGCGCAGGGCCGGCCGGGTGTTCTTGAGCGTCTCGGGCTTTCCTGCCGGAGCGGCCAGGCTGGCGAGGGCGAGAACCGC
Organism: Thermoanaerobaculia bacterium; assembly: GCA_035278895.1. Classification (GTDB taxonomy): domain Bacteria; phylum Acidobacteriota; class Thermoanaerobaculia; order Multivoradales; family UBA5704; genus DATARR01. Next base: position 1,804 of record DATEIO010000777.1, on the reverse strand, counting down.
CTCGTCCCGGGTGAGGAACAGGGCGTAGCCCGAGCCGCGGGCGAGGAAGCGGACCTCCGGATCGCTCTGCCCGACGTTGGGCTCGAAGGAAAGGGGGGCCCGACCGAGCACCTCGGCGGGAGAAGTCTCGACGGCGCCCGCGGGACCCGGGACGAGCAGCGAGGCGAGCGGCAGCAGGGCGGCACAGGCAACGTGGACGGCGCGGCGTAGGACGGACGGTTTCATGACACGAACCTCCTCTGAAGGAAAAGAGTTCTTCTTGTCGCTGCGCCGGGCCCGGTCGCGACGATCCGGAAGGGCAAGGCCGGTGCCAGACGGAAACCGTTGATTTTCAAGGGACTTGCGAAAAGCGCCGTCCCGGGATCGGAACCCGGGACCGGAAGAGATGGGAGGCCCGTCCCGAAAACGAGACTGGCCTGAGAGGCGGGAGCTTCCGAATCAGAAGCCGGCGGCGGGGCAACTCCCATAGCTGCAGGTTTTCTCAGTTTGCTTGGCACCCTGTACCGGTTTCAACTCGCCAGGCACCCTTTCCGCAGCCCAAGACGAGCGAGGGGAGGCGCACCGAGGAAGTGAGGGCACGCCTCCCGCCGTCCGACTCGCGGTTGTTCCTAACAGTCCGCGCAGCCGAATTGGCAGAGCGGCGCCGACGGATTCGCTTCGCAGGTCGAGCAGCAGGGCAATGCATAGGCTTCTTTAACGCCGATAGAGTCCGCAAAACCCAGGCAGAGAGCCAAGAGCCCCAAAAGGATGAAGAATTTCCGAGAACGTCTGAGCATGTCCTGTCTCATCATAACTTTGCTCCTTTCATTCACCGGTCTAGCGGCTCAATCAGACCGGGGCCAGATAAAAGCATATAAGATTTTAAAAATTTATCAATACGTTTGAGAGTGCCCAGGACAGCAGTCCTTAGCCTTGGTTGGGGAGGCGATACTCCCGAGCCTAAAGGGGACCAGGGAACCGCTTCGAGCTGCTGCAAAACGCCGCTCAGCCGGTCTGTCTTCAGTCTGTCTTCCTTCTCAACTCGCCAGGCACCCTTTCCAGAAGACCCGGCCTATCGACCGTTCAAGCGCAAATTCCGCATCCCTGTCCGGGACGCTTCAAGCAAAAACCATCCTCTCCGCAGTCCTCATGGCTGCTGCAGTAGCCCCCACTGCACTCCGAATCCTCCGCGGCGGAAAGGCCGGTCAGGGGCAAGGTCAGCGCGAACGTACACAGCAGAACGGCGAAGATACGGACTCTCTTCATGAGGAGGCTCCTTCCGGGCGCGGCACGCGGTTATCGCGTGTCTACTAAGGAAGGTGTGGAACCCCCCGCAGCCCGAGCCCTCTTCCGGAAAGTCGTCGGCTCCGGGTTTCTCAACTCGCCAGGCACCCTTTCCTCGGGGATACTGCTCCGCCTTTCCCTGCCGGGTGCTTCCCTTCCGCGATGCCGTTCGTGAGCGGGTAGGGGAGAGGCGCCCCGGACTCAGACCTGAAGATTGCTCCCTTGGCGTCTCCTGGTGGGGCGATTGGGGGAGGTGTGCTCCGTCGGCTGATTCGGGCCTGAATTCACGAAGCAGAAGTCATCTTTTCGAGAGCTACGAGCTGGAAGTTCGCCCGAAGTCTGCCCACCTGATGGCGTCTGGAGTAGTCCGAGGGGGCGTGGAAGGGTAGTCAGGCCCGGGTCGAGGTTGAGGGTTTTCTCAGTTCGCCTGGCACCCTTGCAGCTCGAGATCGGGGTCGGACGCGGCGGGCTTGGTCGGGAAGTTCGTCGAGTAGGTGTAGCCACAGGCGTAGGCCTGGCCGTTTGGGGTGACGGCTACGTC
>DATEIO010000776.1:0-10545 GCA_035278895.1 Thermoanaerobaculia bacterium | reverse complement strand
GGAAAAGGACCGTCCCCGGACGGGACGTGGGCTGTGTGCAGCAGGCTCATAGGCGGGGAAGGATAGCAATCCCCCCGCCAGGTGTCTTCAATCGCGGAGGAGGGCCCGGAAGCCGGCCTGCTCGAAGTGCCTGTCGTGGGTCAGGGCGTCGGTGATGCCTTCCCGCTTCATCGCTTGGAAAGAAGCGCAGTCGGTGTGGCTCCAGTCCTTGTCGCTCCTCGTCCCGTAAAGAGTGAGAGCCTCTTGGAATTGAAAGCTCGACTGGGGCACGATCGAAGTCTCCGAGTCGTCTCTCAACTCCACGATCAGAGCGACGGCGGCTCTCCTCAGGCGCTCCCCACTCTTGGAGAAGTGATTCAGAACCTCTGTGAGCACCATCTCCGTGGTGACGAGCCGAGCTGAATCGACCAGAGCCGACAGCTCTTGAGCCCTTCTGTGCAACTCGTCTCTCGGGTTGACCAGAGCAACCAGGTAACCCGTATCAGCAAAAAAGGACATCATTCCTCTTGGCGGGGAGTTCCATAGAGGTAGTGGTCAGTAAATTTGGAGAGATCTCGCGGGACCTTGTCCCACTCCTCCAGAGGAACCGAGGCGCCGATTTCGATGATGGCTTCCCAAACCGGCTTCTTAGGCTTTCCCTCCCCAGAACCGGTCTCTCCCACTCCTGCGGCGGCTTCGGTGGGCTCCAGGTCGATCAGCACCTCCACCTTCGCCCCTGCAGACAGCTCGGGATCGTGCACTTCGAGAACCCCGTCCCGCTCGATCGTCATGCTCTTCCGGATGGTCATGCTGTTCGTCCCCCGATCTCCTCTGGAAGAGCTTACCACAAAGGATAACCACTCCGTCAACCGGCATCTTCTCCCGCGACGGGAACCGCCGGAACGACCGGTCCGAGCGGCGAATCGCCCTGGTAGAGCACTCTTTCCAGGAACAAGCCCGAGGGGGGCGCGGTCCACTCGGCGGGGAGGCCGCGGCCGGATTTCGGGGGCTTGCCGGCGACCAGGGCCTCGAAGCCCTTGCGGTCGAGCTCCCCCGCTCCGACCTGGACGAGGGTACCCACGACCCGGCGGACCATCTTCCATAGGAAGTGCGAGGCCGAGAGGCGCACCAGGATCAGCGCGCCGTCCGTCACCACTTGGGCGCTCTCGACGACCACGAGCGTGCTCGGCTGCTCCGAGGGCTTCTCGCAGAACAGCCGGAAATCGTGCTTGCCGGGGAGAATCGCCGCAGCCGCCGCCATCCGGCCGACGTCCAGCGGACGTTTCACCCACCACACGAAGCGCTTGGCGAGCGCCGTGCGGCGGCGGGAGATCTGGTAGACGTAGGAGCGCAGGACCGCGTCGTGCCGGGCGTGGAACTTCGGGTGCGCCGGCACCAGGGAGAGGAGGTGGACGTCCGCCGGCAGCCGGTCGTTCACCTCGCGGCGGAAGGTCTCGGGATCGACCGTCTCCGCCATCCGCAGATGGGCGACCTGCGCGATCGCGTGGACCCCCGCATCCGTCCGCCCCGACCCGCCGATCTCCTTGACCGTCCCCCCCGCCTCCTCGATGGCCCGGCGCAACTCCCCCGCCACCGAACGCGCATTTTTCTGTTCCTGCCATCCGTGATAGCGGGTTCCTTCGTATTCCAGGGTGAGTCGATAGGTCGGCATGCGGGGGATTATGTCGCGGAAGCCCTCCAAGGATCTGCGGCCTCCATGCTAAGATCCCGTGCGCCTCGGGAGCCCTTCCGGGCCCCTCTAATCACGATTACACTGAAGCTCAAGGAGGAACGCCATGAAGAAGACGTTCATCGGATTCGTTGCCGTGCTGGCCGTCGCCGCGCTCGCCCTGCCGTTCGCCAATGCCGGAACCAAGGGGACCTGGACCGGCTGGGTCACCGACGAGCATTGCGCCGCCAAGGGCGCCAAGGCGGAGCACAAGGACTGCGCTCTGAGGTGCATCGAGAACGGCGGCAAGCTGGTCTTCTACAACACCGCCGACGAGAAGATCTACTCGCTCGACAACCAGGCCGCCGCCAAGGAGCACCTCGGCCACGCGGTCAAGGTCACCGGCGAGGCCGAGGGCATGGACATCAAGGTCGAGAAGATCGAGATGGCCGAGGCCAACCACGCCGGCCACTGATTCCGGCCTGGTCTTACCCGAAGCGCGGGGCCGCGAGGCTCCGCGCTTCGTCTTTTCAGATCCGCACCTTCCGGCTCACCAGGGTGTGGTCGCCGTCATTGAGGGTCGCCGCCGTGTCGGGCCGGGCGTCCAGGAGGGCGCGGCCACTCGGCGGGAGCCCGTCGGAGCGGTCGGCCACGAACCAGTCGAACGGTCCGGTCGCACCGACGACGGCCTCCAGCTCGACCCCCTGGGACGGCAGGCCGGCGATGGTGAAGGGACGCCAGCCGCGAGCCGGCGCTCCCGGCGGGGGCGGACCGATCTCCATGTCGATCCCTCCGATCCGCAGGGATTCGAGCTTCGCTTCGTCGGGCACCATCACCATTCCCACGCGGGCACCCCGGGGCGAAGTGAGCCGCAGACGGAGCGTGCGCTTGCCTCCCGCCGGCGAATCCGCGAGCACGGCGAGCTCCGGCCCCGGGACCTCAAGAGCCGGCGCCTTGGCCGCGAAAGCGCGGGAGAAAGACGGCGACCAGGGGAACGCCGGACCCGGCTGCGGATCGAACGCCGCGGCCTGGCGGAACGCCTGCGGGAGCGGCGGCGCGGCCCGGAGGAGCCAGCGGGCCTCGCGGGTCTCCGCGTCCTGGTGGAGTTGCAGGATGACGCTCTGCGGCGCCGCGGGCGAGAAGGGCGAAGAGACCATGGCCATCACCACGGCGATCGCCGCCACGGCCCCCGCCGCGACGGGCACCCACTTGCGCAGGCCGGGCCCCGAGGCCGCGGCGAGCGGCGCGAGCGTCGTGTCGAAAAGGGACAGCAGCACGGCCGTCACCAGAAGCCCCATGAGCCCCAACCCCAGATAGAGGAACTGGAGGAAAGGGAGCCAGAGGACGGCCGCCGCCAGCATCGGCAATAGAGCGGCCCAAGCGCGGACGCCGGGCGCGCTCGAAAGGGAAATGATCCCGGCAATCCCCGCCACCAGGGCCGGCACCAGGAAGAGATAGCTGGTCCCGGGGAGGAGCACGGCGAGGAGCAGGCCCAGGACGGCCCACCAGATCCAGGTCCCCGCCCACAGCCCGGCCGCTCCGGAGCGGCGGGAGAACCAGGCCGCGAGCCAGAGGGTGATCGCCAGGGGGAGGAGCCAGAACACCAGGGTCGCGGGGAGCGGATTGGCCACCCAGGGAGCCGGGAAGGCCGCCTGCAGGAGCGTCTGGATGCCGTAGGCCACCGCACCCGAGAAGAGCAGGGCCGCCGGCAGGAGGAAGAGCCCCATCGCCAGCGCGCCGCCCGTGAAAGCGCCCCGCTTGAGGCCGAGCACCACGGCCACGGCGACCAGAACGAGCGCCAGCGCCGCGAGCCCCAGGCTCCAGCCCGCCGGCCAGCGCACCACGAACGCTCCGAGCACGTCGAAGAAGACCGCCCGGCCCGGCGGCGGGCTCGCGAGGTCCGCCTCCGTCAGGCCACGCACCGCGGCCAGGGCGTTGTCGCCGTGGTGCTGGAGGCTCCCCATCGAAAGGTTCTCGAGCGTGTCCAGCGGCGAGTGGTAGTGCAGCGGGCTGCCGATGAAGGCAAAGTTCAACCCCGGCACGTCCCGCCGCTTGAACACCGTCAGGTCGGTGTCGTTCGGCATCTGGTCGTAGATGGTGACGAAGAGCGAGCTCGTGACCGGGCGGCTCGCTCCGCGGGCGAAAAGGGGCACCATCCAGGCGTCCTGCCCGCTCGTCTCGAACAGGATGCTGGGGCCCGCGTTGCCCCGGCCCTCCAGGTTGACCACCACTCCCACCTCGGCCAGGGCCGGGCTGCGGACGAACGCCTCGGCTCCGAGGAGCCCCGCCTCCTCGGCGTCGTCGAGCAGGAAGATCACGGGATTCCGCGGCGGCGGGCCGGCCTTCAGGATGCGGGCGATCTCGAGGATGGTGGCCACCCCGGCCAGGTCGTCCCCGACGCCGGGTCCGGCGGGCACCGAGTCGTAATGGGCCATGAGGAGGACGGCCTTGCCGGGCTCTCTCCCCCCGAGGCGGGCGACGACGTTCGCCACCTGGCCGCAGGCGCCGGAAGGCCGGCAGACGAACGACTCCTGCACCTCCGGCGTGTAGCCCAGCCAGCGCAGGTGGGCGACGATCCGCTGGCGGACCGCGGCGTTGGCCGCGCTGCCGACCGGGTGCGGAGCTCCATCGCCCAGGAGCGTCTTCAGGATCTCCCGCGCCCGTGCGGCGGAGAACTCCTGCATGGGCACGTCCGCCGGCTTCGGCGCCGGAGGCCGGGTGCGGACATTGGCCAGAACCAGCACGAGCGCCAACAGCACCAGAGCGACGGGAAGTCCCCAGCCGCCCCCCCTCTCCTCCCCTGAAACGACACTTCGGTTTCCAGCCCGATCGACCATGGAACCTCCTCGAAGAGCGCGCGCGGCGGATTCTAACCCGCCTCCTCCCAAGCTAGGTGCTCTTCCGGCTCCGGATGAAGACAACGGGCGCAACGTTGACGGCCGGGCCCGCCTCCACTACCCTCAAGTTTCAACATATGAGCATTGGACAGGACGACCTTCTCTTCGGGCGCATCGCGCTCCACTACAAGCTCATCACGCGCGAGCAGCTGATGGAGGCCACCAGCCAGCAGTCTCGCGAGGGGGGATACCGGAAGCTCGGCGAGATCCTCGTCGAGCGGGGCGTGCTCTCCCCGCCCCAGCTCACGCAGCTTCTCGCGGTGCAGAAGGAGTACGTCGCGAAACAGCAGGCCCAGGCCGCTCCGGCCCCGGAGCCCGCGTCCCCCGCGGCTCCGGCCGGACCGCTCATCGCCAGCCCGATGCCCGCGAGCCTCGTCCAGGAGGCCGCCCCGCTGGCCTCGTTGGTCGCAGAGGTCGCCGCACCGCCGCTCGCTGCCCCGGCTCCGCCGGCCGCGGCCGCCCCGCCGGTCATGGCACCGGCTCCAGCGGCCGCGCCCCCGCGCTCGGTCTCGCTGGGAAGCCAGAGCGCCCGTGAGCTCGACCGCCTCCTCGAAACCTGCGTGCGCCGAGGCGCCTCCGACATCCACGTGCACAGCGGCGCGCCGCTCAAGATCCGCATCCACGGCCGGCTCCAGGAGCTGGACGGCGGAGACCTTCTCGCCCCTGCCGTGGCCGAACGCATCATCCAGGAGATCCTGACCGGCGAGCAGAAGGAGGCCCTGCGCGCCCACGGACAGGTGGACTTCGCCTACACCCTCCCCGGCGTGGGGCGTTTCCGCGCCAACGCCTACCGGCAGCAGATCGGAATGGACGCCGTGTTCCGCGCCATCCCGCCCCAGCCGCCGTCGCTGACCGACCTGGGCCTCCCCTCGACCCTGGCGCGCTTCGCGAACTTCCACCAGGGCATGGTCCTGTTCACCGGCCCCGCGGGCTGCGGCAAGTCGTCCACGCTCGCCGCCATGGTCGACATCATCAACCGCGACCGGCGCGACCACATCATCACCGTCGAAGACCCGATCGAGTACATCCACCCCTCGAAAGAGTGCGTGGTCAACCAGCGCCAGGTCGGGCCCCACACCGGCTCCTTTGCCCGGGCGCTCCGCGCCGCGCTGCGCGAGGACCCGGACATCATCGCGATCGGCGAGCTGCGCGACCTGGAAACCATCTCGCTCGCGCTCACCGCGGCCGAAACCGGCCACCTCGTGCTCGCGACCCTCCACACCAACAACGCGATCCGCACCGTCAACCGCATTCTGGGCGTCTTCCCGCCCTCGCAGCAGGAGCAGATCCGCACCATGGTCTCCGAATCGCTGCGCGCCGTCGTCTCCCAGCGCCTCGTCCCGCGGGCGGACGGCAACGGCCGGGTGGTCGCGCTCGAGATCCTGGTGGTCAACAAGGCGGTGGGCAACCTGATCCGCGACAACAAGACCTTCCAGATCCGCTCCGTCCTCCAGACCGGCGGCGCCCAGGGCATGTGCATGCTCGACTCCTCGCTCGCCGAGTTGGTCAAGAACCGGGTGATCACCCGCGACGAGGCGATGAAGCAGGCGGATGATCCGCAGAAGTTTGCGGGGGGCGCCGCCTAGAACGCCCCCGTATCCGCCACGCTCCCGAGCCTCCCGGCGGGGTTCGTGTAGGTCTTCACGGCCCCGGTCTCCGTGTCGGTCACCGTCAGGGTGTACTCGACGCTCGACAGGGCCCCGTAGAACACCCAGAACTTGCCGTTGACCCCCCGGCCGTCGAGCACCTTGAGCACGACCTCCACGTTGTCCGCGCCGAAGAACCAGAAATAGCCGGTGTCTCCGCCGGTAAGAGGGACCGCCTTGCCGTCGCCCGTGTTGCCGTCGAAATCCTTCCAGCGCGCGGTCACGGCGAAGCGCCCGCCCGCGAGGCACAGGCGCGTGGCGCTCGGAACGCAGGGGGCCTTCCCTCCGGTGGCCTTGCCCGCGGTCACGATCGGATCGAACACCGCCGCCTCGGGTCCCACGGAGAGGCCCGATCCGGTCGCGCCCAGCGGCCCGAAGGCGTTGGTGTCTCCCACGCTGCCGAGCCGGCCCGGCGGATTGACGTAGCGGCGGGCCGCTCCCGTCTGCGTGTCGGTCACGGTCAGCGTGTACTGAACGGTCGAGAGGGCGCCGTAGAACACCCAGTGATGGCCGTTGACGCCCTGGCCGTCGAGCACCTTGGCGATCACCTCGACGTTGGCGGGATCGAAGAACCAGAAATAGCCGGTGTCGGCCGTGAGCGCGATGGCGTGGCCCCGGCCGCTCTTCCCCTCGAAGTCGCGCCAGGAGGCCTCCACCTTGAACCGGCCGCCACCCAGGCAGAGGACGGTGTCCGACGGCTGGCAGGCGGGGCTGCTCAGAGGCAGGACCCACGGCTCGGATCCGAAGACTCCGTCGTTCGCCGAGAAGAAGAGCCGGTTGCCGGCCGCGGTCGGCTCCTTGGGATGCGAGGAGAGCCCGCCCGGCGCCAGGTCCTGGACCATCCGCGTACCCGCTTCCGTTCCGTCGCTCTCCCAGAGCTCGAAACCGTGCTCGCCGTCGCTGGCGGAGAAGAAGAGCTGGCCGCCGGCCGCGCCAAGCGACTGGGGCTTCGACGAGGCTTTCCCCGGCGCGACGTCGCGCACCAGGCGGGTCCCGGCGGCCGTGCCGTCCGTCACCCAGAGCTCGACGCCGTGCTCACCGTCGTCCGCCACGAAAAAGAGTTGGTTGCCGGCGACGGTGAACCGGCCGGGCTCCGGGCTGTAGGGGGTCACCGGCCCCAGGGCCTTCAAGAGCACCGTGCCGGCCGCCGTGCCGTTCGTCCGCCAGAGCCCCCGCCTCCCTTCCCCGGCCAGGGCCAGGAAATAGAGAGAGCCCTGAAACTCCGTGAGGCTCCAGGGGGCCGCCCCCGCGGGCGAGGCCGAGCTTGGCAGCACAGGGCCGGTCCCCTCCGGAGTGCCGTCGGTCCTCCAGAGGGCAAAATTGACGACGAAGTAGACCAGGCCGCCCGCAGGAGCCAGGAGGACCGGTTCCGAGAACGGGTGGATCACGGGGTGGATATCGAACGAGGTCAGGCGGCGGGTGCCCGCGACCGTTCCATCGCTCACCCACAGGTTCTCTTGAGACCTTCCCTCCACAACCTCGCTGGCGATGAAGTAGAGCCGGGAGCCCGCGGCGGTCACGTGCCATTGCAGCGGGGCAAAGTCGGGAAGATCGAGGAGCTTGCGGGTCCCGGCGATCGAGCCGTCGCTCTCCCAGAGCTCGGGCCGGGCATCCGGGAGGCGCTCCTGCACGACGGGGAAGACCACCCGGGAGCCGAGCACGACCGGAAAGCCGACGTCGGCCGCTTCGGAAGGAGGGAGAGGAAACGTCCCCGCATCCGTACCGTCCGTCCTCCAGATCCGGAAGCTCGAGCCACTCCACGGAAAGAAGACGATTCCGGAGACGGCAGCCAGCTCCTCCGGGAAGCTCGACCCACAAGGGGTCGAAGTCGGCAGGAGCGGCCGGGTCCCCCCCGCCGTCCCGTCGCTCCTGAACAGGCTTCGCTCTTCGCCGTCGCAGGCATGGAAGAGCACGTCTCCGCCGAACGGCGTGAACGCGAGAGGGGATGATCCGGTCCCCGTGCTCCCCAGAAGCGTCACCGGGCTCGTCCCCCGGGGCGTCCCGTCGCTCGCCCAGATCTGACGGGGAGACCCGCCGGCTCTCGCCCGGAAGTACAGCTTCCTGCCCGCGGCGGCCACCTCGAAATCCTCGCTCGAATCGAGCGGCTTCGGGCCCAGGCTGGCGAGAAGAACGGTGCCCTGCGGAGTGCCGTCCGTGCGGAACAGCCCGGATCCTCCCGAGATCTGGCCCAGGAAATAGACCTTGCCGGAAAGAGCGCGCATCCGGACCGGCTCGGAGTCGCACACGCCCGGGCAGAGGTCGTGGACCCGCCGGGTGCCGGCGCCGGTGCCGTCGGTGCTCCAGAGCTCGAAGCCTCCCTGGGAGAAATCCGCCACCGTGAACATGACCCGGTCCCCGGCCACCAGGAAGGGCGAGCCCGGCGAATCGGGGCAGCCGCCCGGACAGCCGGAGAGCGGCGCCGTGGTCTCAAGCGTTCCGCGGCTGGTCCAGAGCCTGGAACCGCTCCCGTCCGCGTTGGCGAGGAACACCACGCGCTCCCCCGCTTTCGCGAGCCGCAGGGTCTCGGAGGCAAAAGGGCTTTCTCTGGAGAATCCGGTCAACCGCTTTGTGCCGGCCACCGTCCCGTCGGTCCTCCAGAGCTGCCCTCCGTGAGCCTCGTCGAATCCGATGAAATAGACGGCGTCTCCAGCCGCCGCCAGTTGGGACGCGGAAAGGCTCGCGTCGACTCTTTTCGTGCCCGCGGGCGTGCCGTCGCTCACCCACAGCTCACGGCTCTCCGGCAGGATGAAGAAAAGACGCGAGCCGGCCACGGCCGAGGAGAGCTCCCGAGGGGACACGCCCGGCAGCTTCGCCAGGAACACGGTCCCCGCCGCGGTGCCGTCGGAGACCCAGAGCCCCAAGCCTTCCGGGCCGTACCCAAAGAAGAAAAGCCGGCCAGCCACCTCGACGAAGTGGGACGGATACACCTCCAACGCCGGAGAGTCCTTGACCATCCGGGTCCCGGCCCGGGTTCCATCGGTCGCCCACAGCTCGCAACCCGATGCCTCCGTCCGTCCGGCGAAGAAAAGGGTCCGCCCGATAGCCAGAGACTCCGGCGGCTCGTTGCCGGAGCAGGGGTAGGGCCCCTCCTGGGGATCGGTCAGCGGGAGAGTCCCTTCTTTCGTTCCGTCGGTCCCCCACAACAACTCCGAGGGGCCGAATTCCGCGTCCCGGTACAGATAGAGCACGGCGATCCGCCCCACGGCTCCGAGAAACCGGGAGGTGGAAGAAGAGCACTCCCCGGGACAGAAGTCCCACACGAGCTCCGTTCCGAGAGAGGTGCCGTCGCTCACCCAAAGCTCCGAGCCCGAACCCGGCTCCCACGCCGTAAACAGCACTTTGTCTCCAAGCGGCAGGAAAGGAGACTGGACGACCCCCTCGCCTCCGGACGAGCCGGGGTTGATGTCGGCGACGAGCGAAGCCGTCTCCGCAGCCACAGGCAGGACGGCGCCCGCCAGGAGAAACAGGAAGCACAAAAAGACGGACGCGGTGCGGACCATGGGTAGACCTCCCGGTCAGGCATGTTGAAGACGGCGAATTCGTTTCAGCGCTGCAATCCCGTACAATGCCCCCACCGCTCCCGGAGGAGGACCGACCGCATGGCCCGGATGCACGAGCTTTTCCATTATCTCAAGGATAACAAAGGGTCCGACCTGCACCTCGCGGCCGGCCTCGAGCCGCGCATCCGCGTCCACGGCTCGCTCGAGTCCGTCGCGGGCTGGTCCACGCTCACCCACGAGGCGCTCCTCTCGCTGCTGCGCGAGATCTGCTCCGAAGAAGACTGGGCCGACTACATGAAGTGCGGAGACCTCGACTTCGCCTACGGCCTCCCCGGCGTGGCCCGCTTCCGCGCCAACTTCCTGCGCCAGGAAAACGGCTGCGGCGCGGTCTTCCGCATCATCCCGGAAAAGATCATTCCGCTCGAGGATCTGAACCTCCCCAAGGCCATCGAGAGCCTCGCCCACCTCCAGCAGGGGCTCGTCCTCGTCACCGGCCCCACCGGCTCGGGCAAATCCACGACGCTCGCGGCGATCATCGACAAGATCAACAACACCTACGAAAAGCACATCGTCACAATCGAAGATCCGGTCGAGTTCGTCCACAAGAACAAGAAATCCGTCTTCTCCCAGCGCGAGGTGGGAGAAGACACCGAGAGCTTCGGAGCCGCCCTGCGAGCCGCCATCCGGCAGGATGCCGACGTCATCCTCGTGGGCGAAATGCGGGACCTGGAGACGATCTCCCTCGCGGTCACCGCGGCCGAAATGGGCGCCCTCGTCTTCGGCACCCTCCACACCAACGGCGCCGCCAACACGATCGACCGCCTGATCGACGCCTTCCCCGCCGAAGAGCAGGC
>DATEIO010000775.1:0-2077 GCA_035278895.1 Thermoanaerobaculia bacterium | reverse complement strand
CGGCGCCGCCTACGTGCCGCTCGATCCGGATTGGCCGCGCGAGCGGCGGGCCGCGGTGGCGGCCGACGCGGGGCTGACCGCGATGCTGACCCGCTCGGGGCTGCCGGAGGCCGAGGGGCTCGCCCCCGTCGAGGTGCGGGTCGAGGAGGCCCGGCACGGAGCTCCGGCGGAGATCCCCTGGGCGCGGCCCGCGGCTCCGGAGGCGGCGGCGTACGTCATCTACACCTCCGGCTCGACCGGCGCGGCCAAGGGGGTGGCGGTCCCCCACCGGGCCGCGGCGAATTTCGTCCTCGCCCTGGGTGAGACGCTCGCGCTCTCCCCCGCCGACCGGCTGCTGCTCTTTGCGCCGCTCTCCTTCGACGCCTCGGTGCTGCAGATCTTCCCGGCCCTGTCGCGCGGCGCGTCCGTGGCCGTCCACTCCGATCCCCGCGAGCTGGCCGGGGACGACCTGCCCGGCTTCTGCGAGCGCCACGGCGTGACGGTGCTCGATCTGCCGGCCGCGCTCTGGCGGCAGTGGATCGAGGACCGGGCCGCCCGGGGGAGCCGGCTGCCCGCGGGGATCCGCACCTACCTGACCGGCGGCGAGAGCGTGCCGGCCGAGCGGGTGCGCGCCTGGGCCGGGATGACCGGCCGGCCGGCGGCGTTCCTCTCCTCCTACGGCCCGACCGAGGCCACGGTGACGGCCACCGTGTTCCAGACAGACAGCCGCGCGGCCGCCTCGCTCCCCGAGGGCAAGGTGCCCATCGGCCGGCCGCTCGCCAACGTGCGGGCCTACGTGCTCGACGCGCGGATGCAGCCGGTGCCCGAGGGCGTCGCGGGCGAGCTGTACCTGGGGGGCGAAGGCCTCGCGCGCGGCTACCTCGGCCGGCCCGACCTGACCGCCGCCGCCTTCCTCCCCGATGCCGTCGGCGGCACGGCCGGCGGGCGCCTCTACCGCACGGGCGACCTGGCGCGCCGGCTCTCCGGGGGGGACCTGGAGTTCCTCGGCCGCGCCGACGGCCAGGTGAAGATCCGCGGCTTCCGCCTGGAGCTCTCGGAGGTCGAGGCGGTGCTCCGCCAGCATCCGGATCTCGCCGAATGCGTGGTGACCGTGCGCGAAGACCGCCCGGGCGACCGCCGGCTGGTGGCCTACGCGGTGCCGCAGCCCGGCCGCGATCCGGGCGTCTCCGCGCTGCGCGCGTTCGTGGCCGAGCGGCTCCCGCAGTACATGGTTCCCGCAGCGTTCGTGACGCTCGCGGCCCTGCCGGTGCTCGCGAGCGGCAAGGTCGACCGGGCGGCGCTGCCCGCCCCGGAGGGCGACCGGCCCGAGCTGGGCTCCTCCTACGCGGCCCCGGGCACCCCGGCCGAAGAGACCCTGGCCGCGCTCTGGGCCCAGGTCCTGGGCGTCGACCGCGTGGGCGTCCACGACAACTTCTTCGAGCTCGGCGGCGACTCGATCCTGTCGATCCAGATCCTCGCGCGCGCCAACCAGATGGGGATGCGGCTGACCGCCCGGCAGATCTTCGAGCATCCGACGGTCGCCGGGCTGGCGCGGGCCGCCGCCACGGCGCCCGCCTTCGTGGCCGAGCAGGGAATCGTCACCGGGGCGGTGCCGCTGACCCCGATCCAGCGCTGGTTCTTCGCCGAGGGCTTCGCCTCTCCCCACCATTTCAACCAGGCCGTGGTGCTCGACGTCACCGGACCGCTCGACCTCGCCACCCTGGAGCGGGCGGTCGCCGCTCTCCTCGCCCACCACGACGCCCTCCGCCTGCGCTTCTCTGCCGAGGACGGCGTGCCGCGGCAGGAGAACACGGGCGTGGAGCCCGCCGTGCCGGTCGTCTGGATCGACCTGTCGGCCCTGCCCGAAGGCTCCCGGTCCACCGCCCGGGCCGCGGCGCAGGACGCCATCCAGGCGAGCTTCGACCTGGAGCAGGGACCGCTCACCCGGCTCGCCCTGTTCGACGCCGGAGAGGGCGGGCGGCGGCTCCTCTGGGCGGCCCACCACCTGGCCGTGGACGGCGTCTCCTGGCGGGTGCTGATCGAGGATCTGGAGGCGGCCTGCCGGCACGCGTCCCTCCCGGCCAAGACCACGTCGTTC
>DATEIO010000774.1:0-5899 GCA_035278895.1 Thermoanaerobaculia bacterium | reverse complement strand
CGGCGGCGAGGGCGGTTTCGATCTCGCGGCGCTCCTGCTCGCGCAGCGAGTCGGGCAGAGGCAGGCCAGAGGGGGTGGGGGGGCTTGCAGCGAGGAGGGGCTCGTCCACGCGGAGGACGTCTCCTTCGGAGAGGATGGCGGCGCGCTCGATCACGTTCTGGAGCTCTCGGACGTTGCCGGGCCAGGAGTAGGCGACGATGCGGTCCATGGAGTCTTTCTCGATGCTGTGGAAGCGCTTGCCCAGGCGGGCGGCGTAGCGGGCGGCGAAGTACTCGACGAGGACCGGAATGTCTTCCCGGCGTTCGCGCAGGGGCGGCATGAAGATCGGGAAGACGTTCAGGCGGTAGAAGAGGTCGCCGCGGAAGGTCCCCTCGGACACGGCTTCGCCGAGATCTCGGTTGGTGGCGGCGATCACGCGGGCGTCCGTCTTGATGCTTTGAGATCCTCCCACCCGTTCGAAGGTGCCTTCCTGGAGCACGCGGAGCAGGCTCGCCTGGACCTCGGGGGGGAGCTCTCCGACCTCGTCGAGGAAGATCGAGCCTCCCGAGGCGAGCTCGAAGCGGCCGGCGCGGCGCTGGAGGGCTCCGGTGAAGGCGCCGCGCTCGTGGCCGAAGAGCTCGGAGGCGATGAGCGAGCTCGGCAGGGCGGCGCAGTTGACGGCCACGAGCGCCCGGTCGGCGTGGGGGGAGCGGCGGTGGATGGCGCGGGCGATGAGCTCCTTGCCGGTGCCGGTCTCGCCGGTGATGAGCACCGTGGCGTCCGTCGCCGCGACCTTGTCCACCCGGGCGAGGGTCTCGCGGAGCGCCCTGGACGAGCCCACGATCTCCTCGAACATCGAGCGCTCGTCGATCTCCTGGCGCAGCGCGAGGTTTTCGTGCTGGAGCCGGCTCGTCAGGCGCGCCACCTCTTCGAAGGCGAGGGCGTTGGCCACGGCCGCGCCTACGGGGCGGGCAAGGGCTTCGAAGAGGTCGACCTCGTGGGGCGCGAAGGGGCCGGCCGTGCGACGGCTGAACATGAGGGAGCCTTCGAGCCGGTCCTGGACGCGCAGGGGAACCCTCACGTAAGAGACAATGCCGTGGGAGAGCAGCCGGGCGTCTTCGGGGAAGCGCGGAGACGTCCGCAGATCGGAGGCGACCAGGGCGTGGCCGGTGGTGAGCACGTGCTCGGTCCCCGAGCCCGGGAACGGCGTGGGCACGGGAGCGCTCTCCTCCCCCTGCTTCACCCGGGCGAAGAGGTCGACCAGGGACTCCCCCCGCCGCCGCTCGACGCCCCGGATGTAGACGGAGTGGGCCGCGACCGAGCCGTCGGCCACGGTCGCGACTCCGACGGCGTCGACGGGGATGGCCGGAGCGAGCGCGTGCGCCACCTCTTCGAGGAGGGCGGCGATCTCGAGCTGCGCGTTGGCGGCTTCGGAGACGGCGAGGAGGAGGCGATACTTCTCCTCGGCGGAGAGAGCGGTCTCCATCACGGGAGGGAGCATAGCCGAAGCCCACCCCCGCGGGTGGCACTGTTCCTGCTTTTCAGAGTGGCGTCGCTTGAGTGGAGATGTGTCTACACTGAGCCCGGCGCGATCGAGAAAACGTCCCGCGCGACCTGGAGAAAACGACATGCCTGCCAAGTCCGTCTACGCGTTCGGTGGTGGTTCGGCGGAAGGGGATGGATCCCAGAAGCTGCTCCTCGGAGGAAAGGGTGCCGGCCTCGCGGAGATGAGCCGGCTCGGCATCCCGGTCCCGCCGGGATTCACGATCACCACCGAGGTGTGTACGTTTTACCAGGAACACGGCGGCTCCTATCCAGAGAACCTGGAGCAGGAAGTGGAGGAGCACCTGCGGCGCCTGGAGGAGGCGAACGGCCAGCGCTTCGGCGATCCCGAAAATCCGCTCCTCGTCTCCGTGCGGTCCGGCGCGCCCCGGTCCATGCCGGGAATGATGGACACCATCCTCAACCTGGGCCTGTCCGACTCGATCGTCGAGGCCTGGATCGCCCGCGGCGCCGACGCCCGCTTCGCGTTGGACGCCTACCGCCGGCTCCTCACGATGTACGGCGACGTGGTGCTGAACGTGGCGCATCACGACTTCGAGGAGATCCTGACCGCGGCGCGGAAAAGCCAGGGCGCGGCCAACGACGCGGAGCTCACTCCGGAGTCGCTGCGCGAGGTGGTGGCGCGCTTCAAGGCGCTCATCGAAAAAAAATGCGGCCAGCCGTTCCCCCAGGATCCCAAAGAGCAGCTCTGGGGCTCGATCGGCGCGGTGTTCCGGAGCTGGAACAACCCGCGCGCCCGCGAGTACCGGAAGATCGAGGGGATCTCGGACCACCTGGGCACGGCGGTCAACGTGCAGACCATGGTCTTCGGCAACCGGGGAGCGGACTGCGCCACGGGCGTGGCCTTCACCCGCAACCCCGCGACCGGCGAGCGGCGGGTGTTCGGCGAGTACCTCGTGAACGCCCAGGGTGAGGACGTGGTGGCCGGCATCCGCACGCCGAAGACGATCGAGGGGGACAACGGCAGCGGCGGGCTCGCGGTGGACTTCCCCCAAGCCCACCAGGATCTCCAGGACATCTGCGCCCGGCTCGAAGAGCACCTGCGCGACATGCAGGACGTGGAGTTCACGATCCAGCACGGAACGCTCTTCATGCTCCAGACCCGCGCCGGCAAGCGCACGGGCCCGGCGGCCATCCGTATCGCGGTCGAGATGGTGGGGGAGGGGCGGATCACGCCGGAGGAGGCGCTGGATCGGGTCCAGCCGCAGCAGCTCGCCCAGATGCTCGCTCCGGAGTTCGACGCGGAACAGAAGAAGCAGGCGATCGCCAAGAAGAAGCTCCTCGCCCGCGGCCTGCCCGCCGGCCCCGGCGCGGCTTCGGGCCGCATCGCGCTCACCGCCGAGCGGGCGGCGTGGATGGCGGGCACGGGCCCGGTGCTCCTGGTGCGCGCCGAAACGTCGCCCGAGGACATCGTGGGCATGAACGCCTCGGCCGGCATCCTCACGTCGCGCGGAGGCATGACCTCCCACGCCGCCGTGGTGGCCCGCGGCCTGGGCAAGCCGTGCGTGGTGGGGGCGGGCGAGCTCGAGGTGGACGAGGCGGCGGGCGAGGTGCGGGTGGGGAGCACCGTCCTCCGCGAGGGAGACCAGCTCTCGATCGACGGCACCACGGGCGAGGTGATCGCGGGCGCTCTCGCGACCCGCTCCTCCGAGGTGCTGCGCGCGCTGCTCGACGGCGCCGCCACGACGTCTCCGGCAGCGGGGGCGTTCCTGAAGCTCCTCTCCTGGGCGGACGGCGTGCGGCGGCTCCGGGTGCGCGCCAACGCGGACACGCCGCACGACGCGACCGTGGCCCGCGCCCTGGGAGCCCAGGGCATCGGCCTGTGCCGCACCGAGCACATGTTCTTCGCGGACGAGCGCATCCCCTGGGTGCGCCAGATGATCCTCGCCAACAAGCCCGAGGAGCGGCAGCAGGCGCTCGACCAGCTCCTGCCCATGCAGCAGCAGGATTTCGAGGGGATCTTCACCGCGCTCGCCGGGTTGCCGGTCACCGTGCGGCTCCTCGATCCGCCGCTCCACGAGTTCCTCCCGCACGGCGACAAGGCCCTGCGCGAGCTCGCCCAACAGATGGGGATCGACGCCGCGGACGTGGCCGCCCGGGCGCACGCCCTGGCCGAGGCCAACCCCATGCTCGGCCACCGCGGCTGCCGCCTGGGGATCACGGCCCCCGAGATCTACGTCATGCAGGTCGAAGCCATCGTCCGCGCCGCCTGCGCGCGGGCCGCTGCGGGCGTCGAGGTGCGACCGGAGATCATGGTCCCCCTGGTCGGAACCGAGTCGGAGATGGTGACGCTGCGCAAGATGATCGCGGAAACCGTGGAGCGCGTGTTCGCGGAGGAGGGAAGGAAGGTCGACCTCCTGATCGGCACCATGATCGAGGTGCCGCGCGCGGCTCTCGTCGCCGACCGGGTCGCCCGCCACGCGGACTTCTTCTCCTTCGGCACGAACGACCTGACGCAGATGACCTACGGCTACTCGCGCGACGACGCGGGCCGGTTCCTGCCGCAGTACGTCGAGCAGAAGATCCTGCCGTGCGATCCCTTCCAGTCGATCGATGAGGAGGGCGTGGGGCAGCTCGTGCGGATGGCCTGCGAGCGGGGCCGCGAGACGCGTCCGGACCTCCACCTGGGCGTCTGCGGCGAGCACGGCGGCGATCCGCAGTCGATCGACTTCTTCGACCGCGCGGGCCTCGACTACGTCTCCTGCTCGCCCTACCGGGTGCCCATCGCGCGCCTCGCGGCGGCGCGGTCCACGCTCAAGCGGCGGGCCGAGGTCCCGGCGGAGGAGCGCCCGGTGCCCGGGAAGATGGCCGTTCCCAAGGACTGCGCGGATGCTGCGGTCCCGGCCGATGCCCTCTCAACTCCAGTGCCCGGCCCGGTCTTTGCAGCCTGAGTCCTCCAGAAGGAGGTCTCCGACCATGGACGATTCGGAACGGAGTTACGGATACAGCGAGGACATCTACCACGGCACGCGCCGGGACGAAGAGCGGAGCTACGAGTACGGGCCGGAGGGCGGCCTGGAGGAGAACGTCGAGCTCGCTCCCGAAGAGGCGGCCATCCGCATCGAAGGCAACGACACCGGGGAAGCCACCCCGGACCCCGACACCCCGCAGTACGACTACGGCCGGGAGGGCAACTACGCGACGACCGAGTCGTTCACGTGGGACCTCGAGGCCTCGACGGAGGGGAAAGAGGGGAAGGCCGGCAAGGAGAAGAGCAGCGAACGGGAGGAGGCGACGGCGGCCAAGACGGCCAAATGATCCCCCCGGCGCGAGGCAGCGGACGGCGCGCACCTTCCTTTTGAGAGATTCGCCCATCCAAGGGCGAATCGATCCAAAGGAGAGGAACCATGAAGAGACAGACGAAGGTGCGTCTTTGCTTGGCGTTGTTCCTGCTCGCGTCGGTTCTGGGATTGGGATTCGGCGGCTCGGAGGCGAACGCGGCTCCGTGCTGCTCGTTCTGCGACTCCAAGCTCTACTGGTGCACCCAGGGCCTGTACTACTACACGTACTGCAATGGGGATTACGCCTGCTGCGATCAGGCTGTGGACAGTTGCTACCGGTATTGCAGCTTCAGTTGCTGAGCCCGGAGCAAGGACTGCAAGGACACCAAGGACGTCAGGGACTGCGAGACGACCAAGGACGGGAAGTGACTTGTCCTTGAGGTCCTTGCAGTCCCTGGTGTCCTTGCGGTCCTTTTTGCCGGTTCCGCCGATTTTGAGCGCAGTCCTGTAAGCTCCCCCAGCATGTCCCGTATCCACCTCCTCCCCGATCACCTCGTGAGCCAGATCGCCGCCGGCGAGGTCGTGGAGCGGCCGTCGTCCGTGGTCAAGGAGCTGGTCGAGAACTCTCTCGATGCCGGGGCGAGCCTCGTCGAGGTGCAGCTCGAAGGGGGCGGCAAGGCGCGGATCTCGGTTTCGGATGACGGGTGGGGGATGGGGCGGGACGACGCCCTCCTGGCCTTCGACCGCCACGCTACGAGCAAGATCGCGAGCTTCGACGACCTGGAGCGGGTGGCGACGCTGGGGTTCCGCGGCGAGGCCCTGGCCACGATCGCGGCGGTGGCGCGGGTGGAGCTGACCACGGCCGAGCAGCCCGGGGAAGGGCATCGGGTGGCGATCGAGGGAGGGCGCGTGAAGGTGGCCGAGCCGTTCGCCCGGCCGCGGGGGACGACGATCGACGTGCGGTCGCTCTTCTTCAACGTGCCCGCCCGGAGGAAGTTCCTCAAAGCTCCGCAGACGGAGCTGCGGCGGTGCCTGGAGGTGGTGCAGGGCTACGCCCTCGCCCGGCCGGACGTACGCTTTCAGGTCTTCCACGAAGGGCGCGAGCTGCTGGACGCGCTGCCGGCCCCGGGGGAGAC
>DATEIO010000773.1:0-2881 GCA_035278895.1 Thermoanaerobaculia bacterium | reverse complement strand
GACCGGCTCCAGGATCGTGGGCTTCGCCTTCTGCATGGCGTCCTTGAAGGCGAGCGAGCCCGCGATCTTGAACGCCATTTCGGAGGAGTCGACGTCGTGGTACTGGCCGTCCAGCAGGCGGACCTTGAAGTCCACCACGGGATAGCCCGCGAGGTAGCCGCGCTTCCTGGCGTCCTGGATGCCCTTCTCCACGGCCGGCCGGTAGTTCTGGGGGATGGCGCCGCCGAAGATCTCGTCGGCGAAGGAGAAGTCCTCGCCCCGGGAGAGCGGCTCGATCTTGATCTTGCAGTCCGCGAACTGGCCGCGCCCGCCGGTCTGCTTCTTGTGCCGGCCGTGCCCGTCCGCCATGGCCAGGATGGTCTCCCGGTAGGGGACCTTGGGCTGGTGGAGGACGACGTCCACGTGGTAGCGGCGCTTCAGCTTCGCCACCGCGATCTCGATGTGGAGCTGGCCGTTGCCCGACAGCAGGTGCTCGTGGGTCTCGGCGTCCCGTCCGGCATGGAGGCTCGGGTCCTCGTCGATCAGCCGGTGCATGGCCTCGCCGATCTTCTCTTCGTCTCCCTTGGACTTGGGCTCGACGGCGAAGGTGAGCGCCGGCTCCGGCAGGCTGATCCAGCCGAGGCGGGCCGCCCGGTCCCTGGCGCAGAGCGTGTCGCCGGTCGAAGTGCCCTTGAGCTTGGCCACGCCGCCGATGTCGCCCGCGACCAGGTGCTGCACGTTCGTCGCCTGCTTGCCCTGGAGCGTCACCAGGTGGCCCAGGCGCTCGGATTCCTCGGTCCGCGGGTTGTAGATGGTCGAATCGGAGGCGAGCGTGCCCGAGACCACGCGCAGGATCGAGATCTTGCCGGTGAACGGATCGGACAGGGTCTTGAAGACCAGGGCGGCCTGCCCCCCGGCCGGATCGGCCTTGACCTCCACGTCGTCTCCGCCCACGTTCTTCGCCGGGAAGGGGACGGCCCGGTCGGCGGGGGAGGGGAGGAGGGCGAGGATCGCGTCGAGCAGCGCGGAGGGGCCGATGCCGTGGCTCCCGGACGAGAGGGTCAGCGGGAAGATCTGCCGGCGGGCGACCGCCCGGCGCAGGCCGGATTCGAGATCCGCCTGGGCGAGCGTTCCGGTCTCGAAGAAGCCCTCCATCAGGCTGTCGTTCGTCTCGGCGACCGCCTCGACCAGCCGGCCCCGGTGGGCCTCGACCTCGTCCGCCAGGTCCGCGGGCACGTCCACGGCTTCGGCCTTGCCGTTGCCGTCGCGCGTGAAGCGGTAGGCCTTCTGCCGCACCAGGTCGACGACGCCGGTAAAGCCGCTCTCCTGCCCGATGGGGATCTGGACCGGCAGCACCATCCGGCCGAGAGACCTGTGGAGCGCGTCGAGCGTCCGGTTGAAGTCGGCCCGCTCGCGGTCCATCTTGGTCAGGCTGAGGAGCACGGGGAGCTCGAAGTCGGCCGCGCACTCCCAGACCCGCTCGGTGTTCACCTCGACGCCCGAGACGCCGTTCACGCAGAGGAGGACGGAGTCGGCGGCGCGCAGGCCCGCTTTGGTCTCGGTGAAGAAGATGCCGTATCCGGGGCAGTCGAGGAGGTTGATCTTGTGTTGCTGCCAGGGCGCGAAGCAGGGAGCGAGGCCGATCGAGATCTTGCGTTCCGCCTCTTCGGGATCGAAGTCGGTCAGGGTGTTGCCGTCTTCGACCCGGTTCATTCGGGTGGTGACGCCGGCCGCGTAGAGGAGCGCGCTTACGAGAGTGGTCTTTCCGGTGTCGTTGTGGCCTGCGACCGCGACGTTGCGGATTTTGTCCGGGCTCTCCACCTGCATCGTTCTGGACCTCCTTCAGGGCGTAGGTCAGGGGGCGCAAATATACCACAAGGAAATGGCCCTCCCGTTGCGGCTTCGGGACCTAAATGTAAAAAGCACCAGGGTTTACTCCGGCCCTCCCGGTTTGACTCCCGAGCCCCTCCGCCCTAGAATCGTCGGACGACTAAGCGCTGCCCGTCATGCTGCCTCTCACACCGACCAAACTCGGCCGCTACGAAATCGTCGACGAGATCGGCAAGGGCGCCATGGGCGTCGTCTATCTCGCCCGCGATCCGCTGATCGGCCGGCTCGTTGCGCTCAAAACCTTCCGCATCGGCTACTCGGTCAAGGACCAGGAGCTGGAGCAGTTCCGGATCCGCTTCATGCGCGAGGCGCAGAGCGCCGGCATCCTCACCCACCCCAACATCGTCACCATCCACGACGTGGTGGAGCAGAGCGAAGAGGGCCTGGCCTTCATCGCCATGGAGTACGTGCGGGGGACGAACCTGAAGCAGATCCTCCAGGGGGACCAGCCGGTCACGCTCTCGTTCATCGTGGACGTCGTCGCCCAGGTGGGCGAGGCCCTGGACTACGCCCATTCGAACCGGGTCATCCACCGGGACGTCAAGCCGGCGAACATCCTGATCACGGCGGACAACCGGGTGAAGATCACGGACTTCGGGATCGCCCGGATCGACACCTCGAACCTCACCCAGGAAGGCCAGCTCCTGGGGACGCCCAATTACATGGCGCCCGAGCAGATTCAAGGCAGGGAGGTGGACTGGCGGGCGGACCTCTTCTCCCTGGGCGTCGTCCTCTACGAGATGCTGACCCGCCACAAGCCGTTCCAGGGCGAGAACCTGACGGTGGTGAGCCATCGCATCGTCTACGATCCGTTCACCCCGCCGCGGGACTACATCCGTGACCTGCCTCCGGGGGTTGAGAAGGTCCTGACCCGGGCCCTCGAGAAGGACCCGGGCCGGCGGTATCAGCGGGGGCGGGAGATGGTGGAGGATCTGCGCCGGCTGCTCGCCGAGAGGTCGGTCCGCGACGACCTGAACGAGACGCAGAGCCTCGCGCAGACCGTCGTGCTGCC
>DATEIO010000772.1:0-3442 GCA_035278895.1 Thermoanaerobaculia bacterium | reverse complement strand
CGGCCGGCAGCGGCGTCGGAGCGAGCGCCGCGGAGGCGACGGGCACGCCCGCGGGCAGGGGAGTGGACACCGGATGAGGCGGCAGAGGCACCGCGGTACCGGGAGCCACGGGTGCCACGGCTGGGACCGGAAGCGCCGGCTCGACGGCAGCAACCACGGGCTCGCCCGGCTCGACGGCAGCGGCAGGCTCGACGACAGCCACGGGCTCGCCGGCCTCGACAGGAGCGACCGCCGGGACCGCCTCGGCAACGGGGGCTACCTCGGCCACCACGGCCACGGGCTCGGCCGGCTCCGGCGGCTCGGGAGCGTCCTGCGCCACCATCTGGAACGGAATCAATCCTGCCAAGGCCACCGCGCCGGCCAGCCAGGGCCAGACCGCACGGCGGCGCGTGCTTTCGGAAGTGTACTGAAGCATCTGCAGTCTCCTTTTCAGATTGGAGAGCGAAGGCGAAGCGCCCGCGGCGGCGAGACCGGTCTCCCGCGGGGCCACGCCCCACCTCAAAAGCAGGCGCCCATAGGCCTGGGGCGCCGACCCCAGGACCCGGAGCACCTCCGCATCGCACGCGGCTTCACGGGCGAGCGCATATTCGCGGGCGGCCAACGCCGCCAACGGGTGGAAAAAGAAGATTCTCTGCGCGAGGACCGGGACCCAGCCGAGCCAAAGGTCCTTTCGGCGCACGTGGACGAGCTCGTGGCAGAGCGTCATCGAAAGCTCCTGGGGAGACAGGCGCTCGAGGCCCGGATCGGGCAGCAGCACCACCGGGCGGACGAGGCCGGCCGCCTGGGGCGTGTCCACTTCTGCCGAGATGCGCAGCTCGGGATACCGGACGAGGTCCAGCCGATCCAGAAGCTCCGCGAACGCTGCCACGATCCACCCCGCCCGCACGGGCTGCGAGTGTTGGATCACCTGGCGCGTACGGCGGAGCTGGCGGACGGTGAGGGCGAGCTGGGCGAGGAGGCCGGCGGCCCAGAGGGCGGCGAGCGCGACGATCAGGCCTTCCCCCGCCCGGGCCCTCACCCCCGGCCCCTCTCCCGCCACCCCATCCCCCCTCCCCGGGAGAGGGGAGGAGGAAATCTGGGACGCGGTGTGTTCTTCCCCCTCTCCCAGGGAGGGGGCCGGCGTGGTGGGAGAGGGGGCCAGGGGGTGAGGGCTCGGGCGGGCGGACGCCATCGCCGCCGGCAGCACCGGCAGCTCGACCGGCGACATCCAGACGAGCCCCAGCAGGAGCTTCAAGCACGCCGCCCACCACAGTCCGCACCGCACCGCGGCCGGCAGGCGGGGGATCAGGCGGCAGATCAGCCAGACGGCGGCGATGAAGAGAGCGCCCTGGAAAGAGGCGCGCCAGAGGATCTCCAGCCAGGTGCTCATGCTTCCGCCTCCTTCTTCTTGGACTGCAGCTTCGCCACCAGCTCTTCGAGTTCCGCCAGGTCCTCGTCCGACACCTCGGCGGTCTCCGTCAGGTAGGTCACGAACGGCGAGACCGATCCCCCCAGCGTCTTTTCGACGAAGCTCTTCACCACGTCGTGCATTACCTCGCCCGGCGTGGCGGGCGAGAAATATTGGTAGACCCCCTCGACCTGCCGGCGATTCAGATGACCCTTGGCGCGCAGGCGCTCCATCATGGTGAGCACGGTCGACCGCGCGAGCCCCCGCGCCGCGCCGAACTCCTCCGCCGCCTGCCCCACCGTCGCGCCCTCCTTCTCCGCCACGTACTGGAGGAGCGCCAGCTCCTGGTCGCCGATGGATCTGGGTTTCATGGTCTCCGTTCCTCTCATGACTACAACTGTCGCCATCGTACCTCTGACGACATCTGTCGTCAAGCGGGAGATACGCGTCTCGCGCGGGAAGGTTGCGGTTCTCTTGTATAAAGTCTCCATGCTCGAACGCGCTCTGCTCGTCTCCCTCGCGCTTCTCCTCCTCCCCCTGGCCGCCAAGGCCGGCGAGCCCGTCACCGGCTTTGTCGACGTCCCTGGCGGAAAGCTCTGGTACGAGGTCCGGGGCCAGGGGAGCGCCATGGTGTTCCTCCACGACGGCCTCCTCGCGAGCGAGACGTGGGACGACCAGATCCCGGTCTTCGAAAAGACCTTCCGGACCGTCCGCTACGACCGCCGGGGCTACGGCCGCTCCGAGCCGGCCAAGGCGCCGTACTCGGACGTCGACGACCTCGCGGCCGTCTTCGACGCACTGAAAATCCCCCGGGCCATCCTGGTGGGATGCTCCTACGGAGGGAGCCTGGCCGTGGATTTCGCCCTGGCGCATCCGGACCGAGTCGAGGGGCTGGTCCTCACGGGGCCCGTGGTCAGCGGCCTCCCCTACTCCCAGCACTTCAACCGGCGGGGGATCGTCAACGCGCTCCCCCGGTTCCGCGAGGGGAACACGCAGAAGGTCGTCGAGAACTGGGCGAACGATCCCTACATCACGGACGCGGCGAGCACCCGGGCCCGCGAGCGCATCCGGGAGCTGCTCACGAAGAACCCCGGCCCGGTGAGCGGTAACCTCCAGCCCACCCCGCCCGCGCGTCCCGCGGCCTCTCGCCTGGGAGAGATTCGCAAGCCGGCGCTCCTCCTCCTCGGCGCCTCCGACATTCCGGATGTCCACGCCCACGCCGGAGCCCTGGAAAACGGCATCGAGCGCGCCCGCCGCGTGGTGATCCCCGGCGCCGGCCATCTCGTGCACATGGAAAAGCCCGAGCTGTGGAACGAGATCGTCCTGGAATTCGCCAGCCCGGGAACCGTCGCCGCCGCATATCTGAAGACCCTCGAAGGGGACCGCACCCGGGAGCAGAGCCGGAATCTTTTCGACTACGACTCCAAGGGCCCCCTGGACGTCCAGGAGGCCGGCACCGAGACGCGGGGGAACGTGCAGGTGGTCGACCTCACCTACGCGAGCCCGCTGGGCGGGAGGGTCCCGGCCTTTCTCGTCCTCCCTCCGGGAACAGGCAAGCACCCGGCCGTCCTCTTCCTCCACCCCGGCCAGGGGAACCGCTCGACCTTCCTGGACGAGGCCGTCGAACTCGCCAAAGACCGCGGCTTCGTGTCCTTATCGATCTCCGCGCCCTTCCTTCGTCCCGAAGCCGCCCGAGGCAAGATCTTCGACGCCGGGCACGACCGCAAGGAGCAGATCCAGACGATCGTCGACCTTCGCCGGGGTCTGGACCTCCTCGTCTCCCGCCCCGAGGTCGACCCCACCCGCCTCGCCTATGTGGGCCACAGCCTGGGAGCTACCGTGGGAGGCACCCTCGCCGGAATCGAAACCCGTCCCCTCGCCTACGTCCTCATGGCCGGTCTCCCCTCCCTCTCTCGCGCCAACAGCCACGGCGACAACCGCGTCGCGACCGCCTTCCAGACCCTCCTCACCCCCGAAGAGCAGAAGGCCTACGTGGACGCCCTCTCTCCCATCGACGCCGTCCACTACGTCGGCCACGCCACCCCCGCAAAGCTC
>DATEIO010000771.1:0-12815 GCA_035278895.1 Thermoanaerobaculia bacterium | reverse complement strand
AGGCGGAAAACCTCTGGTTCATCTCCCACCCCCTGTTCACGCTCCCCTTGATCGAATCGCTGAAGCGCCGGGGCCGCTTCAGCGTCCACGCCGCCGGTCTTTGCCACGAGGGCCGGGTCCTTCTCCTCCCCGGGGACAGCGGCTCCGGCAAATCCACGCTGAGTGTCGCCCTCGTCCGCGCCGGCTTCGGTTTCCTGAGCGACGACACGGCCTTTCTCGCCCGTGGCCCGGAGGGATTGCGGGTGCTCGCCTTCCCGGACGAAATCGACGTGACGGATCAGACCGCGGGCTTCTTCCCCGAGCTCCGACATCTCCCGGCGCTTCCCGGGGTCGGCGGCTGGACCAAGCGCCAGGTCTGGCCCGAGCGCGTCTGGGGAGCGAAGATCGTCCGCGAGGGCCGTCCGGTGGTCCTGGTCTTCCCGCGGATCGCCCACCGGGAGCGGAGCACGATCACCCCTCTGGATCGCGGCGAAGCGCTCCTGGAGCTCGCCTCGAACGTCTTCCTGACCGAGCCCCGCTCGTCGCAGGAGCACCTGGACGTCCTGGCCGAGCTGGTCAGGGATTGCGGCTGCTACCGGCTGGAGACCGGGCGGGACCTGGAGCGGGTGCCGGAGCTCTTGCGGGAGCTCGTGTCCGCGAGCGGCGGCTGATCGCCTTCGAGCCTCCCATCGCGGAGCACGAGCACGCGGTCCGCGAGCTCCGCGGCTCCGGGCCGGTGGGTGATGGCGAAGACCGTGCGGCGGCCCGAAGACTCCGCCAGGGCGTGGAGCAGGCGCTTTTCCATGGCCATGTCCAGCGCGCTCGTCGCCTCGTCGAGCACGAGGAGGCGCGGCTCCATGAGCAGGGCGCGGGCGATCGCGATCCTCTGGCGCTGGCCGCCCGAGAGCTGGAGCCCGCGCTCGCCCACGGAGGTTTCGAGCCCCCGCGGCAGCTCGGCCACGAACCGGTCGAGGCAACAGATCCGGAGCACCTGGGCGACCTCCTCGTCCGAAGCGTCCGGCCGGCCGAGGCAGACGTTGTTCCGGATCGTCCCCTCGAAGAGGAACACGTCCTGGGCCACGTAGCTCACGGCGCGGCTCAGATCGCGCCGCCCGACCTGCTCCAGAGGCACGCCCCCGAGCAAGAGGCTCCCTTCCCGCGGCCGGTAGAAGCGGAGGAGCAGGCGGGCGATCGTCGTCTTGCCCCCGCCGCTCTCGCCCATCAGCACCACGAGCTCCCCCGGAGCCACCTCGAAAGAGACGTCGTGCAGGAGCGGCTGCTCTCCATAGCCGAATGTCACGCCCCGGAAGGCGAAGCCGAGGGCCGAGTCTGGGAGCGGCTGCGGATCGGCGGGCTCGTCCCGGTCAGGCTCGTCCGCGAACAGCTCGAGCGCCCGGCTGCCCGCGGCCAGCCCGCGCGAGACCTGGGTCACCCGCTGGCCGACGTCCACGGCCGGCCCCTGCATGAGATAGAGCGTGCCGAGGAACGACAGGAACTGGCCCTCCGTGATCTCGCCTCGCAGGAGGGAGCGTCCGGTCAGAAAGACCAGAGCCGCGAGGCCGAACCCCATCACCCCCTGCACGAGCGCCGTTCCGGCAAAGCTCGCGCGCTGGAGCCCGATCACCGTTCCGTAGTGCTCGGCGTTCAACTCCCGGAACCGCTCGCGCCAGCGCGGGGCGAGCCCGAAGGTGAGCACGACCTCCAGGCCGCCGATCATCTCGGCGAGCTGCCGGGAGAGACCCGAGATCGTCTCCTGCACGCGCCGGCTCAAAGCACGGATCCTGCGGTTCATTCCAAAGAGGATGAGCCCGACCGCCGCGAGCACCAGAAGGCAGAGAAAGGCGAGCGAAAGGCTCTGGTAGAGCAGCACGCCGAACAGGAGAAGCAGCGTCGCCGCATCGCGGAAGAGAGCCTGGAGCTCGGTGACGGTCGCCGCCTCGAAAGCGGCCACGTCGTTGACCACGCGGCTCGCGAGATCGGCAGAGCCGCGCTCGGCCGGGTAGCCGGCCCCCTGCCGCAAGAGGTGCGCGAACAGGTCCTCCCGGATCGCCCGCACGATGCGCGATCCCGCCATCCGGGAGAGCAGCGAGTAGACATACGTGAGGACCGCCTGCAAGAGAAAGATCGCGCAGATCCCGCCGCACAGGAGGAGCAGGTCGCGCGCCGTCGCGCCCTGCCGCCTAAAGGTGTCGACCACGGGTTGGATGATCCACGCCTTGGCCGCCGTGAGAGCACTCGACAGGAAGAGCAGGACGAGCGAAGCGAGGAACAGGCCCCGCACCCGCTTCTGGTAGCGCAGAAGCTTCACCGGCCTCGGGCCTCCCCTCGCCGGAGCGGCTTCTCTTCGAGCCGCCGCCGGATGAGGAGGCTCTTGGCTTCCAGGTCCAGCGCCACACGGGCCTCGGAGCCACGGGAGGCGAGCTGGGCGAGGAACCCGCCGCGCCGGACGAGGAGATCCCAGAGACGGACCGGATAGTACGCGTAGACGGCCCGAGAGCCCGGCGCGAGCGCATAGATCTCCCGCAGCCGGGCCGGCGGCGGGAAGATGCTCCGGAGGAGAGACCGGATTCGCCCCCGCGTTCCCCGGGCCTGCATCATGTCTTTGACCCCCTCGGGCGCCCGGTGCGATTGGCTCAAGAGAACGTACTCCCGGATGACCGTCACCGTGGCCTCGTCGCAGCCCGCCGCCAGTGCGGTCAGGGCTTCGGCGGGAGCGGCCACCCCGAGCAGGCTTTCGGCGGCAGCCAGCGCGTAGTAGCAGACCCGGCTCAAACCGGACGCCTCGGCCATCCGCACAAAGGCTTGCCAGTCGAGCTCCTGCTCGTAATGCCGGACAGTCGCCGCAATGTCGTAGATCTGCCGCAGAGGGACTCGAAAATTGTGCTGAAACCCGGTGTGCAGGCAGAGGTGGAGCAGCAGGTCCTCGGGGCCGAGCACCCGCGCCTCCACCCCGGCGATCCGGGCGGTTTTCGCGCGCTGCCACAGCCCCTCGGCGTCGATCCGGAAGCGGCCCGACTCGTCGATCGTCCCGTGGACTTCGATCGGAACCGCGCCTTTTCTGGTGAACGGAGGGAGGTGCCGGTGGGCCGAGTAATCCTTCTTCGCGCCGGGGGTGTCCTGGGGGCCATAGCCGAGGCCGAGGAGAACCTGCGCGGCGCGGGAGAGATCCGCTTCCTTCACCAGCAGATCGATGTCGCCCATGGGCCGCAGGGTGACGTCCCCATACACGACCTCCGCCAGGTGAGCCCCTTTGAGGACGAGGACCGGAACCCCCGCCGCCCGCGAGGCTTCGAGCACCGCCTGGAGCTGCGAGACGATCCTCGCGCTGCCCGCGGCGGTGTTGAAGTAAGAGATCTCCAATTGTCCCATCACGGCTGCGGGAACGACCGCGCGCCGTTCGGGTTCCTGGAGGGCCCGGTGGAGGAGAGGGGTGATCTGATGATGCTCGGCCTGGTCCAGGAGGTCACCCCAGTCGTCCGGATCCAGGCTTTGGAGCTCGGCGAGGGTGGTCCGCGGCCCGCCCGGGTGGAGAAGGCGGGAGAGCAGCTCACATCCGGCGTGTGCGCTCACCTCGATGTCGCTCCTGGAGCGCCGAAGCCGCCAGAGCCGTGCATCCGGCCCTGGCGGGCGAGCTCGCAGGGACGAGTCTACATCACGTCCGCTCCAACTCCTCAACCCATGCGCCTGTCTAGTTATGGATTACTATGGTAGCGCTGCTTCCAGCCTTGCCCGTGGCCATCAAAACCACTGTGTTCTTGGACCCCGGCAGCATGGCACGAGAAATGTCCAGCTTCCTGACCTCACCCTCCTGCATCCCCAATATCCTGAAGTCGACTCCATTGACGCGGGCGAGAAGGTTTTTGAGGCCTGGTGTACCATTCGTTACAGTTATCCGATTCTCGATGTGCGAAAGGCCCGACACGGTTTCCTTTGTATCCTTCCCCTTCTTTCGAACGAGCAGTGTGATCACCGGGTCACAGTTTTTGACTGCTCCTGACGTATCTGTCGCTGCGACCACTACATGGGCATTCTTGTTCGGATCGATTTTGAAGGCATTCACGACGATGGGGTCTTTGGTGCCCACGACATAAGAGGGGATGACAACATTCGCATTCTGCGCGATCAAAGTCCTGACGTTCTGAATTCCGATGGTATTGTTCTGAGCTGTGATCGT
The DNA here is from genome assembly GCA_035278895.1 of Thermoanaerobaculia bacterium. Lineage (GTDB taxonomy): Bacteria > Acidobacteriota > Thermoanaerobaculia > Multivoradales > UBA5704 > DATARR01. Next base: position 8,662 of record DATEIO010000771.1, on the reverse strand, counting down.
GGCCGAAGACGAGCTCGATGTCGCGCTGCAAATCGTCGAGGAGAAACCGAAGCACCCGCAGGCACCGCCCACCAACTCGCAGGCGCCGGAACACGTGCCGGGGTCGCATAAAAGCCTGGCTGTGTTGCTGCAGAAGCCGGTGAAAGCCGTACAGTCGCAGGGATCTTCCTCTCCCAGGTCTACATTGCAGGTGCCAAGGCAAAACGTATCGTCGCAGACCCCCACCAATACGGGGGGACCGCAGAGGCCGTTTGCCTTTGCACCCTCAATGTCTACATCTGTAGAGATGGGTTTTCCCCGGGAATCCCATCCTTTGAGGGAGTCAACGACCATCTGGCCATCACTTCGCATGCCGACCGTGAAGTTATCGAGCTTGAGGTATTCATTAGGTCCGACCCCGAGCAGCACAGTGCCGGGGAAGTTGGTTGTATCTTCGATAACCCAGTCTACTTGCGTTCGTTTATCGTGCGTATATGGAATACCTTCAGGGGAGATCGCGGTGTATTTCGCAAATGTAAGCTTGCCGTCGTAGATCCCGAAAACTACATCAGTAAGGAACCAGCCTGGCGCCGACGGCCAACGAATGAGCACTCCCTGGAATTCCTCAGGAGTGTGGAGCTTTGATAGAATTCTCCCCTGCTCAGTCTGTGTGATTTCTGCCCCGCCGGCGCTGGCAGTCAGCAGAACGAAGGCGGTGCACAGGAATTGAATAATTTTCTTCATGGCAGACCTCCAGTCCGGATAATGAGTATGCGAAGGGCCATTGCAACGTTCAGGACGTGCTCTCGTGCTCACTTCCGCCCGAGCACGGCAGGCGAGGTCAGGTTGGGATCAGCAGCAAATGAGGTGAGGAGGAGAGCGACTGGAACGCGAAGGGTACTGAAGCCCACCCGGGTACGACATGCTGCACCTCGGAAGGCTCGTTCGGCAGCCGGGCGGTCTCGGGAGTGAGATCTCGGCTTTGCGCCGCCACCTCGCGATGGCTTTGCCTTTTCGTGCGCCCGATTGTTCTTTTATAAAGGACCGAGGCGAGTGTCAAGCTTATCGTTTTGCTGAGAAGTTGAAACATTCCCAAGGAGAGACCTGCGCACGGCTGCCGGGTCTGATAGCATCCGGGACCGGGAGGAGACGGCAATGGACGAAGCGGAGCGGAACGGCGACTGGGAGCGGCTGCAGCTCTCCTTCAAGGCCCACCCCTGGCATGGTATTCCGGCCGGGCCGGAGGCGCCCCGGGTGGTGACGGCCTACATCGAGATCGTGCCCACGGACACGGTCAAATACGAGATCGACAAGGCGAGCGGCCATCTGAAGGTCGACCGCCCGCAGATGTTTTCGAACGTCTGCCCCACGCTCTATGGCTTCATCCCCCAGACCTACTGCGGCGACCGGGTGGCCGCGTTCGCGGCGGCCAAGGAAGAGCGCCGGGTGGTCGAAGGCGACGGCGATCCCATGGACATCTGCGTGCTGTCGGAGAAGGCCTTCTCGCACGGCGACTTCCTTCTCCAGGCCGTACCCGTGGGGGGATTGCGCCTGATCGACCGCGGCCAGGCGGACGACAAGATCATCGCTGTGCTCAAAGGGGACGCGGCCTACGGCCATGCCCAGGAGATCGGCGACCTGCCCGAGGCCCTGGTCGATCGCCTGAAGCACTACTTCCTCACCTACAAGCGCCCCCCCGGCGCCACTGACGCCGTGATCGAGATCGCGGCCGTCTACGGCCGGACGGAGGCCTACGAGGTGATCGGGAACAGCCGCGAGGATTACCGGGAGAAGTTTCCCGCCGCCAACCTGTAGGGGCGGCCCTATGTGGCCGCCCCTACAATTCTCTCCGCAGCCAGCCCGCCTTGGCCATCCTTCTCTGAATGGCTCGCACCTTCCGCTGGTAGCCCTTGCTCTTGACGCCCGGGTGCCAGCTCTTGGGGCGGGGGAGGGAGGCGGCGAGCTCGGCGGCCTGCCTTTCGGTCAGGCTGCGGGCTGACTTGCCGTAGTAGTGGCGGGCCGCGGCCTCGGCGCCGTAGATCCCCGGGCCGAATTCGACGAAGTTCAGGTAGAGCTCCAGGATGCGCCGCTTCGGCAGGTGCTTTTCGAGCTGCCTGGTGAGGAGCGCCTCCTTCACCTTGCGCAGCGGGTTGTAGGAGGCGGAGAGCCAGAGGTTCTTCGCGAGCTGCTGGGTGATGGTCGAGGCGCCGCGGGGGAGCTCCTTGTCTTCCCAGGCGTCCTGGAGCGCGGCCTTGATCTCCGCGTCGTCGAAGCCGTCGTGCGAAAAGAAGCGGAGGTCTTCGGAGACGAGGACGGCCCGTTTCAGGTTCGAGGAGATCCGCGAGTAGGGCACCCACTTGTGCTGGACCTCGCGCTTCTCCCCGAAGATCCCCCAGCCCTGGTAGTCCTCGATGAAGGCGGACGTCGTGGGGTGGTGGTCCTTGAGCTCGGCCACGTCCGGCCACGTGACGGCCTCCCAGACGAGCCACAGGGCGAGGAGCCCGAGGGCTGCCAGGAGCACGGGCCGGAGGCGGCTCCGGCGGGGGACGTCGTAGGGCGGCGCGATCATGGATGCCCCCTCATCCTATACTGATTTCATGGTCATCCGCGCCGAATCCTCGCCTTTAAAGCTTCCTGTCGAACGCCCCGCCGGCAATCCGACGCTCGCGCGGTTCCTTCTGGACCAGTTGGCCGAGGCCGGGGTGGACACGGTCTTCGGGATCCCCGGCGATTTCATCCTGCGCCTGTGCCAGGTGATCGACGAGGATCCCCGCTTCCGGTTCCGGACGCTGTCCCACGAGCCGGGGGTGGGGTTCGCGGCGAGCGGCGCGGCCCGGGGCACCCAGGGGTTGGGCGTGGCGTGCGTCACCTACGGGGCTGGCGCGCTCAACCTGGTGAACCCGGTGGCGGCGGCCTATGCCGAGAAGACCCCGGTCCTCGTGCTGACCGGCGGGCCGGGGGAGGACGAGCGCTCGCGCGGCATCCTCGTCCACCACCAGGTCAAGAGCTTCGAGTCGCAGGTCAAGGTCTTCCGCGAGGTCACCCACTACCAGGCGGTGCTGAACGATCCGGCCACCGCGGCCGAGCAGGTGCGCTACGCGATCGACGTCTGCCGGCTCTTTTCGCTGCCGGTCTATCTCGAGGTCCCCCGGGACATGGTGGACCGGGAGATCCGGCTCTCGCCCGTGCGGCAGCTCGCGGTGCCGGTGAGCCCGGGCGCGGTGGAGGAGGCGGCGGGGGAGATCCTGAGAAAGCTCGCGGCCGCGCGCCGGCCCGTCTTGGTCGTCGGGGTCGAGGTCCACCGCCAGCGGCTCGCTCCGCAGGTGGTGCGCCTGGCCGAGCGGCTGGGGCTCACGGTGGTGAGCACGTTCATGGGGCGCGGCACCTTCCCGGCCGGCCATCCGCAGTACGCGGGCGTCTACCTGGGACCGGCCTCGCCGCCGGGCGTGCGCGAGCTCGTCGAAGAGTCCGACTTCCTCCTCATGCTCGGGGCCCTGGTGACCGACACCAACATGGGGGTGCGGATCACGGCGATCGATCCACGCAACATCGCGCTCGCCGTCTCCCGCCAGGTGGAGGTCGGCTATCACGTCTACCCGGAGGTCCCGCTCGGCGATCTGGTCGCCCAGCTCCTTGCGCACCCCGAGAGCCGGAGCCGGGACGACTTCGTGCGCAGCGCCCGGCGGCCGTTCATGCGGGCGGACGACGAGCCCTCACCCGGGCCGGTCCGGGTGGCGGCCATGATCGCCGAGATCAATCGCCTGTTCGCGGAGCGGGGGGAGATGCCCGTGGTGACCGACACGGGGGACTGCCTGTTCTGCTCCCACGAGATCGACACGCAGATGGTGCTCGCCTCGGCCTACTACGCCACCATGGGCTTCGGCGTGCCCGCGGCGCTGGGCTTCGAGGCCACCACGGGCATGCGCCCGCTCGTGCTGGTGGGGGACGGCGGCTTCCAGATGACGGGCTGGGAGCTGATCCACGCGGGCCGGTGGGGGGCGAAGCCGATCGTGGTGCTGATGAACAACGGCTCGTGGGAGATGCTCCAGTCGTTCCTCCCCTCGGGCTACAACGGCCTGCCCGACGGCCGCTACGCCGAGATCGCCCGCCTGTGGGGCTTCGCCGCCTGGCGGGTGGACACGGCCGCCGGGCTGCGCCAGGCGCTCTCCGAGGCGTGGGAGGGCGACCGTCCCGCCCTGATCGAGGTGCTTTTGGCCCCCGGGGACATTTCCAGCACCCTTTATACGTTCACCAGGAATGTCGGCACCACGCCGCCGCCTCCGGCAGGCTCGGTGGTAAGATAGAGATTGATCGATAGTTCGGCTTCAAGGAGATCTCGATGGACAGGCTCTCAACTCGTACCCAGCGCCCGGCGAACCGGCTCCTCGTGGCCCTCTGCTGCGGTGTGGCCCTCCTCGGCTCCGGCGCTCTCGCCTGGGCGGCCCCCCCGGCCACGGACGAAGCGCCGCAGACGTTCGGTTTGAAGGACATCCGGGGCTCGTTCAAGTCCGGCAAGCCCGCTCCGCAGACCCCGTCCCAGCGGCTGGGTCTGGACCTCGTCTCGGTCCCGGAGGTCCGGCTGGCCGCCCCGAACCTCGACCGGATCTTCGCCGAGGACAAGGCGGCCCGCGAGGTGACGGGGACCAAGGCCCTGCGCTACGGCGTGGGCCGCGACGTACAGCTCTCCGCGGTGGACGGCAACTGGTTCGACCTGGCCGACGGCGCGAAGCTGTGGGTGGGCGACGTGGCCTCGACCGATGCGATCGGCCTGCGGCTCCACCTGACGAGCCTGAACCTGCCCCAGGGCGCGGAGATCGCGGTCTACGCGCCGTCCGAGCTCGACGCCCGGAGCCGGTACCTGAAGACCGGCGAGGTCTCCGATCCGTTCATCGACTTCTTCCGCTCCGGCTCCGCCTTGAAGGCGGACAAGGGGGTCTGGACCTCGACGGTCGTGGGAGACCGGGCGCGCATCGAGTACTTCGTGCCCGCCGGGGCCGAGGGGCGCAACCTGCCCTTCACGGTCGACCGGCTGCAGCACCTCTATCTGGACCCCGTGGCCGCGGTGACGAAGAGTGAATGGGAAAAGGCGGCCGGCCCCTGCCACAACGACGTGACCTGCTTCCCCGAGTGGGGCGAGACGGCGAAGGCCGTGGCCGGGATCGGCGCCATCGGCAGCAACGCCCTGTTCTGCACGGGCCAGCTCCTGAACAACCAGAAGCAGGACTTCACCCCCTACTTCCTGACCGCCAACCACTGCCTGGAAAGCCAGGGTGAGGCGGAGTCGGTGGAGATTTTCTGGTTCTACCAGACGAGCACCTGCGGCGGAGCTCCCCCGTCCTTGAGCAGTGTCCCGCGGTCGCGGGGGACGTCGCTCCTGTCCACCAACTCCACCTCCGACTACACGCTGCTCCTGATCGAAGGCGCCGTGCCGCCGGGAGTCACCTGGGCGGGCTGGAACGCCGGCAAGGTCAATGACGGCGTGGACGTGACCGCGATCCACCACCCGCGCGGCGACTACAAGCGGATCAGCTTCGGCAACAAGGTATCCGGCACGCACTTCTGCGGTACCTCGATCATCAACGACGGCAACCACGTGAAGATCGACTGGTCGGACGCGCCGACCGAGCCGGGCTCGTCGGGCTCGGGCATCTTCCGGAACGACACGCACCAGCTCTTCGGCCAGCTCCACTGCGGCCCGTCGTCCTGCTCGAGCGAGTCGAACGACTCCTACGGCGCCTTCTTCCTGACCTACCCGCGGATCAAGAGCTACCTCGTCCAGGGCGGATCGGACGACAAGACGGAGCAGAACGACACCTGCGCCAAGGCCAAGCTGGCCAAACCCGGCACCCTGGGCAACCGGATCGTCAAGGTGACCGACCAGGACTGGTTCAAGGTCAACGTGCCGCGCGGCAAGACGGCCACCGTGAGGGCGAGGTTCGCCAACGGCGACGGCGACATCGACCTCAAGGCTTTCGGGAGCTGCAAGGGCGGAGCCGTGGCCACCTCGGAGGGGGACGGCGACGTGGAGGAGATCCAGGTGACCAACAACGGCCGCAAGGCGGCTTTCGTCTGGGTCCAGGTCTACCTCTTCAACGACGTCCGCAACAGCTACGACCTGGAGGTCTCCGTCCAGTAGCTCCGGGTGCGCATTCCGGCAGATTCCCGAGGGGGCGCTCGCGCCCCCTCGGTTCGTTTTCGGTACATTTCCTGCAATCCCAGAGACTTCGGAGCTGACCGTGCCGCCGATCACCGTCCCCCTGCACGCCCCTGAGCTTCGCCCCGGCCGCTGGGTCCAGGGGCCGGAGGTCTCGATCGGCTTTGCTCGCGGAGCCGTGGTGCTGGTCGACTTCTGGGAGTACACCTGTGTCAACTGCCTGCGCACGCTGCCGTACTTGAAGGCGTGGCACGAGCGGTACGCGCACCGGGGGCTCGTCATCGTGGGGGTGCACACCCCGGAGTTCGAGTTCACGGCCGATCCCGCCGTGGTCGAGGCGGCGGTCAAGGCCGAGGGAATCCCCTATCCCGTGCTCCTGGACGCCGACCGCGCCACCTGGCAGATCTTCGCGAACCACTACTGGCCGGCGAAGTATCTGGTCGACCAGAAGGGCTATCTGCGCTACGAGCACTTCGGCGAGGGGGCCTACGGCCAGACCGAGGAGTGGATTCAGCGCCTGCTCCGCGAGGCCGGGGACCTGGCGCCCATGCCCGAGCTCCTGGAACCGGTCCGCGAGGAGGACCGGCCGGGCGCGGTCTGCTATCCGGCGACGCGGGAGATCTACCTGGGTTTTCTACGCGGCCGGCTCCTGGCCTCGGAGGGCTACCGCCCGGACGAGGACGTGCGCCACGCGCCCCAGGAAGAGCCGGCGCCGCTGGGGATGTTCGCCGCCCGCGGGCTCTGGCACCACGCGGCCGAGTACCTGGAGACGCGGGAGCCCGGGGCCGAGCTCGACCTGGTCTCCGAGGCCGCCGGGGTGAACGCCGTGCTGGAGCCGGCCGGAGAGCTCGAGATCGAGGTCGACGGCGGCCCGGTGGCTCCCGAGGAGCGGGGCGCCGACGTCGTGGAGCGGGACGGCCGCACCTTCGCCGTCTGGGAGCGCTCCCGGATGGTGCGCCTGATCGACTCCCACCGTTTCCGCCGCCGGCACGTGGTGCTGCGCTTCCAGGCGGCGGGGGTGCGGCCGTACACCTTCAGCTTCGCGACCTGCGTGCTGCCGGCTTGACTCATCAGAGAGTTAATGTTAAATATTCATTGAAACATCAGGAGGACTCGCATGGACAAGAAAACCGAATTGAAGGGACGGCCGCCGGGACGCAAGCTCACCAAGGGAGACCTCGCGAAGGTGACCGGCGGATCCGAGATCCTTCACGGCTGCTGCTCCCAGGGTTGCTGCGACCAGCAGCAGTTCGCCAGCAGCAAGTCGTAACCGGCAGGTTCTCCTCGACGTCCGACTGCTTCCTCTCCGCGCCGAGCCACGGAGTCGACCTTGACGAGGAACGACATGCAAGGAGGAAAGTTCATGGACGACAAGAGAACGGGCCGGAAGCTCTCCAAGGATGACCTGGCGCGAGCGCTGGGTCGCGCATTGGCGGACTTGTCCCGGGCGGGAATGCTCGCGCCCGGCTGCTGCACCCAGGGGTGTTGCGACGAGTCCATCCTGGATCTGGTCTCCAACCCTCAGCCCTGAGGGAGGGCAGACGGCAGATCCTCTCCGGCGGCGCTTTGCGCCGCCGGATTCGTCTAGAGGTGTTTTCGTATGGCCGCCCGAGAAGTCCTCGATCCCGATCGGACTACGATTCGCCGGACGCGCGCGGGGAGCTCCGTCGCGGACCACCTCTCGCGCGTGGCCGATCTTCTGCGGGAGGTGGATTCCGAGGCGGTCGCGTCCCTCGTCTACGCTCTCGAAGCGGCCCGCGGAGCCGGCCGCACCGTGTTCACCCTGGGCAACGGGGGGAGCGCGGCCACGGCTCTGCACCTCGCCAACGATCTCGCCGCCACGGCCCGTCCGGGCCGGCCGCCGCTCAAGGTGGTCTGCCTGAACGCCAACGTGAGCCTCTTCTCCTGCCTCGCGAACGACTTCGGCTACGACCAGGTCTTCGTCCGCCAGCTGGCGCCTCTCCTGGCGCCGGAAGACGTGGTCTTCGGCATCTCCGCCTCCGGTGATTCGGAGAACTGCGTCAACGCCCTGTCCTTCGCCCGCCGGCGCGGGGCCGTCACCGCCGGCCTCCTGGGCTTCGACGGCGGCCGGATGAAGGCGCTGTGCGACCACGCCGTGCACGTGCCGTGCAACGATTACCTGTCCGTGGAGGACGTGCACCTGGCCGTCTGCCACGCCCTCGCCCGGGCCCTCCGGGACGGGCTCTAGACCCCAGAGACAGGAGGCCCGATGTTCGACGACCGGTTCTGGTGGCCGCTCGATCTCTCCGAGCGGGAGGCGCAGGCCTGCGAGGATTTCGCGGCGCGGATGCGCTCCGCTCCCCCCGTCCTGGACCTCGAGGCGGTCCGTTCGGTCTCGGGCCAACTCGCGCGGCTCATGGCGCACCATGCCGGAGACGTAGTGGAACGTGACGGCCTGCCGCACCTCTGCCACCTGGTGAACGGCTGGGGGGATGGCCGGTTCCGCGGCCAGCGCCTGCTCTCGCGCCTCGAGGGGTTCGTCCACCGCGACGCCGCGGGGCGGCCGGT
>DATEIO010000770.1:0-5273 GCA_035278895.1 Thermoanaerobaculia bacterium | reverse complement strand
CCGGATCCGGAAAACGAAACCCTGTTTTCAAGAGAGGCAAGTCATGGCTCAGAGAAGTGTCATCATCGTGATCGATAATCAGACGTCCCAGAATCTCGCCTTCACCAGCGTCAACTATCCGCACGGCGTTCCGCTCTCCTCACCGCCGCAGAGCATTCCCGCCCAGACCAGCAGCCCGGCGTGGGAGGTGGATTCCGACGGGTTCGCGACCGGTGTCGAAGGAACCGTCATCTACAACTTCCAATCCGATTCCTCGCAGCTGGTCAGCCTGTATTTCGACAATCCCTTCGAAGGGAGCAACACCTTCTCAGGGCAAGCCCCCGTGGGGTACGCGGTGTCGACGACCGTGACCGGAGGCAACAACGCCTCCATCGTCTACACGCTGACCGGCTCCTGATCGCCGCGCGAATCCACGGCGCCCTCGGAGGATCGAGGGCGCCGGTCTCTTCCCCTTCGAAAAACCGGAACGACAACGATCCAAGGAGAGTCTCCAATGTTTACACGCAATCAGAATCAGAAACCGGAGAAAAGCACGGACGAGAGGCGAGTTTCCAGGGTGCGGGCCTTGGGGCTGTTCCTGGCCTGCCTGCTGGCAGGGACCGCCGCGGCCGCCCAGGGGCCGGACTATTCCGCCGCGAGCGCCAGCGTGTGCATCCCCTACACCAACAGTGCACAGAATCCGGTTTTCACCGCTCAGCCGCAACTGACGCTTGGAGTGGCAACCACGGTGAACGGCTCGCTGCAGACTTCCCCGCCCTTGAAGGTGCTCATGGATACCGGCTCCACCGGAATGCTCTTATCCCCTGGCCTGATCCCCAATTACTCGACCTTGAAGTCCGGCGGAACGCCCGGCTTTCAATTTTACTCCAGCAGCAAGCGCCTGTCCGTTGGCACTTGGGTCCCGGTAACCGTTATTTTCTATGACCAGAACGGCAACGAAGTGGCGACCGCCTCCGTTCCGGTGCTGGGCGTCGAGCAACACGGAGTCTGTCCGAACTACACGATAGAGAGCGGCAGCAGTTGTCCGTGTACGGCGGGTACGAGTACCTGTCCCTGCACAGACGATCCGAGCAGCGCCACCTGTGCGTGCCCGACGACCAACGTCTGCCCGCTGCCTTCGACGATGGGCAACAACAGCATTACCTACATGGGCGTCGGCTTCGGGCAGGAGGCGGATTACATGCCCCAGGCCACGCCGGACAAAAACCCCCTGCTGAACCTGGCCACGATCTCCGGCAAGGCTGTGGCGGGGGGGGCGCTCAACCCCGGCTACATCATCGGGGGCACGGGCGTCACGCTCGGTCTGATCCCGCAGAACACCCAGGGCTTCAACTGGATCTCGCTATCCCAGTATCCCCCCAAACCCGCTCCGAAAATCGACTGGAACCCTGCCACCATGTGCGTGCAGGTCAACGGTTCCGACTGCAATCTCGCCCAGGGTACCCTTCTGGCCGATACCGGCGTTTCACAGGTGTACATCACCATCCCCAGATCCTTGACGTTCAACAAGCAAATCTCCGCCAACAACCCCAATCTTTACGTCTTCGGCAACGGAACTTCGGTGGCAGTGAACCTGGCGACGCAGCCAGCTCCCGTGGTGTACGGCTTCCAGGTGAACGAGACCCCGCAGGGTCAGGCGGATCCGCAGGTGATCTACTCCTGGGTCGACGAGCCGAATACGCCGCCCTTCATCAATACCGGCCGGACTTTTTTTCAAAAGTACCAGTTCCTTTACGACGCCAAGAACGGCTATGTCGGTCTGAAGCCGCAGGTGCCTTCCTGCGGCGGATGAACATGCGCTGGAACGAATCCCGAAATCCGAGAAAAGGAAAGTCAAGATGTCACGCACGACCAAAACAACGGCTCTATGGCTTCATGGGCTTTGGCTGGCAGCGCTCCTCGCGCTGGCGGTCGGAGCTACCGGCTGCACGGCCATCGCCGGCCGAAGGCTCTCCGGAGTCGAGCGCGAGATGGTCCTCCTGGACGGCGATGCCGCTCTCTTCCGCCAGTGCCTTGAGTCCCGCGGCGGAACCTGTCCGGGAAACGCGAGCACTGCGCTTCCACAGTCGGCTCCAGGGGCCGGCCGGGTTGCGCCGCTGCACACGGCCCTCAGCGCTCCGGTAGACACCGCGGTTGCAGCCCTGGGACCGGGCCATCCCGCCCAGGCGGCGAGGGCGGTGCTCAGCCATCCGTTCCTCCAAAAAGTCACCGCGGTGCACAATCACTTGCGGGGGCTCCCTCCCGCGAAACCGGTGAACGGTGTCGAGGCCGCCTCCACGGGCGCGGCGGAGGTTCCGGAAACCACCCTCACGCTGAGCACCTCGCCCGAGGAGGTTGGCGACTTTGCCGACCGGATCAACCAAGCGACCGCCTCCGGAGCTTGGCGGGCCCTCTCGGAGCAGACCGGAAAGCACGCCGCCCTTCTGGGTGAGAGCGCCGGCGAAACCGACCAGGCCGTCCGGCAGGACGCTCGGACCGCGGCCTTCCTCCGGCGCTACATGGAGGCGTATTTCGAAAACGGCAGGTTCCTGAAAGTCGATCTCGACACCCAGGATCTGGATCGCAAGATCAACGGCTACCTCTCCCGGAACGCCTCGCTTTTCTGCGATTCCCAGACCTCGCCGTGCGCTGCCCTTACTTCCTCTTTACAGAACGAGATCCTGAAAGGCGTGGCGAAGGACCCGTCCAATCAGGACTTTGTCCTGCTGGCGCTCGGCACCCAGGGGTACGTCTCGCGCCTGGGCGATCTTTCCTTGAGCTTTCCGGGAGTACAGGTCACCCTCGACCCCGCCGGAGCGCGCCCGGCCTCGGTCACGAAGATCGATCCGACGAAGGTCGGCACCGACCTGGTGTGGGTTTTCTTCCAGGCCCTGTTCGACGCGCACGAAGGCTTGCCGGCGGTGAGCAACGCCACCGGCCTCGATCTCGGCGCGGCCGGCAAGGCTTTCGACCTTCCCGTGCTCGATCCGGAGGCCGGCAACGTCGACCGGCAGGATCTATCGGACATCATCACCTTTTCGAACCAGGTCTCCGGAACCGTAGGAGCGGCCTTCGACCGGGTGATCCGCGGCCTGGGTCCGTTCAGCCTCAATAACGAGGCGCTGGAGGAGCTCCTGACCGCGATCGTGAGCGCAACGGTGCACAATGCCACCCAGAAAGCGGCCTGGTGCTGGTTTTCCTGCAACCTGGACCAGAAGATCGAAAAAGCCACCGATCGTGAAAAGGAGAAGGTCCGCGCCGAGCTCGCCAAGTCCGCCAAGCGGATCAAGCTGCGGCTGCGAGTGCTGTAGCACATCGTGCGGAGACGGAGACTGGCGAGGCTCGCCGGGGCAGGAGGGCCGCGCGGTTGAAATACCGCGCGGCCCCAGGAATCGAGAGGCCGGATTTCAGATCTTGCCGTTGGCGCGCACCTGCTAGAATCCTCCTCAACGAGGAAGGAGGGATCCTCATGGCATTCATCGTCCGCGCGTTCCCGGTGCTCCCAGGCAAGGAAGAGGACATGCGCGAGTTTGCCGCCGAGATGGCCGGCCCGCGCCGCCGGGATGCGGAGCGGTTCTACAAGAGCTTCGGGGTCCTCCGCGAGAGCTGGCACTACCAGGAGACGCCGCACGGACCCATGGTGGTCGCCGTCACCGAGGTCGACGCGGACCCCGGCGTCAGGGCTCAGGAGTACGCCGAGTCCACCCAACCGTTCGACAGCTGGTTCAAGGAGCAGGTCTGCAACCTGACCGGCATCGACCCCACCGTTCAGCCTTTGGGGCCCCCGAGCGAGGTCATCTTCGACATGCGGAGCGAGCTCGCGGATCGCGATCGGAAGTGAGCGGCGGGCGAAGGGGGGGACGCCGATTAAGACTGCAAGGACTACAAGGACCTCAAGGACAATAAAAGCGTCCTTGTCGTCCCTGCAATCCCTGGTGTCCTTTGCAGCCTTTTGCTGAGCATTCCTACCCATCCACGCGCCCCGTCAGGATCTCCTTCGATCCGATCGGGAGGGTGTACAGGCTGCCGTCGTCGGCGATCGTCCAGTCGCCGCGCCGCGCTTCATCTACGCCCTGCGCGAAGAGCCGCCGCATCAGGAAGCCGTCGGGCGCGGGGAGCAGGTGGTAGTAGACGAGGAGCTTGACGTTGGCGTCGTTGGCGATCGTCGCGACCTCTTCGGGCGTGATGTGGTAGTCCTCGATGTCGTGCATGATGGTGGCCGTCTGGTTGCGGCCGGCCTCGCGGGCAGCGCTCCCCAGAGCTCGAGTCATTGAGGTGGCAATCGCTTCCGACACCAGGAGGTCGGCACCTTTCGCGGCCTTGGCGAGCGGCGGGTGGTACTTGAGGTCGCCGGTGATCACCGCGGACCGCCCCTTGTAATCGAAGCGGTAGGCGTAGGCCGGGGCGATGGGGGCGTGGTTCACCTCGATCGCCGTGATCCTGAGCGCGCCGTCGTCGAAGACGAGACCGGTGCGGTTCCTGGCCGGGGTCGGGGGGCCGTCGAGCTCGACCGGATGCGCCACCATGGGCCAGGTTTTCGAAGGCATCACGTCTTCGCCGTGATGGTCGGTCCGGTAACCCTGATCGAGCCGGTAGGCATCGTTGAAGCCCGCCACCACCCTCTCGACGCCGGGACCGCCGTAGACGGCCAGCGGAGCCTGCCGGCCGCCAGCCCAGGTCTGCAGGTTGAGCTCGCCCAGGTCGCCGATGTGATCGGAGTGGAAGTGGGTGAGCAGCACGCCGCCGACCGAGGAGAGCGGCACGCCCCAGAGGACCAGGTTTTCGACCGACTCCGGACCGGCGTCGACCAGGTAGAACTTGCCGCCGGCGAACACGGCCACGCAGGCCTTGGCGCGGCTTTCGCTCGGCAGCGGCGCGGAGGAGCCGCAGACCGCGACGCGCAGAGCGTCGTCTTCGAGCGGAGCCGTATTGGTGCGCGCGGACATGCTCTGCGCGGCCTTCTCGAAAATCTTCCACTGCAGGCTGGAGGAGAGGCAGATCGCGGCAACCCCGGCGAGGGCCACGGCCCCGAGCGCGCCTGCGATCCATTTCCATCGCAACCGTGTCACGAAGGAGCGATCGGTACGAGACGTGGTCATGAGAGCTTCCATGGGAGTTTCCTTTCCTTTTCGAATGATTTGGAGATTTTGAGTGGTTCAGGCGGCCTGCCGCTTGGCGAGCACGCGTTTCATCATCAGGCGGGCCACCATGGGCCCGGCGTTCTGGTTCTGGCCGGTGATCAGGTCGCCGTCGGCGACGAAATGGTTGGCGAAGAAATCGCGCGCGGGATGGGT
>DATEIO010000769.1:0-3036 GCA_035278895.1 Thermoanaerobaculia bacterium | reverse complement strand
GACCCGGCCCAGCCGGCCGGGACCTGCATGACGAACGCGCAGTGTGGAGAGAAGGAATTCTGCGCCAAGATCTACGACAGCTGCGGGGAGAGCGGCAAGTGCGAGGAGCGCCCGGCCGACTGCACCGAGCGCGGCAAGCTCCTGATGCGGCCGGTCTGCGGCTGCGACGACAAGACCTACGACAATGCCTGCCTGGCCGCCGCGGCCGGCGCGAGCGTCAAGCGCGAAGGCAAGTGCCCGGCGTAGCCCGGCAAAGCCCGCCGCCCGAGCGGGGCGGCGGGCTTTGAATCCTCCTAATTCCTGACGATCAGCGTGTAGTTGACACCCGCGTCCGGCTGGCCGGGAGTGATCATGCGGAAGCTCAAGGTGTGCCGGCCGGTCTCCAGCGGCTTCAGGAGCAGGAAGTAGCCGTCCGCCACCGCGGGAGAGCGGTCTCCCGGGGCGAACCCGAGGTCGGTGATGAACGACGGGTTGGGGACCTCCAGGGTGAAGCCGCCGGGCTGGCTCTGGACCCGGTAGGCGAAGAGGTCCTCGATGGGCTCTCCGTCCAGAGTGGCCTCGAAAGCGACGCCGGGCGCCACGGGGGCGTCGTTGTTGACGTCGCAACGCACCCTCTCGGCCACCGTCGCCATCTGGGCGCAGGGATCGCCCGCCGCGGGGAATTCGGGCGCGAAGCTCAGGAACACTCCTCCCAGCGACAGGAAGATCGCCTTGCCGGAGGGCACCTCACAAGTCCGGTCCACGACGCCCCCGAAGGTGCTCGCCAGGAACCACACGCTTCCGTGCTGATTGAGGTCGCAGAACCTGCCATCGGGATCGAACGCCGGGTTGGTCGCGATGGGCTCGGCCGTCAGCCAGTTGGTCCATTCGCCGGTCAGCTCGTTGTACGTCTTGCCGGCGAATTTCTGGCCCGGCTCGACGACTTTGCCGCTGGCCTGGGCCGAGGCCGCCACCGCCAGGAATCCAACCACTGCGACGACACTTTGAAAAAGCTTCTTGTTCAGTTTCATGACGTTCTCCTTATGAGTTTCGTGGATCAAGGTTTATGAAGGTTGATGCCGCGTTACTGCGTGCCACCCCGCACCGCGCGGATGCGGAAGTTCGAGTATTTGTGGTAGGGGTAGACGGTGCCGTATTGATTCACGTACCAGGCCGCGGAGGGATAGCTCAACTGCGTCGTCGAGGTCCAGTAGATGCCTTGAAACGTGCAACTGCCGGCCAGAACGGTCACCCCGGGGAAACAGTTGTTGTTGAACACCGCCGGCACTGCCCACTCTCTCTGGAAGTCCGCGAAGCTCAAAAGCTCGCGCGCGTTCGGGATCCGCCAGTCCAGGTAGCCTCCGAAGGCTTCCGCGTTGACGTCCTCCAACCAGTCCCAGGGCGTCTCGCTGATGCCGTTGCCAGTCCACCAGTAGGTGTTGTCCTTGTCGTGCAGCCCGCCGTCGTCCCCCTTCTTCTCCCAAACGAGCCCGGTGTTGTTGTCGGTGATCGTGCCGTTGCCGTTGTCCGTGAAGCTCAAGGCCGCACCAGCCCGGATCGTGCCGTCGTCCGGCACGGAAACCGCTCCGGCAATGCCGTCGTTCTTGTTCGCCGTGTAGGCCGTGGTCTGTCCCGTGGCCGGGAAAGCCTGAGGGCCGGACCCGCCGCTCCGCACGGCCCGCACCCGCCATCCGATGGCCTTGTCATAGGGATACAGGACGCCTTCAGAGAAGCTGACTCCCCAGGCCATGCTCGTGCTGCGGGCCCACGTCGTCGACGACCAGTAGACCGTCGCGGTGCAACTGCCGGTCAGCACCGTGACGCCGGCCATGCAGTTGGTATGGAACGCCGCCGAGGTCATCGGCGCAGCGCTCTCGAAGTGGACGAGGCTCTGCAGCTCCTTGGCGTTCGGAATCCGCCAGTCGTCGTAGCCCGCGAAGCCGTTGCCGCCCTCCGCGTTGACGTCGTCCAGCCAGTCCCAGACCGTTTCCTGGGTGCCGGTACCGGACCAGACGTAGCTGTTGTCCTTGTCGTGCAGCCCGCCGTTGTCGCCCTTCTTCTCCCACATGAGCCCGGTGTTGTTGTCGGTGATCGTGCCGTCACCGTTGTCCGTGTAGCTCAGGGTGGCGCCCGCCTCCACCGCGCCGTCGTCCGGCACCGCGACCATCGGCGTGAGCTTGTCGTTTTTGTTTGCGGGGTACGTCACGGTCTGCCCGGTGGCGGGTAGATCGAGGGCCCCGGCGGAGCTCGCCCAACCGAAAGCCAGCGCTATGACCAGAGACCGAAGTCTTCTATGATTCACTTTCGTCTTCCTCCTCGAGAGTTGTCATCGTCGGCCGCGCCGCAGAGGGCCGCGGTGATCGACTCAATGGGGAAATCGGAATTCGTGGAGAAAAGACGACAGGGAGAGGGGAACGCCGTCGAGGTGTCGGAGCTTGTAGGGTGCGCTGTGCGCACGTGTTGTTTTCCACCGCCCCAACACGTGCGCACAGCGCACCCTACGGCAATGCCGCTCGCAGGCGTCCCCCTCTCCCGGGGGAAGGGAGGGCGCTGGGAGAGGGGACAGGGGTGAGGTTTCGGGCGGCGAGCGAGTGCGCGCGGGCTTAGTCGTCGTCCTTCAACAGATCCGAGAGCCGCACGCGCTGGTAGCCGGGGGGAGGCGCGGCACCGACCGCCTCCAGGACGACGCCCTCGGGTCTCACGAAGCGCTTCGGCCGGACCGGATTGGCCCGCTCCCAATCGATCTCGAACGCTTCGGCGTAGTAGGCCGCGATGTCGGAATTGTCGAAGATCAGCGAGGCGTCGCGATTGAGGGTGACGCCAGGCTTGCTCCAGTTGTGGCTGCCGAGGAGAACGCGCTTGCCGTCGACGATCATGCCTTTCGTGTGATGGTTTTCCATCTGGCGCACGCGATTTTCGATGTCGACGCCTTTCGACTTCAAGTACCAGGCGGCATGCGTCGGGCTCGAGTACTTCGAGCCTCCGGAGCGCAGGATCAGCCGGGCGTCCTCCAGAGTCTTCAGCTTCTGCGTCAGCGCCTTGATCAGCTCGTCGATG
>DATEIO010000768.1:0-12766 GCA_035278895.1 Thermoanaerobaculia bacterium | reverse complement strand
TTTCTGCTGGGAGCGCCGGCATCCTGCCGGCATCTAACTCGATCTGACTTAGAACGGCCGGGCCGAGCCGGCTTCCTGGCGCAGACCGTCGAGGATCTGCTCCAGGGCCTTGATCAGGTCGTCCTTGTCGACCTCGCTCTGCCGGAACATGAGGGACAGGCTGTAGCTCTTGTCAGGCGACTTGAACCGGAACACGTAGGGCTTGCGGCGGCCGTTGCGCCCCTTGTCGCCGCCGCGCCGGAGACGCTGGCGCAGGTCGTCCCGGTTCAGGCCCCGGCGGGCGACCTCTTCCAGGAGCTCGATCATCTCGCTCTCCGTGCCCGCTTTAAGGACCTCCAGGAGCAGCGACTTCGACGAGATCCCCAGCGCCTGGACCGTGTCGCGGACCCGAGGCGGCATCTGCAGGAGGGACAGGCTCTCGGTGACCACCGTGCGGGACTTGCCCACGGCCTCGGCGATCTCCTCGTGCGTGTAGCTGTGCTGCTCGGCGAGGAGACGGTACCCCTCGGCCTCTTCGAATGGCGTCAGGTCCTTCCTCTGGAGGTTCTCGATGAGGGCGATCTCGAGCGCCTCTTCGTCCGAGACATCCATCTCGATCGCCGGCACCTCGTAGAGCCCGGCTTCCTGGGCGGCCCGGTAACGGCGCTCGCCCGAGATGATCCGGTACTGGACGCCTGAGGGGCCATCGCCTCCTGGCCGCGGGCGGACCAGGATGGGCTCCAGGACCCCCTTTTCACGGATCGAGGCGACCAGCTCGTCCAGGTCTCCCATGGTGGACCGGGGCTGGCCCGGGTCCGGCTCGATGGCGGCCAGGGGGACCATCTTCCCCACTGGCGTCTCGTGACGGGCCGTGAGCTCCTCGACGAAGTGGGTGTCGTGGCGCATCTTCACGCGCATGGGGAGACCGCGCTTGCGGGCCGGATCAGACACGGCTCAGCACCTCCTCGGAAAGGCGGTAATACTCGTAGGCTCCGCTCGACTTGGGAGCGAAGGTGAAGATCGACTCCCGGTAGGCCGGGCTCTCTTCCAATCGGACGCTCTTGGTGATCACCGTGTCGAACACCTTGACCCCGAACACCCGCTGGATCTGCTCGTAGATGTCCTTCGCGAGCAACGTCCGCTTGTCGTACATCGTGATCAGGGCCCCCAGGATCTGGAGCTGCGGATTGGCCCGCACCTTGATCTTGTCGATCGTCTCCAGAAGGTCGTCCGTCCCTTCCAGGGCAAAGTAGCTGGCCTGGATGGGGATCATCACGTGCGTGGCGGCAACCAGGGCGTTCACCGTGATGATGCCCAGGGTCGGCGGCGTGTCGATGATGATGTAGTCGTAGTCGTCCTGGATTCGCTGGATCTCGTCCTTCAGCCGGTAGTGGCTGTCGAGCTCCCCGACGAGCTTGGCTTCGATCTTGGCCAGGGCGATCGTGGACGGAGCGATAAAGAGGTTCTCCACCTTCTCCGCCGGCCGGATGACGTCTGGAAGGTGGACGTGGTCCTCGGTCAGGGCGTCGTACAGCGAGAGGGGTACTTCGTGGATGTCCAGGAAGGACATCGAGCTGTTGGCCTGCGGGTCCATGTCCACGACCAGGGTCTTCACCCCTTTGTGGGCCAGGGCAGCGGCCAGGTTGATTGCGGTCGTGGTCTTTCCGACTCCACCTTTTTGATTTGTAATGGCGATGATCATGGGCGGCGCGCAGTCTAAGAAAAGGCCCCCGCCAGGTCAAGGAACCCCCGGCCGGCAGCGTGTGAGTCAACCCGCTTTCAGCCGCGGAATGTCGGCGCGCCGACATTCCGCGTAACTCGTTCTTTTTTCGACAGTTGGAAGCCTGAAGACCAACTACATCGTCCACTTGCCCAGCTCGTCCGGGCTGATCTCCTCGAGCCACTTCTTGAGCTTCTCCTCGTCTGTTACCTGGCTCGCCAGGTCGACTGCCTGCGCCTTGTCGAGGACCGACCGCAGCACGAAGATCGGAGAGTCCGTCCGGAGCGCCAGAGCGATCGCGTCGCTCGGCCGGGCGTCGATCGGCACGACGCCTCCATTCTGCCGCACGTGGATCACCGCAAAGAAGGTGCTCTCTTTGAGATCGGAGATGACGATCTTCTCCACCTGCCCTCCCAGCCCTTCGAGGACCGAGCGCAGGAGGTCGTGGGTCATCGGACGAGGGGGCTCGACCCCTTCGATCCGCAGGGCAATGGCGTTGGCTTCGAAGACGCCGATTCAGATCGGCAGGAAGAGATGGCTCTGGACGTCCCGCAGGATGACAATGGGAACGTTGGAGGAAGGGTCCAGCATCAGACCCTTGATCTCGACTCGGAGCTCTTCGTTGGTGTCGCTCATGGGTCTATTCTGGGCGCCGGGAACTGGGAGGTCAAGGAAATTCGGAAGGGACGATCGGGCGCCCTGGAGGGCGCCCGGAAGGCCGGACATCAGGCCGGGACCGGCACGGAGACGCGGCGGCCGAGAAGGCTGTGCGGCAGGGCGGCTTCCACCTGGACCCGGGTTACGCTCCCCAGCGGAACGGGTTCGTCGCCCATGGCGAAGTGGATCACCCGGTGGCACGGCGTGCGGCCGGTCTGCGTGCCCGCCTGCTTGCCCCACCCGGTGACGATCACCTCGAGCTCCTCCCCCACCAGCCCCTCGTTGATCTCGCGCTGGATCTTCTCCTGGAGCGCGAAGAGCCGCTGGAGCCGCTCGGAGGCGACCTCCGGGTCGACTGCACCGTCCAGCCGCGGTGCCGCGGTGCCGGGGCGCGGGGAGTACTTGAACGCGAACACGCCCGCGAAGCGGACCCCGGCCACGAGCTCCAGGGTCTCCTGGAAGTCCTCTTCCGTCTCCCCGGGCAACCCCACAATGAGGTCGGTCGACAGCGCCAGCTCCGGCCGGGCGGCGCGGAGCTGCGCCACCAGGGCCAGGTATTCGTCCCGCGTGTACCCGCGCCCCATGCGCCGCAGAACCCCATCGGAGCCCGACTGGGCGGGCAGGTGGAGGTAGGGGCAGATGTTGGCGTGCTTCCCCACCTGCTCTACCATGAGCGGCGTAAAGTCGCGGGGGTAGGAGGTGACGAAGCGGAGGCGCTTGACCCCCGGCAGGGTGGCCACCGCGTCCAGCAGGTCCGCGAAGTCGAGGTCGCTTCCGGGATCGCGCCAATGGTTGACCGTCTGTCCCAGCAGCTCGATCTCCTGGAACCCGTAGTCGAGGAGGTGCCGCACCTCGCGGAGGATCTCGCCCATGGGCCGGCTCCGCTCGGGGCCGCGGGTCTGGGGCACGATGCAGAAGGTGCAGTTCTTGTTGCACCCCTCGATGATGGTCACCATCCCCTTGTACTCGCCGCTCCGCGTGACCGCGTCGATGTCGTAGTGCCGATCCTCGGGGAAGCCGGTGGCGATCACCCGCTCACCGGCCCGGCGCCGGGCTACGACGTCGGTCAGCTCCCCCACCCGGGCGGGGCCAAGGACGAAGTCCAGGTCCGGCACCCGGTGGAGGGCCCGCTCCCCTTCCTGCTGGGCCACGCAGCCGCAGAGCCCGATCAGGAGGCCGGGCTTGCCCCGCTTGAACAGGCGGTACTCCCCCAGGCGCGAGTAGACCTTCTGCTCGGCCTTCTCCCGCACGCTGCAGGAGTTCAGGAGGATGATGTCTGCCTCCTCGGGGTCGCGGGTTGGCAGGACGCCCTGCTGCATCAACTGGCCCGCCATTCTCTGGCTGTCCAGCTCGTTCATCTGGCAGCCCCAGGTTTCGATGTAGACGCGACGCGGCTTGCTCATGCTCCTAGATCCTCGAAAGCGCCGGAGGGGGCTCCATCACGGGAGGCTCGATCGACTGCGCGGGAGGCGTCTC
The DNA here is from genome assembly GCA_035278895.1 of Thermoanaerobaculia bacterium. Taxonomy (GTDB): domain Bacteria; phylum Acidobacteriota; class Thermoanaerobaculia; order Multivoradales; family UBA5704; genus DATARR01. Next base: position 8,934 of record DATEIO010000768.1, on the reverse strand, counting down.
CTCCCGGGGCTCTTCCTCTTCCGGCTCCAGATCGAACCCTTCGTTCAGCCAGCCCGGGTAGACGCCGGCGACACGGCCCTCTTCCATGAACTCGGTCAGCTCCTGCTTGGAGGACTCGATCTCGACGCGGGCCTGCCGGAGCTGGTCCAGGGTCCGGTCCCACTCCGGCTTGATGCGGTTGTTGCGGACGTACGGGTCGTCCTCGGCGTAGAACTTCTGGCGCAGGGAGGCCGCCTTCTGCTCGAGCTCCTTGGCGTCTTCGTCGGCCTGCCGCCACCGCTGGCGGATGTCCAGGCCCCGGTTGCGCCAGTACTGCTCGTCGCGCACCGGCTCGCCTGGAGCCGCGGCAGGGGCCGCAGGCGCTGCTGCCTTGCCCTGTTTTTCCTTGCTGGGATCGACGACCGTGATCTGCCCCTTCTTCGCGTAGTCCTGGAGGTTCTTGTCGGTGATCACGACCGATGGGCGAGACGTGGTCGCGCGGCGCTCGCGCTCGGCGCGGGCGGCCTCGACCAGGGTCTGGGGGCCTCCCTCTTCATCGCCCGCGTCCACGACCACGACGTTCGTCTTGTCGGCCCCTTCTCCCGTCACTTCTTGCGGGGCCGAAGCGGGCGGCGGCGCCGCGGGAGCCGGCTCAGGCTTGGCCGGGGTTGCGGCGGCCGCGGGAGGAGCCGGGGTCTGGGCGGGAGGTGGGGCCTGGGTGGAACGGACGGTCTCCGAGGGGCGGCTGCTGGCGCAGCCCAACGTCAGGAGAAATCCGGCGCAGAGAAGGATTCTGGACGTTTCATGCCCTGCCATAGCGGTCTTCGAGCCGTACGACGTCGTCGAGCTCCGGGGTCGAAACTTCGATGATGTCGCAGCCCTCCTCCCCCGCAACCATGCGGTGACGTGTGTTGGGGGTGATGTGGTAGGAGTCCCCGCCCCGGAGCACGAGGCTGGTCAGCGCGCCGTCCTGCTCCACCACCAGCTCGACCTCCCCTTCGGCCAGGTACAGGGTCTCGTCCTTCACCACGTGATACTGGAGGGACAGCGCCTGGCCGGGGTTGACGTGCAGGATCTTGCCCACGTAGCGGTCGGTGTGGGCGAAGATCAGCTCGTAGCCCCAGGGCTTGTCCACTCGGCGAATCGGAACACGCATCAGAATCCCTTTCAAGCAAAGTTCAGGCTTGGACCGAGCGCCCGGCCTGGGAGGCGAGCGCGCACTCGAAGTAGCTCTCGAGGTGGCGCTGCACTTCGGCGGCCGTGCCGTGCTGAAGCGAGCTCGCGGCCAGGCCTTCCAGGTCCGCCGCGGCAAGCTCCCGGATCCAGGTCTTGACCTCCGGAATCCTCCGCGGGCTCATCGAGAGCCGCCGCAACCCGAGGCCGACCAGAAGAAGGGCGTACCGGGCATCCGCGGCCATCTCGCCGCACAGACTGATCTCGATCCCTGCTGCACGGGCGCTGTCGATGACGAAGCGTAACATGCGCAGAATGGCGGGATGAAGGGGCTGGTACAGGCTCGCCACGTGCTCGTTGTTGCGGTCGACCGCGAGCGAGTACTGGATCAGGTCGTTGGTGCCGATCGAGAAAAAATCGACCTCGCGGGCGAGGACGTCCGCGATCATGGCTGCGGCCGGTACCTCGATCATGACGCCCAGCCGCACGTCACGGCGGAACGGGATCCCCTCCTGCTCCATCTCGGCCATCACCTCGGAGGCGTACTCACGGAAGCGGCGCACCTCTTCGAGCGTGCTCACCAGGGGGAGCATGATCCACAGGTCGCCGTAGAGGCCGGCCCGGTAGAGGGCGCGGATCTGGCTGCGGAAGACGTCGGTGCGCGCGAGGGTCAGCCGGATGCCGCGCAGGCCGAGGACCGGGTTCTCCTCCTCGGTCGCCATCATCTCCCGGGCGAGCTTCCTCCCGCCCAGGTCGTAGGTGCGAATGATGGCCGGGTGCGGCGCCGCGAGCTCGATCAGCCGGCGGTAGATCTCGATGTGCTCTTCTTCGGTCGGCAGGTGGGGGCTCTTCTCGATGTAGAGGAACTCGCTGCGGTAGAGGCCGACACCGGCGGCGCCGTAGCACGCCACCTCCTCCACCTCCTCCGGCAGGTCGATGTTCGCCATGAGCTTGATCTCGACCCCGTCGCGAGTCACCGCCGCGAGCTCGCGGGTGGCGAGGAGGTCGCGGTCCCGGCGCTCGATCTCCTCCTTGCGCGCGCGGTATTCGCGGACCACCTCCTCGGTGGGATGGAGGATCACCGTGCCGCTCTCGCCGTCCACGATGACGGGCGCCTCGTCGTGCACCATGCCCATGATCCCCACGAGGCCAGCCACCGCGGGGATGTTGAGCGACCGGGCGATGATCGTAGTGTGGGAGGTGCGGCCGCCGGACTCGATGGCGAAGCCGATGACCCGCTCGCGGCCGAGCCGGATCGCGTCGGATGGCGTCAGGTCGTCCGCCACGATAACCACGTCCTCCGGCAGGTCGGAGAGCTCGTGGTGGTGAATGCCCTGGAGCGCGCGCAGCACGTGCCGGCTGACGTCGGAAAGGTCCGCGCTCTTCTCGCGCAGGTAGGCGTCGTCCATGTGGGCGAAGCGGTCGTCGAGCTCCTCCGCGGTCTTGTGCACCGCCCACTCGGCGTTGACCTGATGGGTGCGGATCCGCTCCTCCACCCGGCCGAGGAAGTTGCGGTCGGAGAGCAGGAGCACGTGCGCGTCGAAAATGGCCGCCAAGTCGTTGCCCAGCGCCTCGTCCGCCTTGGCGCGGGTTCGCTGGAGCTCTTCGCGGGCGTGGCGGGCCCCTTCCCGGAGGCGCTCGACCTCGGCTTCCACCTGGGTTTCGGGGATGTGGAAGCGGAAGATGTCCGGCCCACGGGTCTCGATACAGACGGCCCGGCCGATCGAGATCCCGCTCGACACTCCCATCCCCTCGACGATTCGCATCTCGGGTCGAGGCATGTCAGCCCTCCTCTCCGAACCGGTCGGCGATCAGGTCGGTGACCGCCTTCATGGCCTGCTCCTCGTCCGCGCCGTCGCTGCGGACGACGACCCGGGTCCCCTGGGAGGCGGCGAGAAGCAGGACGCCCAGGATGCTCTTCGCGTCCACCTCCTCGCCGTCCTTGGCCACGGTCACCCGGCTCTGGAAGCCTCCCGCGGTATGTACGAGCTTCGCGGCGGCGCGGGCGTGCAGGCCCAGCCGGTTCACGATCTCGATTTCGCGCTCAATCATTCTTCCGCTCCGGCCCGCAAGGGATGCAGGAGGCCGTAGTTTCGCACTTGCGGGGCTGGACCATATCACTCCCGAGACAGAGACTCTTCTGCCCGCGGACCTGGAGAGCGCGGGCGAGCTCGGCCAGGTTGCCGTCCTCCCCGGCCTGGCAGGCCAGGCGGAGCACCATGGGCAGGTTCACGCCCGTCAGGACCTCGATCTTCCCCGGCTGGAGGAAGGTCATGGCGATGTTGCACGGCGTGCCGCCGAACATGTCGGTCAGGATGAGCACGCCCTCGCCCTGGTCCAGCCGCTCGATCGCGGCGCGCACCTGGGCGCGGGCCTCGTCGAAGCCGTCGCTCCAGTCGAGAGAAAGGGCCTCGAACGCGGAAAGCCGGCCGGAGATCACCTGGGCCGCGGCCAGAAGCTCCCGCGCGAGACCGCCATGAGTCAGGATCAGTTTGCCAATCATCTCTTCGAAACCTCGGGGCTCCCGGTCGAGAGTCCCCCACCTCAGAGTCGTAACCGGCCCGCTCCCCCGGGGATTCCGTTTCCGGAAACCCTCAGCGGGCGATGTCGCGGTGGATCACCCGCGCCGGCCAGCCGCGCTCGTCCAGCTCCTGCTTCAGACGCTCGCAGACCGCAACCGACCGGTGCCTCCCCCCGGTGCAGCCGATCGCCACCGAAACGTAGCTCCTGTTTTCCTGACGATACCGCGGAAGCAGGAACGTGAGAAGGTCCGAGAGACGCTCGACCAGCTCGCCGTAATCCGGGAGCTTCTCCAGGTACTCCCGCACGCCCGCGTCCTGTCCCGTCTGCTCGCGCAGCCCGGGCACGAAGTGAGGGTTCGAAAGAAAGCGGACGTCGAACAGGAGGTCGGTGCCGTAGGGGATGCCGTGCTTGAATCCGAAGCTCACCAGGGAGACGACCATCCCCGGCTCCTCGTCCGGGCTCGCGGCGAACTCCCGGTAGACCTGGCTGCGGATCTCGTGAATGGACCAGGCGCTCGTGTCGAAGACCATGTCAGCCCGGGCGCGCAGCTCGGCGAGCACCTCCCGCTCGCGCCTTATCCCCTCGATGACCGGCCGGTCCGAGGCCAGAGGGTGGGGACGCCGGGTCTCGGAGAAACGGCGGACGAGAACCTCGTCCGAGGCTTCGAGGAACAGGAGCGTGGGCTCGACCCGCTCGCGGTCCACCTCGGCCAGAAGGCGCGGGAACTCCTCGGCGAAGCCGGGAGCGCGGACGTCGGTCACGATCGCGATCCGCTCGTAGCCCGGGACCAGGTCCAGCGGCTCGTCCATGAACAGGCGCAGGAGCGGCAGCGGGAGGTTGTCGACCGTGTAGTAGCCCAGGTCCTCGAAGGACTTCGCCACCACGCTCTTGCCCGAGCCCGAGAGACCGGTGATGATGACGAGCCGGGACTTACCGGGAAGGGGTTTTTCGGTTGCGCTCAAGCTGGGCCTCGAGTTTGCGCGCGAATTCCCGGGCCGAGTGGTGCCCCTGGAGCTTCAACACGTGGTTGCGCGCCGCGATCTCGACAAGGATGCTGACGTTTCTCCCCATCGCGACCGGCATCCGGATGTACGGGCAGGGGGTCTCCAGGATCTCGAACAAGGTCTCGTCCAGCCCGAGCCGGTCGTAGGCCCGGCCATCCTGCCAGTGCTCGAGCTCGACGACCAGATCGATGGTCGTCCGCTCCCGCACCGAGGCCAAGCCGAAAAGGTCCTGCACGTTGATGATTCCGATCCCTCGCAGCTCCATGTGATGCCGCAAGGGGCCTTCACTGTAGCCGACCAGCTCCCCGTTCGGATAGCGCTTGATGTTCACCCGGTCGTCCGCCACCAGGCTGTGGCCACGGGTGATGAGGTCGAGAGCCGACTCGCTCTTCCCCACCCCGCTCTCCCCGATCAGGAGCACGCCCAGGCCGTAGATCTCGAGCAACACCCCGTGCATGCAGGTCGAGGGGACGAGGTGGTCCTCGAGGAAGTTGCTGATCCCCTTGATCACGGTCGAGGAGAGCGCGGGCGAGGAGAGCACGGGCACCTCCCGGTTCTGGCAGAGCGCCAGGAACCCGGGCAGGGGCTCGATCCCCTTGGTGATGACGAACACGGGCACCGGGAGACCCGTGATCCGGTCGAGCCGCTGGTGCCGCTCCTCGTTTTCCAGCGTCAAGAGGTACTCGGTCTCGCTCTCCCCGATGATCTGCACCCGGCCCGCCTTGATGTAGGCGTAGTAGCCGGCGAACGCCAGGCCCGGCTTCTGGACCCGCGGGTGGGTGATCGGATTATCCAGGTGGGACTCCCCCGAGAGCACCCGAAGGTGGAGGTAGTCGAGCTCTTCCGAGAGGAGCTCCGCTACGCGCACCGAGGAATTCGAAAACGGGGGGAGCGAGCCGGAGTCGGTCATCCACCCTCCTGGTCGAGATACTGGTAGATCGCCTGCGGATCGTCCAGGGCGAGGAGCCCTTCCGAGTGGCGGTCCGCCTTGATCCAGCGCGAAAGGGCCGCCAGAACCTGCAGGTGCTCGGCCGGCGATTCAAGGGGCGAAATCACCAGGAACACGAGCCGCACGGGGCGGCCGTCCACGGCGCCGAAGTCGACTCCGCCGGGCACGGTGCCGATCGCCACGACACCCTGGGCCAGGCCCTTGAGCTTGCAGTGCGGAATGGCGATCCCCGAGCCGATGCCGGTCGAGCCGATCTGCTCGCGCTCCCAGAGCTTCTGGTAGAGATCATCCGCGTTGCGGACCAGGCCGGCTGCGGCGATCCGGTCCGCGAAAAGTCGCAAAAGCTGTGAACGATCGGTTGCCTGGAGCCCGGGAAAGATCAGCTCCGGCCGAGTCAACGCCCCGAGACGCACCCGGCCGTCCTCTAGAAGATCTGCTTCCGGTCCGTGGAAGAGGGGATGTTCAGCTCGTCTCGGTACTTCGCCACGGTCCGGCGCGCGATCTGGATGCCCTCGCGGTTCAGGATCCGCATCAGCTCGCTGTCGGAGAGCGGATGCTTGGAGTCCTCGGCCTGGATGAGCGTCTCGATCTTTCTCTTCACCGTGAGCGACGAGATGTTGTCGCCGTACTCCCGGTCGATGCCGCTGTGGAAGAAGAACTTCATCGGGAACAGGCCGCGGTGGGTGTGCATGTACTTGTTGGAGACCACGCGGCTGACCGTGGACTCGTGCATGCCGATGTCCTCGGCCACATCGCGCAGGACCATGGGCCGCAGGTGGTCGATCCCCTTGTCCAGGAACTCGCGCTGCTGGCGGATGATCGAGGCCGCGACCTTGTAGATGGTGCGCTGGCGCTGGTCCAGGCTCTTGATCAGCCAGACCGCGGAGCGGATTTTGTCTTTGATGAATTGCTGCGCTTCCGACTGCCTTCCTTCGCTCCGCATGGTCTGCAGCATCCGCCGGTAGGCGCGGCTGACGCGCAGGCGCGGCAGGCCGTCGTCGTTCAGCTGGATCACGTACTCGTCGCCCACGCGGCGCACGAACACGTCGGGCTCGATGTAGTGGGGACGGTCGGTGCTGAACTTCCGGCCGGGGTGGGTCTCGAGCGTGCGGATGAGCTCCACGGCCTGCTCCAGGTCGGCGAGCTCGACGCCCAGCTTCTTGGCCACGGCCGGGAACTGCCGCCGCAGGAAGAGGTCCCAGGCCTCGGCCACAACGCGGCGGGCGAGGGCGCCCTCCTCCTCCACCTCCAGGATGTCCATCTGGAGCAGGAGGCTCTCCGGAAGGTCGTGGCAGGCGATGCCGGGCGGATCGAAGGCGCGGACGAGCGCGAGCGCCTCCAGGACCTCCTCCAGCGTGTAGTCGCGGTCCTCATCCTCCTGGCCGCCCATCTCCCGGATCTCTTCCGGGGTGGCGACGAGGAAGCCGTCGGGGTTCAAGTTGCCGATGATCAGCTCGGCGATCTCGCGCTGGCGGGGAGTGACCTCCGCCATGTGGAGCTGCCAGAGGAGGTGGTCGTAGAGGTCGGGCTCGCGGGAGAGGCTGTTCTCGATCGGGGGCTCTTCGCGCTCCTCCATCATCGAGGAGGATCCGGAGCCCTCCCAATAGTCCCCGAAATAGGCGTCCAGGTCGATGTTCTCCATGGACTCGCCGTGGTCGATCTCGTTGCCGTTGACAGGCTCCGGGGTCTCCTCCGGTTGGGTCGGGGCCGCCTCCTCTTCGTTGATGTCCGAGGACTCTTCGAGGACCGGGTTCTCCACCAGCTCCTGGGTGAGGAGCGTGTCGAGCTCCATACGAGTCATCTGCAGAAGCTTGATCGCCTGCTGCAACGAAGGCGTCATCACCAGCTTCTGAGCCAGCTTCAGGGATAGTTTTTGCTCTAACGCCATTCAGGAAACCAGTCCTACAGAGTGAAGTCTTCTCCCAGGTAGATCTTTCGGACCTGAGGGTCCGTGGAAAGCTCGTGGGGTGTGCCGGCGCGCAGGATCTCCCCGTTGGTGATGATATAGGCGCGGTCGGTTATTTTCAATGTTTCCCGCACGTTATGGTCGGTAATCAGAATCCCGATCCCCATCGACTTCAAGTGTCGCACGATTCCCTGGATGTCCAGGACCGCGATCGGGTCGATTCCCGCAAACGGCTCGTCCAGAAGGATATACCACGGGTTGATCACCAGGGCGCGGGCGATCTCCACGCGGCGCCGCTCACCGCCCGAGAGCAGGTAGCCCCGGCTCTTCCGGACCTTGGCCAAGCCGAAGTCCGCGATGAGCTGGTCGATCCTCCGCTCCTGCTCGGCGTGCGAGAGGTCCAGGGTCTCGAAGATGGCCCGCAGGTTGTCCTCGACCGTCATCCGCCGGAAGACCGAGGGTTCCTGGGGGAGATAGCTGATGCCCCGCTGCGCCCGCAGGTACATGGGGAGGTCGGTGATGTCCTCGTCGCCCAGGGACACGGTGCCGGAGTCGGGGGGCGTGAGCCCCACCACCATGTAGAAGGTCGTGGTCTTGCCCGCGCCGTTCGGCCCCAGGAGGCCGACGATCTCGCCGGGGCCCACCTCGATCGAAACGTCCTGCACCACGGCGCGGCCACGGTAGACCTTGCGCAGATTGGCGGTTGCGAGCTTCTGCTCCCGGTCCGGTCCCGTCGTCACTGGCTCCCTCCCGCCGATGCCGCGGGAGCGGGCTGGACCCCTTCGCCGCCACCCTTGATCTCCACCTTGCCGTCGTCCATGAAGTAGAAAAGGCGCTTCCCTCGCACCACGTTGCCGTCCTTATCGCGCATGGTCACCGGCTCGCCGAACATCTCCATCTGTCTCTCGGCCACGTGGTAGATCGCCCTCTGTCCCTCGATCCGCCGGCCGGTTGCCGGATCGTTGAGCTTGGTGTCGCCGGTGCAGGTCATGGTCTCCACCTCGCGCTCGTCCGCCTGCGCCTGCGCGAGCTCCACCTCCAGCCGCTGGCAGGTCAGGGTCCGCGCCTCCTGCTCCACCCGCACGTTGCCGGTGTAGGTGAGCTGGCCCGAGCCGTCTTTATAGACCATTTCGCTCGCCGCCACCTCGATAGGCGCGCGATTCCCCGTGCCCGGCGCGGCCGGCTTGGCCGGAGGCTTCGCCGCGGGCTTGCCGGAAGCGGCGGCCGGCGTCGAGTCCGGAATCCAGCGGGTCTTCACCCCGCCGGTCGCGGTCAGCACGTTCTCGTCCTTGTCGCCGCGCAGCTCGGGAGCCAGGAGCAGGTTCTTCCCCCGCCAGGCGCGCACGTCGCCGCGGAACAGGAACGACGAGGTCGGCGTCTGCCGCCAGAACGCCTCCTGG
>DATEIO010000767.1:0-2299 GCA_035278895.1 Thermoanaerobaculia bacterium | reverse complement strand
CCTCTCTCCCACCACCCCATCCACCTCCCAGGGAGAAAGGGGAGACCCTGCGAGCGATATTGCCGTAGGGTGCGCTGTGCGCACGTGTTGTTTTCCACCGCCCAAAACGTGCGCACAGCGCACCCTACTGACTCCCTCCTCTCCCAGGGAGGGGGAATGGCGTGGTGGGAGAGGAGGGCCGGGGAGGTGAGGGCTACTTCTGTTCCGCCGGCACCACCCCCGGCAGCAGCACCGGCCGTTTCCCGCGCTGGTCGAAGTTGGCCAGGATCTCTTCCTGCGTCTTCCCCTTGGGCACCACGATGTCGATCAGCGGCGGCTGGATCTCGGCGTTTTCGCGGCCGCCTCCGAAGCGGTCCTGCCAGCGGCCGGGGGAGACGGGGAGGATCATCAGCGACTCGGGGCCGGCCTTGCCGGCGAGGCGGCGGAGGTCGGTGGTCTGGAGGAGGTCGTTTCCCGAGACGGCGATGACGTAGCTCCAGGTGTCCTTGGCCGGGCCGCCCAGGAAGGAATTGGGCACGGTGAAGGTGATCTTCTGGCCGCGGACCCGCACCTGGGTGGGGAAGAAGATCCGCTCCTCGACGTCGCCCGGGATCTGGGCGCGCAGCGAGGCGATCTGCTCTTCGGAGAGCGTGGTGTCTTCCTTCTTCGCCTCCTGGTTCAACGAGCGCGTGAGCATCCTTTTGAGCTCGCCGCGGGCCTCGTTGGGCCGGGGGGTGAGGATGATGGCCCGCTCCCAGGCGCTGGCGGGGTCGACCTCGGCGTTTCTGCCGGGCAGCATTTCGAGCCCGCCCTGACCGGGCACGCGGTCCATGTCGATGTAGATGTCCACGTTCAAGGTGTAGAAGCCGAAGCGCGCGACCGTGTCGAGCGGGGTGCCGAGATCGTCGACCGGCTCGCGGCCGGGCGTCTTGACGGGCTTTGCGAAGGTGAGCTCGAAGGTCGTCCCGTCCCGCTCGGATTCGGCGCGGACCGAGAGGAGGTCCAGGTCGCCGGGATCGAGCTCGTCGTTCAGGGGATAGACGAGCTTGCCGTCGCCGTGGTCGTCGCCCCGGGGATCGGTCAGGGTGAAGAGCACCGGTCCGGCCAGCGCGGGGAGGGACAGGAAGAGCAGGACCAGGGCGGAGGTGAGGAGCTGCGGACGGCTGATTCTCATGACGTCTCCAGAAATCAGGTCAAAACGAAGCCCGGCGGCTCACCCGCCGCCGGGCTGGTACGGCAAGGCGCCTGGTCCTAGAAGCGGACCTTCATGAAGGTCTTCAGGCGCTGCTGCTTGAACTCCCGCGTGATCAGGCTGTTCCAGCCGCCGAAGCGGCCGCGGAAGCCGGGCGAGCCCACGGGCACGCCGAAGTTCCGGGCGGTGTCCGCATCCGCGAACTGGGTGACGAAGCCGCTGCCGAAGTCGGGATCGAATTCGCCCCAGTTGTACTCGTAGTTGAAGCCGAACTCGGCGCCGCCGATCAGGTAGCGCAGGTAGATCATCAGCTTGTTCTTGTCGTGCTGGCCCGAGGCCATCGAGTGCAGCTGGTAGGCCTGGAAGGCGGTGTTGCCGTCCTGCAGGTCCACGTCGTACTTCTCATAGGTCAGCGAGCCGTAGACGTTGTCGGTGAGCTGATAGCCCGCGCCGAGCTGGATGAGCTGGTAGTCCATGTCGCGGTCGTCGTCCGAGACGTCGTCGAACGGCGCCCACTGGTAGCCGGTCACGCCGTTGACGGTGATCACCGGCGGGTTGAAGTAGATGTCGGCCGTGGTGTTGGGAACGGTGTTGCCGTTCTCTACCCGCGTGCCGTAGGCGCGGACGCGGTTGGCGCAGGCCTGGCCGCCGCCCGGGCAGTCACCCGCCAGGAAGGGGAGGAAGCGCTCGCTGTCCAGCCGGTCGTCGGTCTCGTCGATCCACTTGATCTTGCCGAACAGGTCGACGCCCTTGGCCACGTCGAGCACGTACTTGCCGCGCAGGACGATGATGTCGGTCTCCCGCTCCTGGAAGGGGGCGTAGGCGTTGCGGAACGAGTTGATGCCGGCGTCCGACTCGAAGTTCGGGTAGATGCCGTTGCCGATGGCGCGGCTGGTGTCGTCCCAGGCCTGCCAGTTGGTGTTGTAGTCGACCTTGGTGTATTCGCCCGAGAGGTCGAAGCCGCCGATGCTCCAGGACGGGGCGATGGTGATGCCCTTCCAGCCGATGACCGACTCGGCCATCGACTCTTCGAAGTCGGTGAACTCGTTGTCGACGTTGATCGTGGCGACCTGCTGGGCCGGGCCCTGCCAGCCGCCGTAGCCGATGCGGGTGGGGTTGCCGGCGAAC
>DATEIO010000766.1:0-14717 GCA_035278895.1 Thermoanaerobaculia bacterium | reverse complement strand
CTCGACCAGGGTCTCCTTGATTCCCTTGGACTGGTACCAGAGGTAGGCGTTGTTCTTCTCATTGTGGGCGATCAGCTCGTCGTCCCCGAACTTGCCGGCGCCCAGGTCGGTGACCGCGAGCACCGCCGCGAACAGGGCGATCATGATGCCGCACAGGGCTTCGAAGCGCTTCCCCTTCTCCTCCGACTCGTCTTCGGCGGCCGGGGCCGCACCGAGGCTCTCCGCAACCATCTCGAGGCTCCTTGGCTCAAACGGGTTCGAGAAAAGCATATCAGAGGGTACAATTCCGGAAAATGGCAACGATCGACGGCTCGACGGCCGGGCTGTCGAGGACGGGCTGGTTCTCCGGGGACGACGTGCGCCTCCCCGAAACCCTTCCCGCCTTGACGATCCTCTACCACCCCGACGTGCGGCGCGTGGGCGAACGGGCCGTGCTGGGCGAAATCGCGCTCGGCCGCGAAGCGCTCGTCAGCCGCCATCAGCCCGAATTTGCAGCGCCCGGCCGGGTGTCGGGCGAGCCCCTCTCGGACCGCTACATCAGCCGGGAACCGGTCCGGTTCCAGCCCGCGCCCGAGGGCGGCGTGGCCGTGTCCGTCGCCGGGAGCCGGACGCGGGTGGAGGCCGACGGCGCCCCCGTGCTGCAGGCCCGGGAGCTCCCGGCCGAGTCTCTCAGGCGGGGGGTCGTGCTGGAGCTCTCCGGCCGGGTCGTCCTCCTTCTCCACCTCGCGAGCGCGCAGCCCGCCGCCCCTTCGCCCCGCTTCGGCCTCATCGGAGACAGCGACGGCCTCGTCCGGGTCCGGGAGGACGTCCGCCGCGTGGCCGATCTGGACCTGCCGGTGCTCCTGCGCGGCGAGACCGGCACGGGCAAGGAGCTCGTCGCCCGCGCTCTCCACGACGCCGGCCGCCGCCGCAACGGCCCCTTTGCCGCCGTCAATCTGGGCGCGATCCCGCCGACCCTCGTGGCTTCGGAGCTGTTCGGAGCCGTCAAAGGGTCGTTCACCGGATCGGTCCAGAGCCAGGAGGGCTGGTTCCGCCGCGCCCACGGCGGCACCCTGTTCCTGGACGAGGTCGGCGAGGCGCCGGCCGAGGTGCAGGTGATGTTGCTGCGGGCGCTCGAAACCGGGGAGGTCCACCCCGTCGGGAGCCAGGCACCCGTCCGGGTGAGCGTCCGCGTCGTGGCCGCCACGGACGCGGACCTCGAAGAGCGGGTCCGCAAAGAGCAGTTCCGCGCGCCGCTCCTTCACCGCCTCGCCGGGTACGAGATCTGGCTGCCGCCCCTTCGCGAGCGGCGGGACGACGTCGGCCGGCTGCTGATCCACTTCCTCGGGCAGGAGCTCGAAGCGATCGGCGAGCCCTACCGCCTCGCCCCCACGCCGGACCTGCCGACCTCCGACCTCTGGCTGCCGCCGAATCTGGCCGCCCGGCTCGCCCGCTACGATTGGCCTGGCAACGTGCGGCAGCTCAGGAACGTGGCGCGCCAGCTCGTCATCGGCAGCCGCGGCCTCCCCCACCTGGAGATCGGCCCGGCCGTGGAGCGCCTGCTCCGCGAGCCTGGCGCCGTCCTTTCTTCGGGGGACGTCTCCAGCGCCCGGCCCGTCCCGGCCGCGCCGCCGCCGTCTCGCCCGGAACGGCGCAAACCGTCGGAGGTCACCGAAGAGGAGCTGATGGCCGCGCTGCGCACCTGCCGCTGGGACCTCCAGGCCACGGCCGATGAGCTCCGGATCTCGCGCACCTCCCTCTACGCCTTGATCGAGGCGAACCCGCACATCCGCAAGGCCGGAGATTTGAGGACCGACGAGATCGTGATCTGTCACCGGGAGTGCGGCGGCGACCTGGACGCCATGGTCGACCGCCTCGAAGTCTCGAAAAAAGCCCTGGGACGGCGGTTGCGGGAGATGGGGCTTCTCTAGGACATCCAGGAGCTCCGAGTGTCCGACCCCTCCGGCAAGATCGGCCCCTATCAGATTCTGGAACGGCTGGGAGCGGGAGGCATGGGTGAGGTCTTCCTCGCTTACGACGAGCGGCTCGACCGCAAGGTCGCCATCAAGCGCATCCGTCTCGAAAAGGGCTCGGATCCGGACCGCCGCGAGCGCTTCCGCCGCGAGGCCCGGATCGCGGCGCGGCTGAATCATCCCGCGATCGTCCACATCTACGACGTCCAGGCCGATGGGGAGAGCGACTGCATCGTCATGGAGCACGTCGAAGGGGAAGATCTCCGCCATCTCCTCCGCCGAGGTCCCTTGAGCGTGGGGCAGACGGTCGCGATCGCCGGGGACATTGCCAGCGGCCTCGAGGAAGCGCACCGGCAGGGGATCATCCACCGCGATCTCAAAACGGAAAACGTTCTCATCACGCCGTCGGGGCGCGGAAAGATCGCGGACTTCGGGATCGCCAAACGGATGTTCCTCGAAGAAGACGAGAGAGCGTTGACGATGGACGGCCACGTGCTGGGGACCTCCCGCTCCATGTCTCCCGAACAGGCGCGAGGCGAGCCGGTCGATCACCGGTCCGATCTCTTTTCTTTCGGCGTGCTGCTCTACGAATCCCTGACCGGCCGTTCGCCGTTCGAAGCGGAAAACGAGCTCGCGACTCTTCAGAAGATCGTCCACCACCGGCAGGCTCCGGTCCGGGAGAGGCGCAGAGAGGTGCCTGAGGAGCTTTCCGCTCTGATCGACCAGCTCCTGCAGAAAGATCCGCGGCTCCGGCCCAGGAACGCGGGAGAGGTGGTCCGGGCGCTTCAGAAGATTCAGGATTCGATTCCCACAGAAACCCTGGGAACGACGATCGCGGAGCCGGTGTCGTGGGCTCCACCCGTGCAGGAAGAGCCCCGCCCCATGGACTCCGGGCTCACGGGCTCGCCCCGCCTTCGGATGCGGATGCTCGCTTTCGCGCTACTCCTGATCGTCCTAGCAGGGGCCGGCATCTACGTATACAAAACCTTTCTGCGGGATGAAAAGCCTCTTCTGTATGTGGCCGTGATGCCTCCCGAAATTGTCTCCGGGGGAGGCACAGAGACCGCCGATCTGCTCTCCCTGGCCGTCCGGGATTCTCTCGTCCGTGGCCTCGTGTCGCTTCAGGGGATCTCCCCCAAAGACGCGGAAGACGCGGCCATGGATGCGGGAGTTGACGAAGTCGTCCGCTCCCGGCTGTATTGCCAGCCAGAAAGCTGCCGGATCACTCTCGACCGGATGCGGAGAGCGGATGGAAGCCTGCTCGGATCGGAGAGCTTCGACGTTCCGACGGATGACTTTCATTTGATCGCGAACGCCGTGGCGAATCAGGTCCGGCATGCCTATGGGGATCATCGAGTCCGGGAAGAAGGCCGCAGCTTCGAGGTTAACGACAGGGATTTTCGCGAGTTTCTGAGGCTGCGCCGGCAGTACGACGCCCGCGAAGATGCATCCATGGAAAGCGTCCTCGCCGGACTCGAAAAGCTCCGCAGCCGTGCCCCCTCGTTTTTCGAAGCCTACCTGCTCGAGGCCGACGCCCTGCGGTACCGCTTCTACAACTCGCGCGATCCTAACGATCTGGATCGTGCCTTCGTGCTGATCCAGCGCGCACGGGAGATGGCACCGGAAGATCCCGAGCCACTCTTTCTGCTGATCGAAGCTGCGGCCGCGGGAAATCGTCCCGATCTCATGGAAGACGCGATCAAAACTTTGGAGAGCCTGGTTCCTGGTGACATTGGGCTCCTCGACGCGCGTTCCCGCCTGTTCGCCGTACAGGGTAAGCCTGAGGAGGCACTCTCCATCCTAAGGGAAGCAGTCAAGCGGCATCCTTCCGCCAAGAGGTTGTTCTCGCTGGCACAACTGGAAATCCAGCAAGGCCAGATCGCGGACGCCAGGATACATGCCGAAGAGCTCCTCCGGCGTTCCCCGGATCATTTAGATGGCCTTTCCATGCTAGCTGGGATCGAGCTCTTGAACGGTAACCCTACGAGAGCGGCGGACCTCTATGCCAAGATCGTCCGCCGCTCCCCAGGGCTGCCCGAGCTTTCGAACCTCGCCTTCGCCTATTTCCTCCTCGGGCGTTTCGAAGATTCCGCCCGAGTTTATGAAAGGATTCTGGAGCAGGAGCCTCGAAATCCTCTCTTCAACTTCAATCTCGCGGACACCCGCTTTCTGACAGGGCGCAAGAAAGAGGCTGAAGCTCTCTACCTCAGAGCCCTCGATCTCCTGCCAGAAGATCCGGCGGCTTCCACTCCGCAATTCCAAAGTGTCAAAGCGCAAGCCCTGGCGCATCTGGGCCGGAGGCGAGAGGCGGCGGCCGCCGTTCAGGAAGCCCTTCGGCTCGCCCCGAACGACGGCTTCATCGCTTTCGAAGCTTCTCTCGTCTACACCCTCTTAGGGGAAGACGACTCGGCCTTGGTCAACGTCGAACGGGCGTTGCAACTCGGGATCCACAAGAGCTGGTTCTCCGTCCCATGGTTCCTGCCCTTGAAAGATCATCCGGACTTCCAACGCTTGACCGGTCGCTAATCAAACCGGGGTGTCCGGCGGCTTGAAGATGAACGTAGGATCGTCAATCCAAAGAGTCGAGCCTTGAGAGTTATCTTGTACAAAGCCGAGTGCAACCTCATATCTTCCGCCTTCAGGCTGGGAATAAAAATGCACTACACATGAATCAGATGAAACAGGATTGACAAAAACTCCCGCATTCGCATTCTCTGTACGGACCTGAGCTACTGGAGTGGCAAAGCTCCAATTATCGAGATTAATCGTAAATTCAACTCTGTACGCTGACACAAGCTCGCCCGAAGGTAGCGTGATCGTAATGATATTTCCCTCGGCGCTTATCTCCTTCGAAATTTCGTCACCATTGACCTCCACTACGATTCTTTGGTTTACGGAATCGACTTCGGTGATGACAATACTTTCTTCGATCCATTCCGCCTGAGGCGGCAGCGCTGTCAAAACAGAATAACTCATAAAGACTCCCTCCTTTTAAGTTCGAGGGCTCACCAAGCAATCAGGATGCCAGGCATCAATCTCCATCCTGCACTCGGGAGCTTTGAGGAAAGACACCCCCGACGTGTCGGCGACGCGTCGCCGACACGTCGGCATCGCACGAATAGATCACTCCATCCGCGCTCTCCGCTCGAAGCGAGCCATGGCATTCCGGTTGCTCTAACCGGAGGCAGCCATAGCGCTTCGGCGCCAGCCGACCCCGACCCGGCGACACCCCGTGGGCGCCGCCGGGCGGGCTTTTTGTTTCAGAAAGGTTTTACCGGAACCGGTTGAACCGGGTGGGAGAGAACGCCGTCAAGATCTGCTTGGCGCGCTCCTCGGTGGGAACGGTCGTGGGATCGATCTCGCGGCGCGGGGGCTCGACCGGCCGGTGGCCGCGCGACTGGTTGCTGCGCGGCTGCTGGTCGCCGTGCGGGCGCTGCTGCTTGCCGCCCTTCGGCTTCTGCCGGGGGTGGTGCGAAGGCGCCTCGCCGGGACGGTGGCCGCGAGGAGCGTGAGTCCCCCGGGATTCCCGCGGCTGCTGGTCGCCGCGCGGCTGCTGCTCGGCCCGGCGCCGGGCCTTCTCATCCACCCGCGCCCGCTCCTCGGCCTCGCGTTGCGCCTTGCGCTCCGCCTTGGCCTTGGCGCGCGCCCGCTCCTCGGCCTTGCGGGCCCGGATCGCGGCGATACGCTCCTGGATCGGAATCTCGAAGCGCTCGGCGGGCTTGGCCTGGTAGTCGAAGCCGGCGAGCGTCAGGCGCGGAAGGCGCTGGCCCACCGCCTTTTCGATCGCGTGCAGCTCCCCCAGCTCCTGCTCGGAGACGAAGGTGAAGGCGTCACCCACGGCTTCGGCGCGCGCGGTGCGGCCCACCCGGTGGATGTAGTCCTCGGGGATGTTCGGCACGTCGAAGTTGATGACGTGGGAGAGCGCCTCGACGTCGATGCCGCGGGCGGCGATGTCGGTCGCGACGAGCACGCGGAGCTTGCCGTCCTTGAAGCGGGCGAGAGCGTCCGTCCTCTGGGCCTGGCTCCGGTTGCCGTGCAGGCGGTCGCAGGAGACGCCGTGACGCTCCAGGAACTCGGCCAGCCGGTTCGTCCGATGCTTGGTGCGGGTGAAGACGAGGACGTTCTTGATCTCCTCGCGCCGCAGCAGCTCCAGAAGAAGGAAAGGCTTCAGCTCCTCCCGGATGGGATAGATGGCCTGGGTGATGCCGGTCGCGGGGGCGGACTTGCGCTCCACGTTCAGGCTCGCGGGGTCCTTCAACATTTCCTTGGCGAGCGCCACGATGGGCGGCGGCAGGGTGGCAGAGAAGAAGAAAGTCTGGCGGGCCGGCGGCAGGTGTTTGAGGACCCGCCGGATGTCCGGCAGGAAGCCCATGTCGAGCATGCGGTCGGCTTCATCCAGGACCAGTATCTCGAGCCCGTCGAGCTTCGCGTAGGGGTTCTGGAAGTGGTCGAGGAGACGGCCGGGGGTGGCCACGAGGACGTCGACTCCGTCACGGAACGCCTTCTCTTGCGGGCCCATGGCGACGCCGCCGAAGACGGCCGCGCCGGTCAAACCCGTGTGCTTCGCGAGCGCCTCCAGGTGCTCCACGATCTGTGCCGCGAGCTCGCGGGTGGGAGCGAGGACGAGAGCGCGGGTGGTGCCACGGGGCTTGTCCAGGAGTTGCTGGAGGATCGGCAGCAGGAAGGCGGCCGTCTTGCCGCTCCCGGTCATGGCGCAGGCGAGAACGTCGCGCCCTTCGAGGCCGGGGGGGATGGCGTCCTGCTGGATGGGGGTGGGCTGGTCGAAGCCCAGGTCTGCAATGCCTTGGAGGAGGTCTTCGTGGAGGCCGAAATTCGAAAAGTTCGTCATGCAATCCTTCCGAGGGGGCGCACGCACACAAAAGCCCGTAGGCGGGGCGCACGACACCGCTCGAGTCGTTCCGGCTTGTGAAAGAGAACGGGGGACTTGCCGGTGAGGCCGCCGCTCAGGCTCGGGGTTGAGCCGTTTTCACCAGTTTGCTCGCTGCCGGTCCTCCTGCTTCGGAGGGCTCGGGGAGCGCTTACGAGGCGCTTAGGGTCTCACATTCGGGGACGCTGGGCAAGCCGCGCCCGAACCGGAACCAGGTTGCCGCAGACCACAACGGTCCCGGGGTCCCCGGTATTCCTCCCGCCTCCTACTTGGAAAAATCCACCGGCTCCGCGGCCAGGCGCCGGCGGCGGCTCGCCTGCCGGGCGCGCCAGAATTCATAGACTGCGGGCAGGATCGACAGGAAGATGATGGCCAGCACCACGAGCGAGAAGTTCTCCTTGACGAACGGGAGGTTCCCGAAGAGGTACCCCGCGGCGACGCAGATCACGACCCAGGCGACCCCGCCCACCACGTTGTAGCTCATGAACCGGCCGTAGCTCATCTTGCCCAGGCCGGCCACGAACGGCGCGAAGGTGCGGACGATGGGGACGAAGCGGGCGATGATGATCGTCTTGCCGCCGTATTTCTCGTAGAACTCGTGTGTGTAGGCCAGGTGCTCGGGCTTGATCACCCGGAACCGCTTCGCCGCGAGCAGCCGCTTGCCGAGCGAGTGGCCGATCCAGTAGTTCACCGTGTCGCCCAGGACGGCCGCGGCGATCAGGATGACGGTCAGCCAGACGACCGAGAGCGACCCGGTAGCCGCGAACGCCCCGGCCGCGAAGAGGAGCGAGTCGCCCGGCAGGAAGGGGGTCACCACCAGCCCCGTCTCGCAGAACACGATGAGGAAGAGCAGGAGATAGGTCCAGGCCCCGTACTCCGCGATGATCGGAGACAGGTGCTTGTCCAGGTGCAGGACGAAGTCGATCGCGTGCTTCAGGAATTCCATGGCCTTCCTTCGAGGGAGCGGTCCGGGCCGCGTGGCGCGGTGAGAGTAAGGGCTGGAAGGCGGCTTGTCCAGCGGGCCGGCGAAAATCCTGGCAGGCGGCGTGCAATAAGGCCCCGCCGCGGGTCATATAATCTCCGGCTCTCATGACGCTCCCGATCCTCATCGTCCTCGCCCTCCTCGTGGCCGTCGTCGTGGTCTTCGCCTTTGAGTGGGTCTCGGTCGACGTGGCGACCCTGCTGCTGCTGTCGGTCCTGGTCCTCTCCCGCATCCTCACGGTCGAGGAGGCGTTCTCGGGGTTCTCGAACGACATCATCATCATCCTGGCCGCGATCTTCGTCCTCTCCGGGGCGCTGATGAAGGGCGGGGTGATGGACCGCCTGGGCGAGACGATCCACCGCGTGGCCAAGGGGAGCCGCACCTGGGTGCTCCTCTGCGTCATGCCGGTCACCACCTTCATCTCGTCCTTCATGAACAACACGACCACGACGGCGGTGCTCATGCCCGCGGTCCTGGGCGTCTGCCGGCGGAGCAAGATCAGCCCGGGCAAGGTGCTGATCCCGCTCGCCTACGCCTCCATGCTGGGGGGCACCTGCACGCTCATCGGCACGTCGACCAACGTGGCGGCCTCGGGCTACGTCCAGTCCACGGGGCTCACGCCGTTCTCCATGTTCGAATTCCTGCCGGTGGGGGCGACCATCTGCATCGCGGGCATTCTTTATATGACCTTCCTCGGGCACCGCCTCCTGCCCCAGACGCGGGAGACCGATTCGACCGAGGAGTCGATCCGCGAATTCCTCTCCGAGGTGCTCGTCACCCCGGGCTCGCCGCTCGCGGGGCAGGCTCTGAGAGACACCCGGCTCGCCCCGATGGGGCTCCAGGTGCGCGCCATCCTGCGAGGGGAGCGCCGCATCTACGCCGAGCCCCACGTGCAACTCCAGGAGGGGGACCTCCTCCTCGTCCAGGCGAGCCGGGAAGGGCTCCTCCAGGTCAAGGACACCGCGGGCATCGAGATCCGGCAGGACGTCCAGGTGGAAGCCGAGGACCTCCGGAGCGACACGACCCGCATCGTCGAGGCCCTGCTCCTCCCGCAGTCGAACCTGGTGGGGCGGACGATCAAGGAGCTCGACTTCCGGCGCCGCTTCGGGGTGGTCGTGATCGCGATCTACCGCCGCGGCCACACCCTGGCGGCCGAGATCGCGGGCCTTCCGCTCCGGGCGGGCGACGTCCTCCTCCTCCAGGGCCGGCCCGAGCGGTTCCGCAGCCTCGTGGACAATGCCGACCTCTTCATCCTCGAGGAGGTGGAGCACCAGCCGGCCCGGCGGAGGAAAGGGATCTGGGCCATAGGAATCTTTCTCGGCGCCGTCGTCGCCTCGACCCTCGGGTGGATTCCGCTCCCCATCGCCTTCCTTTTGGCGGCCCTGGCGGTGATCGCCACGCGGCTCATCACCATGGAAGAGGCCTACGACCTGATCGACTGGCGGCTCTTGATCCTCATCGCGGGGATGACGTCCTTCGGCCTCGCCATGCAGAAGACCGGGGCCGCCGAGTACCTGGCGAACCTGGTGGTCGCCTGGGTCTCGCCGCTGGGAGTGACGGCCGTGATGCTCGCCTTCGTGGTGCTCACCATGCTCCTCACCCAACCGATGTCGAACGCCGCCGCCGCCCTCGTGGTGCTGCCCGTCGCCATGACGACCGCAACCAAGCTCGGGCTCGACCCGCGGACGTTTGCCGTGCTGGTGACCCTCTCGGCTTCTCTTTCCTTTATTACGCCCTTCGAGCCTTCCTGCCTGATCGTCTACGGTCCGGGCAAGTACCGCTTCCGGGATTTCGTGGTGGCGGGGCTGCCGCTGACGGCGCTGGTGATTCTGGTGATCATGGTGATGGTGCCCAGGATCTGGGGGATGCGGTAGGGAGGACCACGGACAGACACGGACGAACACCGACTTCCACGGACCCCCGCTTCAGGAGTCCGTGAAGGTCCGTGTTCGTCCGTGCTACAGGCGCCCGGTGATCCAGCAACCGCCGAGAACGCGCGATCCCCGGTAGAAAACCGCCGCCTGCCCCGGCGTGACGCCCCTCTGGGGCTCCGCGAAGTCGATCTCCACCTGCCCCTCCCCCTGGGGACGAATGAGCGCCGATACTCCAGGGTGGCGGGAGCGGATCTTCACCGTGGCCTCGACGGCTCCGGCGGGGTCCGGGCCGATCCAGTGGAGGCGCTCGCCGCGGAGGCCGGGGGCCAGGAGGTCGTGGTTTTCTCCGACCACGACCCGGTTCTCCTCGGGCTGGATCTGGAGGACGTAGAGCGGGCTCGGCGCGGAGAGGCCCAGGCCGCGGCGCTGGCCCACGGTGTAGCGATAGTAGGGCTGGCCCTCTCCGAGCGGGGTGCCAGCCGCATCGACCAGGGTCGCCGGAGCTGAAAGGGCGGCCGCGGCGTAGCGGTCGGGGTTTTCCGCGACCTGCTCCTCCACGAACTCGCGGACGCCTCCCGCGACGAAGCAGACCTCCATGCTCTCCCCCTTCTCCGCCACGACGAGCCCCGCCTCGCGGGCGAGCTGGCGGACCTCGGGCTTGGTCTTCTCGCCGAGGGGGAAGAGGGAGGCGGCGAGCTGCTCCTGCGTCAGCTCGAAGAGGTAATAGCTCTGGTCCTTGTCCGCATCGAGAGCCGTGTGGAGCTCGGGACCGTCGGGACCTTCCACGATCCGTGCGTAATGGCCAGTCGCCACCTTCGAGGCTCCGAAGCGGCGGGCGCGTTCCAGGAGGAGATCGAACTTGATCCAGGTGTTGCAGCGCACGCAGGGGCTCGGCGTGCGGCCCGCGAGGTAGTCCGACACGAAGGGATCGACCACCTTCTCGCGGAACTCCTCGTCCATCCGCAGGGTGTAGTGGGGGATGCCCGCCTGCTGGGCGACCCTCTTCGCGTCCCCGAGATCCAGGGCTCCGCAGCAGCGGCCGTGGGTAGCCTCGCTGGAACGGTCCCAGAGGAGCATGGAGAGGCCGACAACGGGCTGCCCCTCGCGGGCGAGGAGCCAGGCGGTCACCGAGGAGTCGAGGCCGCCGCTCATGGCGACGGCGATCAGGTCCGGACGCGTCTCCATCACGCCACCTGGTTGACCGGGGAAAGTCGGCGCAGCTCCGCCACCTCGCGGGCGAGGGTGGAAAGGAACGCGTCCACCTCTTCGTGGGTGTTGGGAACACCGAAGCTCACCCGCAGCGACGAGAGGGCCTCCTCGGGGGAGAGGCCGATCGCGAGGAGCGTCTTGCTCGGCTCGACCATACCCGAAGAGCAGGCCGAGCCGGTCGAGACCGCGAAGCCCGCGAGGTCGAGCCGGATGAGCAGCGCCTCTCCCTCGGCCCCGGGGAATGCCACGTGCGAGGTGTTGGGCAGCCGGGGCGACTCCGCACAGTGGACGATCGCGCCTGGCACGATCCCGAGCCCCGCCTCGAAACGGTCGCGCAGAGCGGCCAGGTGAGCGGTGCGGGCCGGTCCTTCGGAAAGGACCACGGCCGCGGCCTCGCCCAGGCCCACGATCGCGGGGACGTTCTCGGTGCTCGCCCGCCGGCGGCGCTCCTGGCTGCCGCCCACGAGATAGCCGGCGATCTCGGTCCCCTTCTTCACCCAGAGCGCCGCGGCTCCCAGGGGGCCGTGAAACTTGTGGGCGCCGAGGGTCAGGTAGTCCACCCCGAGGGCGTGGACGTCGACCGGGATCTTGCCTACCGCCTGCACGGCGTCGCACAGCACGGGCACGCCCCGCTCCCGGCAGGCCGCGGCCACCTCGGCTACGGGCTGGAGGGTGCCGAGCTCGTTGTTGGCGAGCATCAGGGCGACGATCACGGTGTCCGGCCGCAGGGCGGCCACGGCCGCCGCCGTGGGCACGGCACCGTCCGCCCCCGGGGACACCCGCGTCACCTCGAAGCCGTCCTTCTGCAGCCGCGCGGCCGCCTCGCGGATGGACGGATGCTCGACCGCGGAGATCACCAGATGTCCCCGCCCGCCGGCCCGCCGCGCCACGTCGAAGAGGACCGCGTTGTTGGCCTCGGTGCCCGAGGCGGTGAACACGATCTCGGGCGGCCGGGCTCCCAAGAGGGCCGCCACCTTCTCCCGCGCCTCTTCCACCGCGTTTTTCGCCGCCTGCCCGAACTGGTGGATGGACGAGGGATTGCCGTGCCGCTCCCCCAGCCAGGCGAGCATGGCCTCCCGCACCCGGGGATCGAGCGGCGTGGTGGCGTTGTGGTCGAGGTAGACGGCGTCCATGGCGCGTATTCTAACGCTGGGCGGGGGAATGACCTTCCCGGGCCGGGGGGTTTCTCGAAGAGAGCGCCCGGCACGGGTGTTGAATCACGATCCGGACCCAGGAGGTTCCCTGGGCATCGATGTCGAAAGGTGAGCGAATGCGCGGATTCCGTTTCTCGATCCCGGCGTCCCGAGGCGGGATGGCCCTCCTCTTCCTCTCTCTCCTTCTATTTCCCTCCTGGTCCTCTCCGGCGGCAGCCCAGAACAAGCCGACGCGAGCCGAGCGCAAGGAGATGAAGGAGGCGGAGGCCAAGCTCCCCGAAAAGTACAAGCAGTGGCTGGAGGAGGTGGACGGCCTGATCACCGACGAGGAGCGGCAGCTCTTCCTGTCGCTCGAGAAGGACTACCAGCGCGACGCCTTCATCAAGCAGTTCTGGGAGGTCCGCGACTCCTACAAGTCGACGGCCCGCAACGAGTTCAAGGACCGCTGGGATTCGAACGTCGCCCTGGCGCGCTCGATGTTCCCGGACCTGAAAAACGACGAGCGGGCCCGCGTTCTGATGCTGAACGGCCCTCCCGCCGGCCGGGTCGAGGCCCAGTGCTCGACCATCATCTGGCCCCTTGAAGCCTGGTTCTACGCGGGCAGCGACCGGACGCGCGCCGAGTTCGCCCTGATCTTCTACCGCAAGTGGGGAGCGGGGCCGTTCCGGCTCTGGCAGCCGTCGGACGGCATCGAGGTCCTGTTCACGGACACCGCCGCCTCCAACCGGGACAAGAGCCTCTCCGCCGTCGCCAACGGCTGCATGGAGGGGGACAAGATCGCGGGCGCCATCGCCTGGGTCTACCGGCAGGGTCAGGAGTACGACCTCCTCCAGCAGAAGCTTCTCGAAAAGCCGGACATGAAAAACGGCGAGTGGATCTCGTCGTTCGGCTCGTACTCGACCGAGCTGCCGGTGGGCGCCGCGCCGCTGCCGGCCCGGGTCGACGTGGACTATCCCGGCCGCTACCAGAACCGGACGGTGCTCCAGGGCCTGGTCTCGGTGCCCGCCTCGGGCGCTTCCCCGATCCAGCTCGCGACCCACCGCTCCTACAACCTGCTCCTGACCGGCGAGGTCCTGCAGGACGGCCAGCTGTTCGACCGCTTCCGCTACAAGTTCGACTTCCCCGCGAACCCGGGGGAGGAGGGCGAGTCGCTCCCCATCGTGTTCCAGCGCTACCTGCGGCCGGGCGCGTACAACCTGATCGTGAAGGTGGAGGACGTGAACTCGGGCAAGGTCTTCCGCGAAGAGCGGGCGATCTCGGTGCCGGCCATGGAGCAGGTGGCCCCGATCACCCGGCCGGCGGAGTCGGTGGATGCCGAGACGGCCCGCATCCTGGCCGAGGCCAACGCGGCTCTCTCGAACGGCGAGACCAGCCTGCGCATCCTCCCCCCTCACGGGGAGCTGCAGACCGGGATGCTGCGCTTCGACACCCTGGCGACCGGGGCCGTCGACAAGGTGACCTTCGCGCTCGACGGCAAGCCGGTGCTCACCAAGAAGAGCCCGCCCTACAGCGTGGAGCTGGACCTGGGGCCGCTCCCCCGCCCGCGCATCCTGACCGCCCTGGCATTCAACCCGGCCGGCACACAGGTGGCGAGCGATGAGCTGCTGATCAATGCCAACGGGAACCGCTTCAAGGTCCGTCTCGTCGAGCCGCGCAAGGGGCAGCGCTACACGGGGAGCCTGCTCGCCCGGGCCGAGGTCGAGGCGCCCGAGGGGCAGGCCGTCGAGCGGGTGGAGTTCTATTTGAACGAGACGCTCGTCGCGACGCTCTACCAGCCGCCGTACAACCAGCCGATCATCCTGCCCAAGAACGAAGAGATCGCCTACGTGCGCGCGGTGGCCTACCTGGTCGACGGCAACACGACGGAGAGCCTCGTGTTCGTCAACGCCCCCGAGAACCTGGAGGAGATCGACATCGACTTCGTCGAGCTCTACACCACGGTGGTCGACAAGAAGGGACGCCCGGTCGAAGGCCTCACGCAGAAGGACTTCTCGGTCTCCGAGAACGGCGCCAGGCAAGAGATCGCCCGTTTCGAGAGGGTGACCGACCTGCCCGTTCACGTCACCGTGGCGCTCGACGTGTCGGCCTCCATGGAGGAGAGCCTGGACAAGGCGCGCCAGGCCGCCGTCCAGTTTCTCCAGGATACGATCCGGCCCAAGGACCGGGCCGCCATCGTCACCTTCAACGACCACCCGAACCTGGCCGTGAAGTTCACGGGCGACGTGGCCGATCTGGCCGGGGGCCTGGCGGGCTTGAAAGCCGAGCGGGGCACGGCGTTCTACGACACCGTGGTCTTCACCCTCTACTACTTCAACGGTATCAAGGGCCAGCGCGCCGTGCTCCTGCTGTCGGACGGCAAGGACGAGGGGAGCCGCTTCACCTTCGAGGATGCGCTGGAGTACGCCCGCCGGGCCGGCGTCGCCATCTACACGATCGGCCTCGGCGAGAAGATCGACAAGAAGAAGCTCGAGAAGCTCTCCGAGGAGACTGGCGGCCGGAGCTTCTTCCTGAAAACGGTCGACGAGCTCTCGGGCATCTACTCCGCGATCGAGCAGGAGCTGCGTTCCAAGTACCTGATCGCCTACCAGTCGACCAACACGACGGGCGAGAACACGTTCCGGACGATCGACGTCAAGGTCGCCCAGCCCGGCACCGAGG
>DATEIO010000765.1:0-7729 GCA_035278895.1 Thermoanaerobaculia bacterium | reverse complement strand
TCCGCCGCCGCCTCCGCCCACGCCTCCGGCCGCCCCCTCGGCGCTCGGGGCCACCCCCATCTCGGGCGCGGAGATCTCCCTCTCCTGGCAGGACAACTCGGGCAATGAAGAGCAGTTCCAGGTCGAGCAGATGGTGAACGGCGCCTTCCAGCTCATCCAGACCGTGGGCGCCAACGTCACCAACGCCCGCGTGGGCGGCCTGGCCGCGGGCACCTCCTACAGCTTCCGGGTGCGGGCGGGCAATGCGGCCGGGTTCTCGGGCTACTCGAACACGGCGAGCGCCACGACGTCCGCTCCGCCTCCGGCGACTCCGGCGGCTCCCACCGACCTCACGGCCCAGGCGGCCTCCCCGTCCGAGATCGTGCTCAACTGGCGCGACAACTCGGGCAACGAAACGCAGTTCCGTATCGAGCGGTCGGTCAACGGCGCGTTCCAGGAGATCCAGGCCGTGGGCGCCAACGTCACCACGGCCCGGGTCACCGGCCTCGCCGCGGGCTCCACCCACACCTTCCGGGTGCGGGCCTCGAACACCGCCGGGTTCTCGGGCTACAGCAACGTGGCCTCCGCGGTCACGCCCATGCCTCCGTCCCCCCCGGCCGCGCCCTCGAAGCTCGACGCGAAGGCGGTCTCGGCGACCGAGATCCAGCTCACCTGGGTCGACGCCTCGAACAACGAGACCGGCTTCGAGATCGACCAGCGGGTTGGCAACTCCTACCAGAAGGTGGCCTCCGTGGTCACCAACGTCACTACGGCCCGCATCGCGGGGCTCACCCCGAAGACCAGCTATACGTTCCGGGTGCGGGCGGTCAACGCCGCCGGCTCCTCCGCGCCGTCCAACGCGGCCAAGACCACGACGCTCGCCGCCACCGCTGCCCGGCTCGCCGCTCCCACGGATCTGAAAATCAAGAACCTGGGCAACGGCGCCGTGCAGCTCACCT
Source organism: Thermoanaerobaculia bacterium (assembly GCA_035278895.1). Classification (GTDB taxonomy): domain Bacteria; phylum Acidobacteriota; class Thermoanaerobaculia; order Multivoradales; family UBA5704; genus DATARR01. The sequence goes on along the minus strand of DATEIO010000765.1, from coordinate 6,791 downwards.
GGAAGGACAACTCGACCGACGAGACCCAGTTCCAGGTGGAGCGGATGGTCAACGGCGCCTACAAGGCGGAGGTAATGGTGGGACGCAACGCTACGACCGCCCGCGTCGGCGGCCTGCGGACGCGCGCCTCCTACACCTTCCGGATCAAGGTGACCAACGACGGCGGACAGGTGGCCTACAGCAGCCCCGCGAACGTCAACACGTTCTGATCTGAAGTCGTAGGTTTCCCGAGGCGGCCGGATTCGTCCGGCCGCCTTTCTTTTTGGGGCTGCGGCACGGGTCTCGCAACGAGGCCGGGCATGCTCCGGGCCTCCGTCTGCGCTCTTCTGCTCCTCTCGGGCTGCGTCTCCCGCGTGGAGCCGGAGGCGCCGGCACGGGAGAGCGGCGACGCCTACCTCGAATACGTCAAAAACGCCCCCGAATTCAGGCCCGTCCGCCAGGACCCCGGCTTGAGCCGCCGCTGGGACACCTGGATCTACATGCCCTGGCGCTACCGCTGGACGATCGGCACCGGCGAGGAGGGGGGACGGTTCTCCCGGGAGCACGGGTTGAACGGCGGCATGACCGACCACGGCCAGGGCCCCCTCGATTGGCTCGCGCGGTGGAATCTCCGCTTCTACAACGACCACACCGCGGGCAAGGGCGCCCTCTATCTGAATCCCGGGAGCCTGGGCAAGGATCTGCGCGATCCCCGAGCGGTCCGCCCCCGGCCGGTCGATGCGGCGCTTTCAGAAGAGCTCGGCGCCCTCGTCACGAAAAACGTCCGCCACTTGAAGAAAAGCCCCGTGCGCGTGGCCTACGCGCTCGACGACGAGATCTCCTGGGGCTCGTTCACGCGGCCCATCCCCTGGCGGATCAACACGGACGACGCGGCCTACGCGCGCTGGCTCACGCAGTACTACGGCGGCGCCGCTCCCGAGCCCCGCTTCGTGGGGCCGGACGACGTCTTCCCCCAGCTCGACCGGCCTTTGCAGGAGATCGACCTCTCCCCGTTCCTGGACCGCATGACCTGGAACGACTCGGTGTGGGCCAATTTCCTGGGCGCGCTCGTCGAACGCGCGAACCGCGAGGACCCGGAGACCCCCTGCGGCTTCGTGGGCGGCCAGGCCCCCAACCTCTGGGGCGGCTACGACTACGCCAAGCTCATGAAGAAGGTCCAGTTCCTGGAGGCCTACGACCTGGGGTCTGCCCAGGAGATCGCCCGCTCGGGGAATCCCGGAAATGCCCTGCCCATCGTGACCACCCACTTCCACGACGACCGGCGGGGCCCGGGCAATGACTCCTGGCTCGCCTGGCACCACTTCGCCCATGGCAACCGCGGGATGATCGGCTGGGTGGGCGACGAGTGGTTCGAAAACGGCCGCCCCCGCCCCTGGCTCGCCCGCTTCGCCCCCACGTTGAAGGAGCTGGGCAGCGTCCAGGGGCCGAAGATGGTGGGCGCGCGCTGGCTCCACGACGGCATCGCGATCTACTACTCCCACCCTTCGATCCAGGTCTCCTGGCTCCTGGACGCCGAAGCCCACGGCCGGACCTGGCCGAACCGGAACGACGATCCCCGCCTCGGCACCTCCCACCTCGTCCGCAAGGCCTGGGAGGAGATGCTCGCCGACGCCGGGCTCCAGTACGACTTCCTGACCTACGACGAGGTCGTCCTCCGCGGCATCCCCGAAAAATACCGGGTGCTGATCCTCCCCGCGGCCTATGCCCTTTCAGACGTCGAGGCCCGCCGCATCGCCGAGTTCGCCCAAGCCGGCGGCACGGTCGTCGCCGACTTCGCCTGCGGCCTCTTCGATCCCCACGGCCGCGGCCGCGAGCGGGGCGCGTTGGACGCCCTCTTCGGCGTGGCCCACGACGGGACCGAGACCCGCGCCGACTTCTTCGGCGGCCGGCTCTGGGTGGAGACGGACCAGGACAAGGGCTTCGGCTACCAGAGGCTCCGGGACCTCTTCGACACCGTCCGCCCCCGGCTGCACCAGGGCTTCGCGGTCGCCGAGCGCAGGCTCCCCGTGGGGACCGCGCGTCCGGCCGGCCGGGGCCGCGCCGTATACCTGAACCTCTCACCCCAGCGCTATCTGAGGCTCCGGCAAGAGGGGGCGGCCACGGCGGAGGCCCGGCGCCCGTTCGTCGAGCCCCTGGGCGTCTCTCCCTGGATCACGGCGAAAACCTCCCTCCCGATCCACCTGGAGGTCACCGCCTGGTCGAAAGGGGACCGCACGCTCGTCTTCGTGCTGCAAAACGTACCGATCTCCGGAGGGGCCACGGGCGGCGGCGGGGCCTTGGGACTGGTCGAGGCGAAAGTCCCCGTCGAGGTCCGTCTCGCGGGGCCCGTGACCGACGTCCGCGACGAGCGCACCGGCCGAAAGCTCCCGGACGGCGACCGCTTCACCTTCGAGCTCGATACCACGGAGGCGGTCTTCTGGAGCTTCCGTGGCACGGCTCCTGCAAATCGCTGACTCTTCGGAAGAGCTGTGTTCAGGCACCGCCAGGGAGATCCCGATCGATGACCAACCTTGTCTACATCATGGGACACGGATATTCCGGCTCCACGTTGTTGACCTTTCTCCTGGGGTCCCACCCCCAGATCGCCACCATCGGCGAGCTCGGTATCGCCCCGCTCGCCAAGAACGGAAGCAGCGCCGAACAGTTCCTCTGCTCGTGCCGGACCCCCATCGCACATTGCGGCTTCTGGGAGCGCGTGGCCCGGGAGATGGGAGAGCGCGGGCACGAGTTCGACGTCTGGGACGCGGACCTCGAATTCCGCGCCCCCGGCGGGGGGATCTCCGACGTCCTCCTGCGCGCGGTGCAGCGCGGCCCGCTTCTCGAATCGGCCCGCAGCGCCGGCCTGGCCGTGGTGCCCCCGGCGCGCCGCCGCCTGGGCCAGCTCCTCTCCCGCATCGAGGCGCTGGCCGAGACCGTCTCCGGCATCAAGGGCTGCAACACGTTCCTGGACGCCTCCAAGCGTCCCGAGCGGGCCATGTTCATGCGGCGGATCCCGAGCTTCGACATGAAGGTGATCCACCTCGTCCGCGACGGCCGCGCGGTCTCCTGGTCCTCCATGAAGAACCTGGGGATCGGCCCCGAGGCGGCAGCCGACTCCTGGCTCGCCGACAACCACGGCGCCGAGCACGCCAAACGGTATTTCCCCAAGGACCGCTGGATGACACTGCGCCACGAGGACGTCTGCGCCGACCCGCTGAGCATGCTCTCCCGGGTCTACAACTTCATCGGAGTCCCCGCCAAGAACGGTGTCCACGACTTCCGCGCCTACGAGCACCACATCATCGGCAACCGGATGCGCCTCTCCTCCACCACCGAGATCCGCCTGGACGACCGCTGGAAGACGGCGCTCACCCCCGAGCAGATGAAGGTCATCGACAAGAAGGTCGCGCCCTTGAACGAGAGGTACGGGTATGGAGCTCTCTGAGGCCCGCGTGAGCCCCCGGATCGAAACGGACGTCCGGACGGACGCGAAGACCCGCGTCGCCGTCGTGGGCGCCGGCTACGTGGCGAATTTCCACCTGGAGGTCCTCGCCGGCATGCCCGAGGTGGAGATCGCCGCGATCTGCGATCCGGACCTCGACCGCGCCCAGGCCGCGGCGCGGCAGTGGAACGTCCCCCGCGCCGTGCGCTCGGTCGAGGAGCTGGCAGCCTCGACGGTGGACGTGGCCCACGTCCTCACCCCGCCCCACCTGCACGTGCCGGTCGCCCGGCAGCTCCTGGAGCAGGGGATCGGGGTGCTCGTCGAAAAGCCCCTGGCGCTCTCTTCCGCCGAAGCCCGCGAGCTTCAGGCCCTGGCGGACGCGCGCGGCCTTCCTCTGGGCGTCAACCACAACAACGTCTGGCACCCGGCCTTCGCGCGCCTCCTTTCGCACGTCCGCGCCGGGCGGATCGGCCGGGTGGAGCACGTGCGGATCTGCCTCTCGGTGCCGCTCGCCCAGCTCGAAGCGGGCGACTTCTCGCACTGGATGTTCCGCTCCCCCGAAAACATCGTCTTCGAGCAGGCCCCGCACCCGCTCTCCCAGCTCCACGCCCTCGTGGGGCCGGTGCAGGAGGCCACGACCACGATCCTCGGCACCCGGGAGCTCCATCCCGGCCAGCTCTTCCACGACCGCTGGCTCGTGGCGGCGCGGGGCGAGAAGGCGACGGCCGAGATCTACATGGCCTTCGGCCAGGGCTTCAACCGCTGGACCCTGGAGGTCCTGGGCTCGGACGGATCGGCCGAGGCCGATCTCGGCCACAACCTCTTCTCCTACGAGGAGAAGACCCCCTGGCTCGACTTCTGGAACAGCTTCCTCGCCGGAGCCCGGAGAGGCCGCGCCCTGGTGAAGGACGCCCGCGCCGGCCTCGTCCGCTACGCGCGCTACACGCTCGGGATCGGACCCCGCGAGGACTCCTACTTCGCGGGCATGCGCGGCAGCGTCCAGGCCTTCTACCAGGCGCTCCGCGAGCGCAAGGCCCTGCCGGTCGACGGCGCCCAGGCCGCCGAAGTGCTCGACTGGTGCGAGACGATCGCCGCCCCCGCCGTGAAGGGCCGGACCGCGCCCGCGCCGGAGCCCGCCCTCCCGGCGCCGGGGTCCGCGCGTCCCGGCGAGGTCGTGGTGCTCGGCGGCACCGGCTTCATCGGCCGGCGCGTGGTCCAGGGGCTCCTGGACCGCGGGATACCCGTCACCACGATCGTCCGCCGCGCGCACGGCCTGCCCCCGACGATTCTTTCCGCCGCCCGGAGCGGCAAGCTCCGCCTGCTTCCCGGGAGCCTCGAAAACCGCGAGGCTCTGGGCAACGCGTTCGACGGCGCCAAGGTCGTCCTCCACCTCGCGACCGGCGGCGGCGACACCTGGGAGAAGGTCGAAAAATCGATGATCCGGGGATCGGTCGCCGCCGCGGAAGAAGCCCTGGCCCGTGGAGTCGAGCGCTTCGTCTACGTCTCCTCGATCGCGGCCCTCTACGCGGGCGCGGACTGCGGCACGGACGTGCTCGAAGACTCGCTCGCAACCGATCCCCAGCCCGCGGGGCGGGACGTCTACAGCCGCGGCAAGATGGCGGCCGAGGCGGCGCTCCTCAAGCTTCACCACGAGCGCGGCCTGCCGCTCGTGATCGTCCGCCCCGGCGTGGTGCTGGGCGAAGGCACCCCCTTCCAGCACTCGGGCTTCGGTCTATGGGTGCGCGACAACCACTGCGTGGGCTGGGGCCTGGGCGACAATCCGCTCCCCGTGGTCACCGCCGACGACGTGGCCGATGCCCTCGTCCGCCTGGCCGCCTTCGAGGGGCACGATCTCGACGGCAAGGCCTTGAACCTCTGCAGCCGGACGCCGCTCTCCGCCCGCGAGATCGTGGAAGAGCTTCGGAAGGCCACCGGCCGCGACCTCCATTTCCACCCGCGCCCCCTCTGGGCCAGCCAGGCCATGGAGATCGGCAAGTGGATGGTCAAGAAAGCCGGCCGCCGCCCCGGCGTGACCTTCCCCTCCTACCGGGATTTGAAATCCCGCGCGCTCGTCCCCGGCTTCAGCTCGCGGACCGCGCGCGAGGTGTTGGGGTGGCAGCCGCTGGAGGACCGGGAGGAGATGCTGGCGCGGGCGGTGAGGATCTATGGGAGATGAGGGGGTGAGAATCCCCCACCTCCTCCACGTCTTCTCCAACTTCGTCCCCACCGGGCCCGAGATCCGTACCGTCCACCTGATCGAAGCCTTCGGGCCGGGTCTGCGCCACTCGATCCTCTCCATGGACGGCCGCACGAGCGCGGCCGAGCTCCTTCCCCAGGAGGTGGACGTGCGGATTCTCGCAAGCCCGCCCAAGGCCGGCTCGCTCGCCACGGCCCGGCGGCTCCGGCGCGTCCTGTCCGAGGCGGAGCCCGACCTCGTCCTCACCTACAACTGGGGGGCGTTCGACATGCTGCTCGCCGCCCGCAGCGCCGGGTTCCGGCGGGTGATCCATCACGAAGAGGGGTTCAACGAGGACGAAGCGGAAAGCTTCAAGCGCCGCCGCGTCCTGGCCCGCCGCCTGGTGCTGCCCGGCGTCGGCCGCCTGATCGTCCCCTCCGAGCGCCTGCGCTCCGTGGCGACCAGCCTGTGGAAGGTGCCGCCCGAGCGCATCCGGCTGATTCCGAACGGCATCCGCCTGGACCGCTTCACCCCGCGGGACGGCCACCCCGAGCTGCGCGCCCGGCTAGGCATTCCGGCGGACGCGGTCCTCGTGGGGAGCGTGGGGAGCTTCCGGGCGGTGAAGAATTTCACCCGCCTGCTCGACGCCGTGGCCGCGGCGGGGCCGGACGTCCACCTCCTCCTCGTGGGGGACGGCGAAGAGCGGGCCGCCCTTGAAGCCCGGGCCGCGGCGCCGGACCTCTCCGGCCGCGTCCATTTCGCGGGCTACCAGAAAGACCCCGCGCCCTACTACCGGGCGCTCGACCTCTTCGCCCTGTCTTCCGACAGCGAGCAGATGCCGGTCTGCCTTCTGGAAGCCATGGCTTCCTCCCTCCCCGCGGCCGCGACCGACGTGGGAGACGTCCGCGCCACGCTCCCTTCCGGGCAGGCCCCCTTCCTCGTCCCCCTGGATGGCGCGGCGACCGCCTCTGCCCTGGGTGCCCGCATCGCCGGGCTCGCCGGCTCCCCGGAGACCCGCGAGCGCCTGGGGGAAGCCAACCGGCGGCGCGCGGAGGAGTCTTTCGCCTTTGGGGGAATGTGCGCCGCGTACCGCGACGTTTACGCCTCCGTCCTGACGGCTCCGTAGCTGTTTTACGGGCTGTGCTAAGATCTCGGTGCATTGAACGAAGACCCGCCTGAACGACTCGCCGCACC
>DATEIO010000764.1:0-6298 GCA_035278895.1 Thermoanaerobaculia bacterium | reverse complement strand
TGGCGCCGCGCGATCTCCGCGAGGCTCGCGGCGAGCGCGGTCACGTCCAGCGGTCCGGCCAAGTGGAGAGCGGTCGAGATGTTGTAGGTCGCCTGGCCGGGGTCGAGCTGGTCCAAAAACCAGAGGCGCTCCTGGGCGAAGGAGAGCGGCTGCGGCGTGCCTGGTGCGGTCTCCACCCTCTCGATCGGCACGAAGTGCCGCGGCGCGGGCGCCAGCTCGTAGCCGAGCCGCGCCGCGAGTCGCCGGGCGAGATCGGACAGCGACTCCTCGCCGTACTCCTCGCGCCACCGCTCGGCCACGCTCGCGTCGACCCCTTCGTGCTGGTGGAACTTCACGTCTCCCAGCATCCGCGACTCGGCGTGCAGGCCGTCCGTCATCCGCTCCGACTTCAACTCGTACGGCGCGGCCATGGCCGGGTCGTAGGAGATCCCCAGGAAGGAGCAGATCCGCCGCAGCTCCCCTTCCGGATCGCGCAGCAGATCCTCGAAATGGACCGTGTGCTGGCGATCCGCCGGAATCGTGTCGAGGAAGGCCAGCGTGTTCTCGTGGACCAGCACCCAGAGCAGCTCGGCCAGCTCCCGGCGGCTGAAGCCGTGGTCCTCGTGGAAGAAGATCTGATCGATCCGCGCTTCCTCGAAGGAGCGGATCATCCCCAGCGGGTGGCGCACGAGGTGGACGTAGCGTGCGTCTGCGAACCCCACCTCGGCCCGGCGTAGCGTCTCCGGGTCCCAGGCGTAGGTCGGCGTCTTGTCCACCAGGGTCCGGCCGCCGATCCAATCCTGAAGCCGCCGGTACATCTCCTGGGTGGACTCCAAACTCGAGACAATCTCCCGGGCTTCGTCGGCTCCGCACCCGCGCGCTTCCATGACGGCGCGCAGCAGGCCCTCCAGGCGAAAGGCGTCCCGGCCCGAAAAGGCGTCCCGGCGATCGGAGAGGGTGTCGAAGTTGAGCAGCTCCAGCTCCGGCGGAGCGAACAGCGCCGGGTGGCCGCCCAGCATGACCCGCAACAGCGTCGAGCCCGAGCGCGGCGGCGACAGCACGAACACCGCCGGGGGATTCTTCTCCGCCGGAGCCTGAGCCAGCGGCGGCAGCGTCCGGATCAACTGCCGCACCTCCGCGAGCGCCTCGGCGTCGACCTGGACGGTCCCAGCCTGTCCCTTCTCTCCGTACTCGGCCTCGAGGAACGCCGCGAGCTTTTCGATCGTGGGCGAGTCGAAGATCGTCACCACGTGGACGATTTCGCCCAGCTCCTGCTGGAGGCGGTTGATGAAGATCGCGCCCGTGATCGAGTTGCCCCCGATCTCGAAGAAGCTGTCGTGGATGCCAAAGCTCTCCGGCTCTACGGAGAGCGTCTCGCTCCACAGCCGGGCGAGGAGGCGCTCCAGGTCCGTCCGCGGCGCGACCCGCTCCTTGGCAACCCGCTCCGGCTCGGGCAGCGCCTTGCGGTCGACCTTGCCGCTGGCCGTGAGCGGCATCGTATCCAGGACCACCAGGGCTGAAGGGAGCATGTACTCCGGCAGATTCCGGGAGAGGAGCTGGCGCAGTTGGGCGAGATCCGGCGCCGTCTCGCCCTGCTTCGGGGTCACGTAGGCAACGAGGTTGACTCCGCCCAATGCTTCGGAGCCGCTGGAGCGGGCGAGCACCACGGCTTCGCGCACCGAGGAATGAGCGGCCAGGGCCGACTCGATCTCCCCCAGCTCGATGCGCAGGCCGCGGACCTTCACCTGGTGATCGATCCGTCCCAGGAAGTCGATCGCGCCGTCCGGCAGGTACCGCGCGAGGTCTCCGGTCCGGTACAGCCGCGCTCCTCCATCTGCAGGAACGAACCGCTCCGCCGTCAGATCCGGCCGCGCCAGATAACCCCGGCCAAGCTGAACGCCGCCGATGAGAAGCTCTCCCGGGACCCCCACCGGCACCGGGTTGCCGTACGGATCGAGCAGGTGGATCTCTGTGTTGGCTAACGGCCGGCCGATCGGCACCACGCCGCGCTTCTCCTGCGGATCGCAAGGCCAGTACGTCACGTCCACCGCCGCCTCGGTCGGGCCGTAGAGGTTGTGCAGGGAAACCTGGGGCAGGCGCGCGAAGAACCGCCGTGTCAGCTCCAGCGGCAGCGCCTCGCCGCTGCACACCACGCGCTGGAGCGACGAGCACTCCTCCACTCCGGGCGCCTCCAGGAAGACCTGGAGCATCGAGGGGACGAAGTGCAGCGTCGTGATCCCCTCTTCCCGGATCGTCCGCACGAGATACCCGGGGTCCTGGTGACCGCCGGGCTTCGCCATCACCAGCCGCGCCCCGGTCAGCAGAGGCCAGAAGAATTCCCACACCGACACGTCGAAGCTGAACGGGGTCTTCTGGAGCACCCGGTCTTCGGCGGTCAGCCCGTACTCCTCCTGCATCCACAGCAGGCGGTTGACGATGCCCCGGTGGGTGTTCATCGTCCCCTTGGGACGCCCCGTCGAGCCCGAGGTGTAGATCACGTAGGCGAGGTTTTCCGGTTTGACCCCGCTCGCGATCGGCCCGACCTCGGGACCGGGCGCCGCCACGCCGTCGAGCAGCACCACCTTCGCTCCATGCTCCGGCAGGCGGTCCAACAGCCGCTCCTGGGCCAGCACCACCGGCACGGCCGAGTCGGCCAGCATGAAGGCGAGGCGGTCCTGCGGGTAGTCCGGGTCGAGCGGCAGGTAGGCGCCCCCGGCTTCGAGCACCGCGAGGAGGCCGACGACCATCTCCGGCGACCGCTCGGCGCAGACGCCCACCGGGACCTCGGGCCCGACTCCCAGCTCCCGCAGGCGCAGGGCGAACCGGCGGGCCGCCGAAACCAGATCGCGGTCCGTAATGAGCTCGTGCAGGCAGGGCTCCACGGGATAGGTCGCAGCCGTCGCGTTCCACTCAGCGAGTTGAAGCTTCTCGGCCGCCGTCAGCAAGGGCAGCTCCGAGATCCGCCTCTCCGGCTCTGCGATCGCCGCCGCGAGAAGCGTCTCGAAATGGCCGGCCAGGCGGGCCATCGTCGGCGGATCGAAGAGGTCGAGCTTGTAGAGCCAGCGGACGTCCAATCCGCCTTCGACCTCCTGGACGCCCAGGGTGAAGTCGAACTTGGCGGAGCCGTCCTCCACCTCCAGGGGCGTCAAGGTCAGCCGCGAAAGCCGGACCGGCGGCATCGGGGCGTTCTGCAGGTTGAACAGCACTTGGAAGACCGGCGCGTGGCTGCGCGAGCGCTCGGGCCGAAGCTCGTCCACGAGCTTTTCGAACGGCAGGTCCTGGTGCGAGAACGCTCCCACGGCCGCCTCGCGCACCCGCGCCGCCAGCTCCGCAAAGGTCAAGTCCCCGGAGACGCCGACGCGGAGCGCCAGGGTGTTGACGAAGAAGCCGATGAGCTTTTCGATCTCGGTCCGCGTGCGGTTCGCGATCGGCGTGCCGACCACGAGGTCCGCCGCGTGGGTGGACCGGTGGAGCACGGCCTCGAGAGCCGCCAGGAGCGTCATGAAGAGCGTCAGGTTCTCATGGCGGCCGAAGGCGGCGAGGGCGTCCGCGAGCCTGCGGTCGAGGAGCCGGGAGCAGCGCGCCCCGCGGAAGCTCTGCACCGCTGGCCGCGGCTGGTCGGTGGGAAGCTCCAGGAGGGCGGGGGCTCCGGCGAGCCGCTGCCGCCAGTAGCCGACCTGGCGCTTCAATTCGTCGCCCGAAAGCCATTGCCGCTGCCAGACCGCGAAGTCGGCGTACTGGACCGGCAGACCCGGCAGAAGGGCCGGCAGGCCATGGGAGAACGCCTCGTAGAGAGCCGTGATCTCGCCCAGCAGCACGCCCATGGACCAGCCGTCCGACACGATGTGGTGGAGGACGACGAGCATCACGTGGCGCTCGGCCCCCGTCCGGTAGAGCGTCACCCGGAAGAGAGCGCCCTGGCCGAGGTCGAAGGGGGCCTGCACCTCCAGGGCGGACCGGCGGAGAGCCTCGGCTTCGCGCTCCTCTTCGGGCAAGGCCCGGAGGTCCACGAACGACGGCACGACCGGCCGGGCAGGCTCGATCACCTGCACGGCCCCGTCCGCTTCTTCTTCAAAGCGGGTGCGGAGCGATTCCTGGCGCCGGGCGATCTCTGTAAGGCAGCGGCCGAGGGCCTGGAGATCCAGGGGGCCGTCGAGGCGGACGGCCTGGAACACGTTGTAGGCCGCGCCCCCCATCCCCATGCGCTCCAGGAGCCACAGCCGCTGCTGGGCAAAGGAGAGGGGGAACCGGCTCTCGCCCTCCGAGCGCGGCAGGGGCCGGGGCCGCGCGGCCTCCGTGTCCTGCTGCTGGCGCTTCATTCGCAGCTCGAGGAGCTTCTTCTGCTCCGGCGAGAGGGAGGCGATGCGTTGGCTCAGATCAGAGACGCTCATGGGACTCCTGGGCGTACGCCTCGTCGGCCTCTTCGGGCGAGAGGCCTTCGATCTCCCGCAGCAGCGCCTCGAGCGCATCCTCCTCCGAGGGCGCGGCATGGCTCGCCACGGCCCGGGCGAAGCCGGAGATCGTGGGCGCTTCGAAGAAGGCTTCCAGGGACACATCGGCCCCCAGCTCCTCGTGCACGCGGGACACGACCTGGGTGGCGAGCAGCGAGTGCCCACCCAGATCGAAGAAGTTGTCGTCGATGCCGACCCGCTCCAGGCCCAGCAGGTCCTGCCAGATGGCGGCCAAGGCCCGCTCGGTCGCGTCGCGCGGCTCGGCGTAGGCGCTTTTGAGCTCCGGCCGGGCGTAGGTGGACCGCGCCGGGGCCGTCTCCTCCCCCGCACCCCGGGAGAGAGCGGACAGGTGCTCCAGGACCGCGTTCAGGTCCTTGGTCGAGACCACGACCTGGGGGAGCACGGCGCGCTCCAGGATGCGGGCGAAGACCTCCCGCCCCTCGGCCGGCGCGATGCCGGTGGCCAGGGCCTGCGCCCGCGCCCGCCTTAGCGGCTCGGGGAGGCCCGCGACGTCGGCCGCCATGCCGACCTCGCGCCAGGTGTCCCAGTCGATGGACACGGTGTACGGCCCCGGCCTCCCGGAGCGGGACTGGGCCCAGGCGTCCAGGAACGCGCCCGCGGCGGTCAGATCCACCTGCCCGGGCTCGCCCGAGAGGGCCCCGGCCGCGGAGGTCAGCACGAAGAAGTCCAGGGGCTCGCCCGAGAGGAGGTCCGCCAGGACCCGGAGGCCGCCGATCCGGGGCGCCAGGACCCGCTCGGACTCCGCGGGGGTGTGCCGCTGGATCAACGCCCCGCCCGGCACGCCCGCGGCGTGGACCACGCCGTGGATCGCGCCGAAGCGCCCCCGGACCTCCGCCAGGGCCTTTTTCATGGCAGCGCGGTCGGCCACGTCCGCGGAAAGGACAAGGATCTCGGCACCCATCTTCTCCAGATCAAGGATCCGGCAGGACCGCCGCAAGGTCCGTCCGAGAAGGGCCAGGCGGACCTTCCTCCCCTGGGCCAGGGACACCGCGATTTCCAGGCCGATCCCGCCCGTACCGCCGGTGATCAGGTAGACGCCGTCCTCGCGGATACGGAGGGGTTGGACCGGGGCAGCGTCCAGCCGGAGCGGCTCCCAGCCCGGCACCCAGCGGTGAGGGCCGCGCAGAGCCACGAGGCTCCCCTCCCCGCCCACGATCTCCCGCAGGAGGATCTCCGGATCTACGCGCCCGGCGTCGAGAACGCGGCAGGAGACGTGCGGGTACTCCCAGGGGATGACCCGGGCGGGCCCGAACAGCGTGGCCTTCTCCGGGGAGAGGGACTCACCGCCCGTGACGTCGAAGAGACCGCTCGCCACCACGGTCAGGTCCACGGGGCCCGCGTCGCCCAGGCCTTGAGCCAGCGCGATCAGGTCGTGGAACACCTCAGCCTCGTCCAGCCCTGCCAGGTGGACGACGGACCGGGGTGGTTCCGCAAACAGGGCCGCATAGGCCTCGCGGGACCCGGCCGGCGGGGCCGTCGCGACCTCGTGCCCCGCGGCGCGAAGGAGTCCCGCCAGGCGCTCGCCCACGCCCCCCTCGTCCAGCACCAACAGCCAGTGCCGGGGCTCCATCACGGCCGGGGGGACCGGCAGCCCGCGTTTCCAGGTGGGCGCGGAGAGCCAATCGGCAGGGTCGGACCGCTTTTCGAGACTGGGCCTTCGGGCTGCTCCGCGGCCGATCCCCAGCGGGCCGGCTCCCTCGATCCAGTAGCGCCGGCGCTCGAAGGGATAGGTCGGCAGCGGGACGCGGCGCCGCATCTCCCCGGAGTGGAAGGCGCGCCAGTCCACCTCGATCCCGGCCATCCACAGCCGGCCCAAGGTCGTGAGAAGGAACGGGGTCTCCGGCCGG
>DATEIO010000763.1:0-6561 GCA_035278895.1 Thermoanaerobaculia bacterium | reverse complement strand
CAGGGCGGCCAGCACCGCGTCGGGGATCTTGCCGATCCCCATCTGGAGCGTGGCGCCGTCGGGGATCAGGGTCGCGGCATGCCTTCCAATCTCGGCGAAGACGTCGTCGATCGGCTCGGGCAGGCGCTCGGGGAGCGGGTCATCCACGGGGATCAGGGCGGAGATCCGGTCGACGTCCAGAAACGAGTCGCCCAGGGTGCGCGGCATGTTGGGGTTGACCTCGGCCAGGATGATCGTGGCCGAATCGACCGCGGCGCGGACGATGTCGACCGACACGCCCAGGCTCACGAAGCCGTGGCGGTCCGGCGGGCTCACCTGGATCAGGGCCACGTCGATCCCCACGCGTCCGGAAGCGATGAGATGGGGGATCTCCGAGAGGAACACGGGCATGAAGTCCGCCCGCCCCTCCTGGACCGCCTGCCGGACGTTCGCGCCGATGAAGAACGCCGTGTGCCGGAACCGGTGCTCGAGCCCGGGCTGGACATAGGGGGCCGAGCCCAGGGTCATCAGGTGGACGATCTCGTTGCCTTCGAGGTGATCACCGTGGGAGACCATGGCCTCGACGAGGCGCCCCGGCTCGGCCGCGCCCGAGCCGATCAGGATGCGTTTCTTGGGACGGATGAGCCGGATCGCATCCTCGGGGGACGCGATTTTCGCGGCGTAGCGGGTCTGCCAGTCGTGCGATTCGTGATGATTCAAAGCCTCGTTCTCCTCCTGTGAGCCCTGCAAAGCCTTTCTATCCTCCGGGGCGTTCGGCGACCAACGCCCCGGAGGGTGGCCGGAGCCTATCCTTCGGGGGAGGCAGGCCGGGCGAAGGTCGGGTACGCCGGCCGCGCGGGCTTTTTGGGCGGCGGGTTCCTGGCGAGCATCTCCAACGCCACCTCCACCGCCTTTTCGAGCTGGGAGTCCCGCCCCTGCCGCCACGCCTTGGGATCGAGCTCCACGTCGACGTCCGGAGAGACGCCCCGGTTTTCGACCTCCCACTCCCCTTCCGGGCTCCAGAAGGCGACGCGCGGCGCGGTGATGTATCCGCCGTCGAGCAGCACGGGGTAGTCGTAGATGCCCACGAGCCCGCCCCAGGTCCGCCGGCCCACCAGCGGCCCGAGCTTCTCCCGCCGGAAGTAGAAGGGGAGGGCGTCGCCTCCGGAGGCGGAGCGCTCGTTGATCATCATCACCTTGGGACCGAAGATCGCGCCCACGGGGGTGACGAAATCGTCCCCCTCGCGAGTGGACCAGTAAGAGAGGAGCTCCCGCTTCAGATAATCGATGAAGTAGTCCGCCGCGTAGCCGCCACCGTTGTAGCGCTCGTCCAGGATCGCGCCCTCCTTGCCCACCTGGGCGAAGAAGTAGCGGTTGAAGCTCGTGTAACCCCCCTCGCCGGTGTCGGGGAGGTAGACGTAGGCGAGCCGCCCTTTCGAAAGCTCGTCCACCTTGCGGCGGTTCCCCTCGATCCAGGCGCGGGTGCGCAGCTCGGCCTCGCTCTCGACCGGCACCACGCTCACCTTGCGCGAGCCCTTCCCGCTCGGATCAGGGCCGACTTCCAGGAGCACGGATTTCCCGGCGGTCCCCTCGAAGAAGCTGTCCACGTCGTCGTCCGCCCGGAGCTCGCGGCCGTCCACGGAGAGGAGGTATTCGCCAGCCTTGACGTTCACGCCCGGCTGGGTCAGGGGCGCCTGAAGCTGGGGATTCCAGTTTTCGCCGGAGAGGATGCGCGCGAAGCGGTAGCGCCCGTTCGCGATCTCGTAGTCGGCGCCCAGAAGCCCGCCCGGCACTGCCTCCTCGCCGGGCTCCCCTTCGTCGACCACGAAGAGGTGCCCTACCGTGAGCTCGCCCAGCATGTCGATGAAGAGGGAGTCGAGCTCCGAGCGGTGGCCGAGATCGTCGAGGAACGGCTCGTAGCGCGCGGTCACGGCTGCGAGGTCCAGCCCGTGGAGCCCCGGGTCGTAGAAGAAATCGCGCTCGATCCGCCAGACCTCGCGGTACATCTGCTTCCACTCGGCGCGGGGGTCGACCCTCACCTGGGCTTTCGAAAGGTCGAGAGCGCCCTTGCCCGGCTCGAGCGGCCCGTCCGTCGCGGCGATCGTCCAGGTCCGTGCCTGGCGGAAGAGCATCTTTTCGCCGTCCTCCGAGACCGCGAACGGAGGAACGACGCCCTTCGTGATCTCTTTCGTCTCCCGCTTTTCGAGGTCGAACCGGTGAAGGATCGAGCCCTCGCCGCCAAAGCCGAGCACGGGAGCGTCCTCCAGGAGGAAGATCACGCCGGCCTTACCCGCCACGAGCCCGGTGTAGTTGCGCGCCGGCACGGGGAGCCCCAGGATGCGCTGATCGATTCCGTCGAAATCGACCTTCACCCGCACGGGCTTCTCCTCCGGTTTTTCGTCTTTGGCGTCCTTCTTGTCCTTTTCCTCATCGCTCAGGGGCGCCAGCGGCGAAGGAAGGCTCTTGTCGAGCACCGCCAGATAGACGCTTCGCGAGACCGGCCGCTGCACGCTCGAAAGGTCGAGCCAGCCGCTCGTCGGGCCGACGTCCGTGCTCGCCGTGAAATAAAGATATTTTCCGGACGCGTCGAAGGCGGCGAAGCGGGCGTCCGAAAGGCCGTCCGTCACCTGCCGGGCCTTGCCGGATTCGAGCGAGTAGAGGAAGACGGCCCGCATGTGGTTCGCAAGCTGCTTCGTGTACGCGATCCACTGGCCGTCCGGCGACCAGACGGGATCGAGCCGGCGGAACGGGGCCTCGTAGGTGTCGGTGTCCACGCGGACGGGTTTCCCTTTGGCGAGATCGACGTACCAGACGTTCAGACGCTTGTCCGTGTAGAGGATCCTGCCGCCGTCCGGCGACCAGCGGGGGCTGTAGAAGAAGGATGGAGGATCGCCCAGGCCGATCTTCTTGACGTCGCCCAGTCCGGTCTGGTCCACGACGTGGAGGGCGTACTCGCCGGACTCGTCGGAGAAAAACGCGATCTTCTGGCCGTCCGGCGACCAGGCGGGATCGCGCTCGGCGACACCCGGGGTGCGGGTCACGTTGCGCGCATCCCCCTTCTCGGCGGGGATGGTCACGATCTCCCCGCGGGATTCGAACACGGCCCGGACGCCGGTCGGCGAAAGGGACGCGGTCTGGATCGCTCCGGTCACTCCCACCCACCTCGGCTGCACGGAGGGGAGGTCGCCGCTCACGCGGACGTCGAGCTTCCGCGCCTTTCCGGAGGCGAGGTCGAAGAGGTGGATCTCCCCCATCCGCTGGTAGACGATCGCTCCCGGTCCGGCGGAGGCGGAGACGATGTCCGGCCCCGGGTTGTCGAGGACTTTTTCGATCTTCCGCGTTGCCGGATCGTAGGAAAAGAGGGTCGCGGGGCCGCTTCGGTCCGACAGGAAGTAGACCCGGTCCCCGATCCACATGGGGTCCGAGTCGTTCGAGTCCGTGCGCGGAACCGGCTCGACCGCGGAGTCGGACATCCGCGCGATCCAGATCGGGGAGGCGAGGCCTCCGCGATACCGCTTCCAGGCGATCGAGAACGTCGGGTCTTCGCCGCGGTTCCAGAACGGCACGTAGGCCAGGCGGGAGCCGTCCGGCGAGAAAGATCCCTGCTCGGCCTTGGGCAGCGGGACCTCCCGGGGGAGCCCGCCCGTGACCGGCACGGTGAAGAGCTGGCTCGTGTTGCCCGGGGTGTTCCGGGGAGAGCGGAAGAGCACCCGGCCATCCGGCGTCCACCCCGCCACCCGGTCGACCTCGGGGTGCCACGTAAGCCGGCGCGGCACGCCGCCGGCCGCGGGCACGAGGTAGACGTCGAAGTTCCCGTGGGATTGTCCCGTAAAGGCGATCCACGCCCCGTCGGGCGAGAAGAACGGATCGAGCTCCAGCCCCTCCCCCGTCGTCAACCGCCGCGCCTCCCCCCCGTCCCGCCCCACGGTCCACAGGTCGCCCCCGTAGACGAAGGCGACCCGGTCCTTGGAGACGGCGGGGGATTGAAGCCAGGGGACGGCTGCCGCGGCGTGGGCAGACAGGGCGAGGAGAACGGCGAAAGCGAGTCGACGCATTCGAGAATTCCTCCTGAAAGTGGAGGGATTCTAAAGCAGGCAGGCCGAGGCAGGGCGAGGACACCAAGGACGACCTGTCCTTGGCGTCCTTGATGTCCCTGGCGTCCTTTGGGTCCTCCTACCCGCCGCTCGCCGTGCAGGAGAGGAACAGCACGAGCCCGTCGTGGTCCGAGGAGCGCAGGGAGGTGTTGGCCACGGCCGAGAAGCTGTTCGGCGCGTCGGAGTTGCCGCGGCTGTGCTCGAAGCCGGTCACGTAGGGGTTGAGCGCCTGCGAGGTCAGGGCGTGGTCGAGCGTCTGGGCGGTCCCTGCGAAGACGAAGGAGTAGCGGTCGGCCGCGGGCGAGGAGAAGGTCCGGTTGGTCAAGTTCGGAGTCACCTCGTCCGTCGCGGGAATCAAAGCGCCCAGCGGGTCGGGATTGCCGGTGACTTGGCCCATCACGTCCACGTAGCCGTCCGTGAACTGGAAGGCGTTGAAGTCGCCGGTCACGACGAGGCGGAGGCTCGGATTGGCCGCCTGGAGGCTTTGGATGAACTGCGAGAGGCGCAGGGCCTGCTGGTGGCGCTTCTCGCGGACACGGGGGCCGTCGGTCCCATCGATGCCGGAGAGCGAGCGCTGGTGGACCGCGATGACGGTGAGCGGGAACGGCGTGCCGCAGCCGGTGTAGGTGCCTTCGAGGACGAGCGGCGGCCGGTCGTTCAGCGTCAAGGTCTCGCCGTTGAAGGTGTAGGTGTCGTTTTTCCCCCACTGGTAGACGTTCGAGACCGTAAACGATCCCCGAACGAGGAAGCCGACGTCGATGCCACCCACGTCGTTGCCTTCGAGGAGGTACGGGGTGTAGACGACCGACGGAGCGTCCGCCTCGATCTTGTCGGCCAGATCCTGGAGCACGGTCAGGTTCTCCGCCTCGGAGACGGCCAGGATCTCGGGCGACCGGAGCACGGTGCGGACCTGGAGGGAGAACTTGTTCAGACGGTCGGCGTACTGGGCCGGCGTGGGCGTCACATCGGAGGTCGCCGGGTCGTCCACCAGGTCGAAGAGGCGCAGGAGGTTCTGGCTGCCCACGGACCACTCTCCGGCCGCCTCGGCGCGCACCGGGCCGGGAGTGGCGACGCCCGAGAAGGTGAGCGTCGAGGGCCAGATCTGATAGTTGCCGAAGGCGTAGCCGAGGCCGCCCTCGGCCAGCGTGATCACGGCGCCTCCTGCGAGATCCACGTTCGCGAGGCCCAAACGGTCGGGGTCGACCTCGAAGACCTCGGGATTGCCGTCCCATACCGGAAGCCCCGAGAGGCCGGGGCACAGGATGCCGGGCTCGCGCAGCGGCCGGGTGGCGGTGGCCACGATGGACGCGTCTCCGAACGGGTCCGTGGGGCCGGCCACCGTGCCGTTGACGATCCGGACCCGCATGCCTTCATAGCGCTCGAGATGGCCGGCCGAGCCGCAGGTGCCGGGAGGATTGAGGCTGACCGGAGCGGGCACGGCGGCCGTACCGGTCTTCGTCACGGTGAGACCACCGCTGAATTCGGTGAAGTCGAAAAACTCGACGACATTGCCGGTGACGTCCACGAGGTCGCCCACGGCCACCGTGGGAGCCGTGGACGTGAAGACCCAGATACCGTTCGAGGTCTGGGCGTCCGCGTCGACCCGCGCGTCGGGGGTCTGGAGGAAGAAGCCGTCCGGCCCCACGGCGGTGACCACGTTGTTCTTCGTGGTCACGCTCTGGCCGGCCAGGGGAGACGCGGTGCCGCTCCCCTGGATCTGCCAGATCTCGTAGATCGTAGGCGTGCCGCCGCCGGTGCAGCTCGCGGTGTGGGAGCCCAGCCCGGCGAAGGTGTCGGTGGCAAAGCCGTCCCACTGCGTCGAGGGGGTGAAGGCGTCGTTCGGGTTCGTGTCCCCGGCGCAGACCGTCGACTTGCGCCGCAGGGTGTTGTCCGCCGTCGAGGCGGTGCCCGTGCCCCACTCCGTGCCGGGGTCCACGCCCACCTGGCCGAGCGAATCGATCACCACGCCGCTCTTCTTCAAGACGATGGCGTCGTCGCCGTTCAGGGTGAGGCTTCCCGAGGTCTGGTTGGGGGTGATCCCCAGGACGGCCGAGCTGTGCGCGAGGACCCAGACGCCGCCCGCGGGGATCGATCCCGAGGAGGTGAGAGCGATGGTGCTGCCGGCGGTCGCGCTGCCGTTGAAGTAGATCTCGACCGTATAGCCGGAGAGGCTCTTCGCGGTGCCCGTACCGTTGTAGATCTCCAGCGCCTTGTTGTTCGAGGTCCCCTCGACGGATTCCGAAAGGAAAAGCTCCGTGGCCGTCCCTCCGCAGGCTGCGGTGTGGGAGCC
The DNA here is from genome assembly GCA_035278895.1 of Thermoanaerobaculia bacterium. Taxonomy (GTDB): domain Bacteria; phylum Acidobacteriota; class Thermoanaerobaculia; order Multivoradales; family UBA5704; genus DATARR01. The sequence goes on along the minus strand of DATEIO010000763.1, from coordinate 198 downwards.
CAGCCCCGAGAAGGTGTCGGTCGCGAAGCCGTCCCACTGGGTCGAGGGGGTGAAGGTGTCGTTCGGGTTGGCGTCCCCGGTGCAGACGGTCGATTTGCGCCGGAGGGTGTTGTCCGCCGTCGAGGCGGTTCCCGTGCCCCACTCCGTGCCGGGATCGACGCCGATCTGGCCGAGCGAATCGATCACGGTCCCACTCTT
>DATEIO010000762.1:0-8856 GCA_035278895.1 Thermoanaerobaculia bacterium | reverse complement strand
CCTGCGGGCCCTGCTGCGGCTGGCCAAGGGGCCGGAGGAGCGCCTGCGTCCCCTTTCGCCGGCGGCGGCCCTCGCCTCCCTGGTCGCCGCCGCCCCGTTCGTCAACCGCGACCCCTGGCGGCGGGAGGCGCTGCTCGCCGTGCTCGAGCGGCTCGCCCGCGCGGTCCCGGCCTGGGAGCTGACCTTCTCGCTGGCCGGCGACCCCTGGGCTATACTGCGATCGATACCTCCTTAAAAACCAACGGGTCATGAGCACCATCACCGCAGCGACCGTCCTCAGGAGGCGGTCCGACGTGCGCTACCGCCGCATCGAGGGGGAGGCGGTGGTGCTCCGCCAGTCGGCCGCCGAGGTGCTGGTGCTCAACGAGGTCGGCGCCTCGGTGCTGGAGCTGGCGGACGGCGAACGCTCCGTCGGCGACTGGATCATCGCCCTCGGGGACGCGTACGAGGGGGACCCCGAGACCCTGGCCCGCGACGTGCTCGCCTTCGCCGCCGAGCTCGCCGAGGCCGGCCTGCTGGAGCCCGGTTGAGCCTCTCCCGGGTGATCGCCACCGCCTGGCGGGAGAACCTGCTGTTCTCCGTGCTGGTCGAGCTGACCTACCGCTGCAACCTCGACTGCTTCTTCTGCTACAACGACCTGGGCCTGCGGGGAGAGCCCCTGCGCCGGGAGCAGTACCTGAAGCTGCTCGAAGACTTGGCGGAGATGCAGGTCCTGAACCTCACCCTCTCGGGCGGCGAGCCGCTCGCCCACCCGGACTTCCTCCTCCTGGGGGCCCGGGCCCGGGAGTTGGGCTTCGTCGTGCGCATCAAGTCGAACGGCCATGCCCTGCGCGGCGAGCTCGCCCGCCGCATCCGGGCCGAGATCGATCCCTTTCTCGTCGAGGTGAGCCTCCACGGGGCCACGGCGGCCACCCACGACCGGCAGACGCGCGTGCCCGGCAGCTTCGACCGCCTGCTTGAAAATCTGCGGGAGGTCCTCGCCCTGGGGATGCGGGTCAAGATCAACGGCACGCTCACCGCCTGGAACGAGGGGGAGATCGCGGGGATGTTCGCGCTCGCGGACTCGCTGGGGCTCCCTCTCCAGATCGACCCGGACGTGACACCCCGGGACGACGGCGACCGCGAGCCGCTCCTCGTAGCCCCGTCCCGCGAAGGGGTGAAGCGTCTCTTTGAGCTGCAGTTCGAACGGGGGAGGGTGGCGGAAGGAAAGGCCGCGGTTGAAGTGGCGAAGGGCGCGGACGACGGCACGCTCCCGGCGCCCTCCCACAAGCACTGCGGCGCCGGATCCTCGGGCCTCGCCATCGACCCCTACGGCAACGTCTACCCCTGCGTGCAGTGGCGCCGGCCCGTGGGCAACCTCCACCGGCAGCCGATCGCCGAGATCTGGCACGGGTCCGGAGGGCTTGCCGAGGTGCGGGAGACGACCGTCCGTGCCAAAGAGGTGGTGGAGGGCCACGGCCCCGGGGGCGCGCTGTTGAACTTTTGTCCAGGCTCCGCCGCCATGAGCATGGGAGATCCGCTCCGGGTCTATCCGGGGGCGGTCCAGCGCATGGAAGTTTTGCAAGAAGTCATGGCGGACGGGAAGAAACGTCCGCTCCTGCCTGTTCTTCCTGGTCCCTAAGACGGAAATCGGGCCCGGCGTCGATTGACGTGGGCGCGCAAGATCCGCAGAATGCACCTTCATCAATTACATCCAGTGTGGATGTAGCAGGGCCCCGATGGACCCAGAGCCATACGGGCGGAGGTGTGCGCCGGCCCGTATCAAGGAGGACTGATGCACAGGAACTGGGAACGATCGATTGTCATGGGCTGCCTCTTGCTGACTGCTAGCATGCCCGCTTGGGCGGCGGGAAAAAGAGCAGCGGCGGTGCAGACGGTGCGGGAGAGCCGGGATCTGGCGAGGGTTGCCGCGGCGGCACCGATGGGGAGCCGCCTGCGGGTGGCGAACGTCCAGAAGGCGGACACGGGGGAGACCGCGGCCTTCGTGCTGGAGCGCTTCGAGGTCTTCACGGCCGACGCCAGGGTCACCGTGCACGGCGACCATGGGGACGAGGTGCTGCCGCCGCCGGCGAACGCGTACTTCCGCGGCACGATGGCCGGCCGTCCGGACTCCCGCGTCTTCCTGGCCGTGCTGGAGGATGGCACGGCGCAAGGGATCGTGAACGAGGGGGAAGAGATCTACATGATTGGCGGGGAAGACGAGCCGGCGGTCAAGGCCCTGCGGGCTCCCCTGGCGATGCACCGCGTCGACCCCGGGGCCCTCAAGGCCTCTCGCGGGGAAGGCTTCACCTGCGGCAATGAGTCCCTGCCGCCCGGCCAGACCACTCTCGACGGGCCGGATTTCATGACGCCGGCCCCGGCCGGGCCGGTCGAGAAGGCCGCCAAGACTGCGGTCAACACGAAGGTGGCCGCCTACAAGGCCCGCGTGGCGATCGAGACCGATTACGAGTTCTATACCAAGTTCAATGATTCCACGAAGGCGACCACCTACATCGGCAACCTGATCGGCTTCGCCTCGACCCTCTATCAGGCCGAGATCAACACCAGCCTCGCCGTGCAGTCCGTCAGCCTGTGGACGACCAGCAGCGATCCCTGGACCCAGACCTCCGCCACGTGCGGCCTGATGGAGTTCGGCCGCTACTGGAACCTCAACAAGACGGGCGTGTCGCGCACGATCGCCCACTTCATGAGCGGCCGGCCGGGAAGCGGCGTCTCCTGGGTGGGGAAGCTCTGCTCCGGAGCGTTCGGCGCCACCTCCAACTGCCCGTCGATCCCCACGGACGCGCCCTGGGGGGGCGGCTACGGGTTCACGGGCGGCATGTCGGGCATTTTCAACATCGCCAATCCGACGGTGGTGTGGGACATCATGGGCGTTGCCCACGAGATCGGGCACAATTTCAACTCGCCGCATACCCACTGCTACAACAACATCGGTGGCAGCTCGAGTCCGGTCGACCAGTGCCGCAGCGGAGAGAGCGGCTGCTACGCCGGCACGCAGACCCTGCCAGGCCCCAGCGGCGTCGGCAGCGGCACGATCATGAGCTACTGCCACTTGCTGAGCGGCAGTTACTCGAACATCAGCCTGAAGTTCGGGACGGGCCATCCGTACGGCGTGATGCCCGGGCGGGTGCCGTCGCGCATGAGCTCCTACGTGGCGGCCGTGGCCGCCTCCAACCCGGCCTGCCTGGCTCCCTGACGGAGGCAGGTCTGATCTGTAGGGGCGGCCCTATGTGGCCGCCCTGCTTGCTTTGACGTTTTCCCTCACCCAGGGCGGCCACATAGGGCCGCCCCTACAGGATGCCGTCATTTCTGGGTTGACAACGTGCTAGGACGAGATAGGGCCTGTGGGGCAGAGCCCGGGATTGCCTTTCGCGGGAGGGCTCGGAGCGCACACAGCGGCAACGGCCTCCAGTGGCTCCCGGGAGAGGATGCGGGGACGCTCATAACGCCGCCCAGGGGACGGCCGTTCGTTTTCCTTTCCGGGCTGCAATCGTTCTCCTTCCGCTCCCGTTGTGCTCCCGGTCACCCGACAAAGGATTCTACATTTTCAAGACGCACTGAGCGTAAGCCGGGCGGCTCCGGCTGTCAAGGGCCGCGGGGCTGATTCAGCGTCTCTTGGCCTACGGCTTGCAATAAACCTCAGTCGGCTTGGATCAAGGCACACCCGCCGTGAGGCGGGGTCGCAAAGCCTGGGGTCTCCCCCTTCCGAGATCGCCCGGTCGCCGAAAAGCCCCTTTAGCAGCTCCACAGAGGCGTTGTTCGAGAAAGGGGTTTTCACCGATGTATTCAGGGCGCCCGAGGTATCCGCCGTCTCCCTCCTCCCCAAAATCAGGTCAGCCGAGGCCTTTTAAGAAGGCCATTGTATTCATATCAATCTGTGGTTGAAAAACCGATTGGAACAACTTACAAAAAGGAGACGACTGCTATGACATTCCATCGGAAAGTTACCGCCGCCTTGATCGCCGTGCTGGGGCTTGTAGCTCTGGCCGTCCCAGGTGGCGCCACCGCCCTTGCGCCGTTCATCGACCTGCAGGAGGCGGGCCTCACTGTGGTCGAGGACGGCCAAGGCCTCATGACCTGGGACCACACGACCCCGGCCACTCTCAATGTCAACGTCGGCGGCCAGGTGCGCTTCGCCCTGCTCTACTGGGCCGGCCGCGAGCGCCCCTGTGACTGGAACGGCAGCACCTGCACGTTCTCCCAGCCCTACAAGGACCAGCAGATGGTCTTCAATGGCACGCCGGTCACCGGCACGGTGATCGGCACCGAGAGCCAGCCGGCCTCGGCCGGTGGACCGATCCTGAACATCGGTTACTTCGCCGACGTGACCTCGCTGGTATCGGCGGCGGGCCCCGGCAATCACTCCTTCACCCTGGGCGACGGAAACCTGGCGAGCAATCTCTGGCGCCTCGACGGCGCCGGCCTGTTCGTCGCCTACACGGACCCTGCGGACACGACGTTCTACCGCGTCCTCGTGTGGGACAACCTCGACTTCGCGTACGGTGACGATCCGACGCCGGGCGAGACGCGGGTCACCAGCCCGGTGACCTTCGGCCACGGGGCCACCGCCTTCGACCGGACGGCGCAGCTCTGGCTGTTCGCGGGCGACGGCGAGGCGAACCGTCCGGACGACACGACGGTCAGCAACAATCCGACCCTCTTCAACGTCCTCGACAGCCTGCCCGACGGGCCGCAGTGGACGACCGACGAGTACACGATCAACATCCCGGCCAACGTCGACACCACGGTCGTGCAGATGAACTCCCGGCCGCCGGGCCAGAACCCCGACTCCCTGCTCTGGGAGATGGCCGCCCTGCGGGTGGCGCTGCCTTCGGACATCTCGGAGCTGCCGCCAGCGCCGCCGACCTGCCCGACGTTCGTGGTCTCCGGGCCGCCGGCCCAGGCCGTGACCACGTTCCAGGACACCGGCTCGGGGCTCGTATCGCTCGTCGTGACCCAGTCGCAGAACGCGGACACGGTGGTGCCGCCCTTCATCCCCGGCACGACCGATCCGGTGACGGTGACCTCCACCAAGATCGACCAGACCCAGCGGGCGCGCATCGAGATCCGGGCGACGGACGGCGCGGGTAACGTAGCCATCTGCGACCCGATCCACATGATCGTGGTGCGCGACAGCGGCAAGCCGGTCGAGGAGATCAACACCGACGTGCCGCGGGCAGAGGACAAGGTCACCATCAGGAACGGCAGCCCGGGCCTGTCCAACCTGGACGTCCTGGTCAACGGCGTGCGTTTCAAGGTGACCGGCCTGAAGAGCGGCGAGGAGAAGACCGTCGACATCTCCTCGGCCATGCACGACGGCAACAACACCGTCAACCTGGAGGGCCGCGGCAAGAAGGGGAGCTGGGCCGAGGTCATCATCTGGGACGGCGGCAGCCAGTAAGTAGTCGGTAGTAGGCACGAATCTTGAACCAATGCTCGGCGTTTCCTGATGTCGCGGTAAGCGCCGAGCCCTTCAACCAACGAGGAGAACTTCGATGAAGAGAGCCTACAAGAAGCCGGTCCTACGGCGCCTTGGCCTGCTGCGGCAGGTGACGCGTTTCAGCTTCTAGCCCGTAGCCTTTTCGATGTGCCGGCGGGGTCCCGTGAACGAAAGCGGCCTCGCCGGCTTTGCCATTCTGGGGGGTCTTGCATGATCGGACCGGAGAGCCGGCTCCGCCAACGGGAGCGTGTGCTCACACAGCGTGCAGGCGACTCGTTGGTGCTTCTCGATATGGACGGGGGAGAGTATTTCGCGCTCGACGAGGTGAGCGGCCGGGTGTGGGACCTCTGCGACGGCGTGCGTGACGTGGGCACCGTGATCGCGGCGGTCAGCGCCGAGTACGACGCGCCGGTCGACACGATCCGCGCGGACGTCCAGGAATTCCTGCAGGAGATGGTCGATGCAAACCTCCTGGTGGTCGTCCAGGGCTCCTGAAGACCGGGCGAGGAGGCCGTCCGCCCTCCGCGTCCTCCTGTTCGCGGCGGCGGTTCCCGTCCTCCTTCGCCTCCTGAAGCTCCCGGAGCTCCGCTTCTGGCTGGAGCCCCGGCGCGGCCCCTGCCTCCCGCCGCCCACGGCCGGGGAGGTTGCCGCGATGGTCCAACGGATCGACCGCCTCCTGGCGTCCGGCCGCCCCCTGGTCCGGTCCGGATGCCTGACCCGCGGGGTAACCCTCTACTACTTCCTGCGCCGGGCCGGCGCCGGCGTCTCCCTCTGCTTCGGCATGGGCGAGCTCAAGGGCCGCTTCGAGGGGCACTGCTGGATCGTGTGCCAGGGGGAGCCCCTGGCCGAGACGCGCGACCCCCGGCCCCTCTTCGCCGAGACCTGGCGCATCGACCCCCTTCCTCCCGGCCCCCTGTTCGGGGAGGTGCGGAATGGTTGAACGGGGATACGACCTCCACGGCGTGCGCCTCGGCCTCTCCTTCGAAGACCTGGGGGAGCGGGCGTCCGCCGCCCTCCTCTCCCGCCTTGCGCGGATCGTTCCGGACGGCCAGCCGCCCCACGACCTCGCCTTCGAGCTGCGCGCCGGTGCGGGACATCCGTTCGGCCGGCCGGACGGGGCGCGCACTGTCTACGAGCCGCCGGTGGGGGAGGTCGTCTACTCGGACGGCGCCGGCCTCCTCTACATCGATTCCGGACCGCGCCTGCGGGTGCTCTGCGATCCGGGAGACGGCCGGGCGCGGGTCTCCGTCCTCGGGGAGGACGAGGAGGACCTCTGGCTCCTCTCCCATCCCCTTTTTACGATCCCCCTGATGGAAATGTTGAAACGCCGGGGTCTCTACGGCCTCCACGCCGGGGGGCTCGCCAGGAACGGCCGCGCTCTCCTCCTGCCCGGCACGAGCGGCGCCGGCAAGTCGACGCTCACCCTCGCCCTCGCCCGCGCCGGCTTCGGCCTCCTGGGGGACGACACCCTCTTCCTCGCGCGCCGGACCGAGGGGGACCTCCGCGTCCTCGCCTTTCCGGACGAGTTCGACCTGACCGACCGCACGGTCTCCTTTTTCCCCGAGCTCGCCGCGCTCCTCGAGGCCCCGCTCCCGGCCGGCTGGCGCAAGCGGCAGCTCCGGGCCGAGGAGGTCTACGGCACCGCGATCGTCTGGGAGGCGGAGCCCGCGCTCCTCGTCTTCCCTCGGGTGTCCGGCGCCCGGGAGAGCGTGCTCACCCCGCTCTCGAAGGAGGAGGCGCTCCTGGAGCTCGTTCCCAATGTCCTCCTCACCGAGCCCCGCTCCTCCCAGGCCCACCTGGACGCCCTGGCGGACCTCGCGGCCGGGTGCGCCTGCTACCGCCTGGAGACGGGAAGCGACCTGGACGGGGCGGTGCGGCTGTTGGGGGATCTCCTGCCGTGACCCCCGAAGACCGCATCCTCTTCCTCTGCGCCCGGCAAGATTTTCTCCCCGGGCACAGAGACGCGGTCCAGGCCCTCGGCCAGGGAAGGGAGATCCGCTGGGAGCTTCTGGCCAAGACGGCGGCCCGCCACGGAGTCCTCCCGATCGTGGGCGCCAACCTCCGCCAGTGCAGCCTCGCGCTGCCGCCGGGCCTTTCGGAGCGCCTGGAGATCGCGGTCTTCGAGAGCGCCGCCGTCCGCGAGCGCGACGCCGACCGCCTGGCCACCGCCCTCGCCCGCCTGCGCGAGGTCGAGCTTGCCGCCATGCTCCTCAAAGGGACGGCTCTGACCCTCCTCGTCTACCGCGAGCCCTGGGTGGTCACCTCCCACGACGTCGACCTCGTGCTCCGCCCCGGGCCGTCCTGGGAGAAGGGCAAGGGGGAGGAGAAGAAGGTCCGCAAATCGCTCTACACGAACGGCTTCGAGTGCGACCTGGAGCAGCACCACGACGTCACCATGAACGGCGTCCTCCCGGTCGACTTCGAACGCATCTGGCGCGAAGCCCGGCCGGTCCGCTTCCGCGGCGAGGAGGCCTGGCTGCCGTCTTCCGAAGACCTCCTGCTCTCGCTGTGCATCAACGCCTGCCGCAAGCGCTACTTCCGCCTGAAGGGGCTCTTCGACCTCGCCGAGACCGTGGCCCGCCTACAGGGTCTGGACTGGGGACGGGTCGCGGCGCTCGCCCGGGAGGGGCGCTGTGAGGGGATGGTCCACGCCGCGCTCGTGGCCACACGGGAGACCGTGGGCTGCGATCTCCCGCCGGAAGCCCTGGGCGGGCTCGGCGTCTCCCCGGCCAAGGCCCGGCTCTTAGAGCGCCTGATCACGGAATTCGTCCGCCGCGGCTCCCTGGTCGAACGCTCCGGGGAAAAGCTCGCCCTGCTCTTGACCTACGCGAGCTTCCGGCCGGCCGAGGCCTGGCGGTCCGTGCGCCACAGCCTCACCCATCCCCCCAAGCACAAGGCGCCGGCCGAGCTCACACTCCGCGCGACGTGAGCACGATTTTCACGGTGCGGAGCAGAATCGACACGTCCAGCCAGATCGACCAGTTCGCGAGGTAGGCCAGGTCGTAGCGCAGCTTGTTCTGCGGGCTCGAGTGGTAGTCGCCGTTCACCTGGGCGAGGCCGGTCAGCCCCGGGGCGAGCGAGAAGCGCTCGGCGTAGCCCGGAACCTCCTTCAAATACCGCTGCACGAAGCCGGGGCGCTCCGGGCGGGGTCCGACCAGGCTCATCGTCCCGCGGAGCACGTTGAAGAGCTGGGGGAGCTCGTCCAGCCGGAAGCGGCGCAGGAACGCGCCGATCGGGGTGAGGCGCGGATCGCCCGGCTGGGCCAGCACCTCGCCCGACTCGGCCTCCGCGTCCTGCCGCATGGTGCGGAGCTTCCACAGCGTGAACGGCCGCTGCCCGCGGCCCACCCGCGTCTGCCGGTAGAGGATGCCGCCCGGCGAGGTGAGGCGCACGGCCACGGCGCAGGCCGCCAGGAG
>DATEIO010000761.1:0-11509 GCA_035278895.1 Thermoanaerobaculia bacterium | reverse complement strand
CCAGACGCTGGGTGAGAAGGAGCTCCAGCGTTACATGACGGACAAGATCCAGGAGGTCTACCGGTCGCAGAGCGTGGCGATCAACGACAAGCACATCGAGGTGATCGTGCGCCAGATGATGCGGTCGGTGAAGATCGAGGAAGTCGGCGACACGGAGTTCCTGATCGACGAGCAGGTGGACCGCTGGAAGTTCCAGGAGGAGAACGAGCGCGTCGTCGCTGCGGGCGGCACCCCCGCCATCGGCCGGCCGCTGCTCCTGGGGATCACCAAGGCCAGCCTCTCGACCGAGAGCTTCATCTCGGCGGCGAGCTTCCAGGAGACCACCCGGGTGCTCACCGAGGCGGCCATCAGCGGCAAGGTGGACAACCTGCGCGGCCTGAAGGAGAACGTGATCGTCGGCCGCGTCATCCCGGCGGGTACGGGCATGGACTACTACCACGACTTCCACATGGCCGAGGAGTACATCGAGTCCGAGCCGGAGACCGAAGAGGAGCTCTTCTTCGAGTTCGGCGAGGAGGAGATCCGGAGCCTGCCCCAGGAGGTCCTCGAGGGCGAGTAACGCTCCCGGGGCTTCCGGAAGGATCGAAGGGCGGCCGCGAGGCCGCCCTTTTTGTTAAAGAATAGAGAAGCATGCCGGAACAACGCGCGAGCCGGGGCTGGCTCCTCCTGATCCTCGCTGCGAGCTTCGTCCTCCGCCTCTGGCTCGCCTCGTCCGAGCTCAACGCCAGCCGCTTCTGGGACGAGCAGATCAACCTGTCGAACGCCGGCGCCGTGCTCGACGGGAGCCTGCGGCCGTCGAACGCCTATTACCAGGGGCTCTCCTACCTGCCGCAGGCGGCGCTCCTCGCTCTCGTCCAAGGGCTTCACCGGGCGACCGGCTGGGAGGAGCTCGCGGTCCGGAGCGCGGCGGGCTTCTCGCCGCTCGCCTATTTCCTCTGCCGCCTGCTGCAGACGCTCTACGGGACCCTCTCCCTCTTCGCCACCTATCTTCTCGGGAGGCGGCTCTTTTCCGAGCCGGTGGCGATCCTGGGGGCTCTTCTCCTGTCGCTCACGGAGCGGCATCTCCACGCGAGCGTCATCTTCAAGCCCGACATCCTGCTGCTTCTCTGCACGGTGGTCGCGTTCCTCTGGATTCTCGACGCGGTGGAGAAGCCGGGTCTCCGCAGCTATCTCCTGGCCGGCCTGGGGGTGGGGCTCTGTATTGCGACCAAGCTCAATGGGGCCCTGGTGGCGATCCCGCTCGTCCTCGGGACGGCCGCGCTTTTCCGGAAGGAGCGCCGGGCCGTTCTCTGGCTTCTCCTTTCAGGCCTCGTGGCGGCTGCCACGTTCGTGCTTTTCAATCCCTACGTTGGAGTGGAGGCCGCCGCGTTCGAGAGGAACCTCGGCCACTACGAAAGGCGCTCCACGGGCTCGCATCTCGGCGTCCTCTGGCAGACGCTCGCCGTCCCCTTCACGAAGCCGTTCCACGGCCCCCTGACCGGCGTTTGCGCCGTGATCGGCGGCGCGCTGACGGCGGCACGGTCCCGGAGCCTCCGCACGCTCGTCTTTCTGAGCTATCCGGTGGCCTACATGGTCCTCTACGCGGTGGTGACGACCCGGTTCAAGGAGAATCACTTCCTCCAGATCCTCCCCTTCACCTCGCTTCTCGCGGCGGACTTCCTGCTGGGAGCTCTCGCGTGGCGGAGGGTGCGCTGGGCGGTCCTGGGGATTCTCCTCGGCTGGCTTGCCGTGACGGCCGTCCTCTATGTCCACGGGCAGGTGGTTCCGGAGACGCGGGCCTGCGCCAGCGATTTCCTGAACCGGACGATGCCCCAGCCGCAGAGAGCCCGGCTGATCTACGCCGAGGCCGGCATATCGCCGGTGATGCCGGGACGGCCGCTCCGCACCGCCGTGGTGGCCGTCAAGAGCCTGGAAAACATCCCCGCGGAGACGCTGGATCTCGCCGACGCCGTGGTGCTCTCCTCGGGGTCGCTCAAGAGCTCCGACTCGGGAATCCGCTTCTCCCCTCGCCCCTTCACGTGCCGTGGAGACGAGGTGACCGTCCTGTTCCACCCCTGGACGTCCACCGGCCGGAGGGACCGGCAGGCGACGCCTGTCGCGGCCCGGAAAAAGGGATGGAGGATCGCGGACCTCCCGCTCGGCGTTCCGGCCGGAGAGACAATTTCCCTGGCCGTCTGGCTCCCGCGTCCTGCGGGGAAGACCGCGGAGCTCCTGGTGGATGGAAGGGTCTTGCCTCTGGTGCGGGCCGGGAGGAAGGGACGGCTGCAGCTCTTCCTCTCTCCACGCTTCGTCTCGCCAGGAGAAGGGGAGGAGGTCCGCCTCCGGTTTCAGGAACACTGGGCGGTTCCCTCCGAGATCGACTACTCGGTCTATCGCTGGGCACTGCCGGGCTCGGCCGCAGTGGTAGAATGAGGGTCTGTTGAAAGGGAGTCTCATGCGGAACCCGCTCGCCCTGTCCCTCCTCCTCTCGCTCTCCGCTGTCCCTGTCTTTGCCGACGACGTCTACCTCGCCAATGGCCGTAAATTCGAGGGCGTCATCGCCGAGACCACCGATTCCGAGATCCGGATCCAGATGCAGGGCGGGGTCTTGAGCCTGCCCTTGACGCAGGTCGCGAGGGTGGAGAAGGGGGAGTCGAGCCTGGCCGAGTACCTGCGCCGCAAGGAGGCGCTCCAGCGCGATCCGCGCACCCTGGCCTCGCACTGGCTGGACCTGGCGCGCTGGGCCCAGACCCAGAAGCTCCAGCACGGCACCCGCGAAGCGGCGCTCAAGGCCGCGGAGCTCGATCCTCAACTGGACGGCCTGGGGACGATCCTCCGTGGGGTCGGGTACGTCTACGACGACCAGCTCAACCACTGGATCCCCTACGCCGACTCCATGCGGCGGCGCGGGTTCGTCCTCGCCAACGGGCAGTGGATCACGCGCCAGGAGCACGAAGCGGCGGTCCGCGCCCAGGAGGAGGAGGCGGCGCGCCGCCGGGTTGCTCGCGAGGAGGCGGCCCGGATCGCCCGCGAGGACCGCCTGGCCGCTCTGACCGAGCTGGTGCTCGTCCGGGAGGCGACGGGCTCCGAGCGCCGCGACTCCGGGGGCACGCTGCTCGTCTACCCCGGATATTTTTCCCCTCCGCTCTTCATCGATCCGGGTTTCCCCGGGCGGGACGGCCACCAGGGTAGGCACCACGGCGGACGCTCCGGTTTCGACCCGCGAGCCGGGTCGCCGAACAACATCACCCGGGTCCCGGGCAGCCTGATCCGCGGACACCGGTAGACCGCGAGCACGCCGAGGCTTTCCGGGGGCCGCTTCTCGTCCATGCACGCGATCGAAGTGGCGGATCTCCGGAAGACCTACCCTGGCGGGGTGGAGGCCCTGCGGGGTGTCTCCTTCTCCGTCCAGCCCGGGGAGGTCTTCGCCCTCCTGGGGCCCAACGGGGCCGGCAAGTCGACCACGGTGCGCATCCTGACGACGCTCTCGGCCCCGACCGCCGGCAGCGCCCGGGTGGCCGGCTTCGACGTGGTCCGGGAGCCCCGGGAGGTGCGCCGCCGCATCGGCTCCGTGGCCCAGGCCTCGGGAGTCGACCTCTCCGCGACCGGCCGCGAGAACCTCCTCCTGCAGGGACGGCTCTTCCGCCTCGCCCCGCGGGAGCTCAGGAGCCGGGTCGACGAGCTCCTGCAGCTCTTCCAGTTGACCGGCGCGGCCGACCGTCCGGCCCAGACCTATTCCGGTGGCATGAAGCGCCGTCTGGACGTGGCCATGGGGCTCATCCACCGGCCCCAGGTGCTGTTCCTGGACGAGCCGACGACGGGGCTCGACCCCGAGAGCCGCGCGGTGATGTGGAAGGAGGTCCGCCGCCTCGCCCAGGAGGGGCTGACGCTGCTGCTCACCACCCACTACCTGGAGGAGGCCGACCAGCTCGCACAGCGGCTGGCGATCGTGGATGGAGGCCGGGTGGTCGCCCAGGGCACGCCCGACGAGCTCAAGGGGAGGCTCCGGGGCGACGTCGTCTCCGTGGACCTGGCGGACCGCCGCCGGTTGGCCGAGGCCCAGGCCGTGCTCGAAAAGACCGAAGGGGTGTCGCGGCTGATGGTCGACGGCGTGCGCCTCTACGCCCAGGCCGGCGACGGCGCCCGTTCCGTGCCGGCTCTCCTCGCCGCCCTCGAAAAGGCGGGGCTGGAGGTCGCCCAGGTCTCGCTCTCGCGCCCGTCTTTGGACGACGTCTACCTGACCGTGACCGGTCACGCGTACCGCGAGGAGGGGGCGGAAGCCGCCGTCCGCTGAGCATGGACTTCTTCAAAGACACCTGGTACCTGTTCGTCCGGCTCCTCCGCGCCACGGTGCGGATGCCGGTCTTCGTAATCATCTCGATCGTCCAGCCCATCCTGTGGGTGCTGCTCTTCGGGCAGCTCTTCCGGTCGGTGACCACGATCCCCGGCTTCGGGGCGAGCTCCTACGTCCAGTTCCTCGCCCCGGGGATTTCGATCATGACGGCCCTCTTCGGGGCCGCCTACTCCGGGATGGGGCTCCTGGCCGACATCGACCGCGGCGTCCTCGACCGCCTGCTCGCGACGCCGGTCTCCCGCGGCGCCCTGATCGCGGGCCGGGTGCTCCACTCGGCGATCCAGGTCGTGGTCCAGGCGGCGATCATCCTGGGCGTCGCGTTCCTTCTGGGGGCCCGTCCCCACGGGGGGCTCCCGGGCGTCCTCGCCGTGTTCCTGGCCGCGGCGCTCCTGGGGGCCGCGTTCGCCGCCTTTTCGAACGCCCTGGCGCTCCTCGCGCGCCGGCAGGAGCTGGTCATCGCCGTGATGAACTTCACCGTGCTCCCGATGACCTTCCTGTCGAGCATGATCATGTCGAGGAACCTGATGCCGCAGTGGATCCGCGGCGTCTCCCGGTTCAACCCCGTGAACTGGGCCGTCACCGCCGCCCGCGACGGCTTCGAAGGGCGGGATCCGCGCGAGCTCGTCCTCTCCCTCGCCCTCTTAGCCGGCTTCGCCCTGATCTGCGCAGCCCTGGCGACCCGGGCGTTCGGCAGGTACCGGCGGGCGATGTAGCCGATGGCGGACGCGGAGGCGGCGCGCCTCGCGGAGGACGCCCGGCGCGAGAAGAACTGGAAGCGGTGGGGAACCTACCTCCCCAAAAGGCAGTGGGGGACGGTCCGCGAGGACTACTCGGCAAACGGGGACAGTTGGGGCTACTTCACCCACGACCAGGCGCGGAGCCGCGCCTACCGCTGGGGAGAAGACGGCCTCCTGGGGATCTGCGACCGCGAGTGCCGCCTCTGCTTCGCGCTCGCGCTGTGGAACGGCCGCGACCCGATCCTCAAAGAGCGCCTCTTCGGCCTGACCGGCCCCGAGGGAAACCACGGGGAGGACGTCAAGGAGCAGTACTTCTATCTGGACGCTACTCCCACCACCTCGTACGCCAAGGCCCTCTACAAGTATCCTCAGGCGGAGTTCCCCTACGCCCGTCTCGTCGAGGAGAACCGGCGCCGCGGCAAGGACGATCCCGAGCTCGAGATCCTGGACACCGGCGTCTTCGACGGCGGCCGCTACTTCGACGTCTTCGTCGAGTACGCGAAGACCACGCCGAACGACCTCCCGATCCGGGTGACCGTGGCCAACCGCGGCCCCGAGCCCGCGACCCTCCACGTGCTCCCCACGCTCTGGTTCCGCAACACCTGGAGCTGGGGGCGGACTGGCGAGGACTCCTGGCCCCGGGGGACGATCGCCCAGGAAGGCGGCGGGGAGATCGTGGCCGATCATCCGAGCCTCGGCCGCTACCGCCTCGCGGCCGGGACGCTGCCTGAGGCTCTCCTGTTCACGGAGAACGAGACGAACGGCGAGCGGCTCTTTTCCGTGCCCAACCGGTCCCCCTATGTCAAGGACGCGTTCCACCGGTACGTCGTCTCCGGAGAGACCGCGGCCGTCAACCCCGTGGGAGAGGGGACCAGAGCCGCCTTCCACTACCGGCTCGACCTTCCGCCGGGTGGCGAGGCCGTGCTCCACCTGCGCCTCTCGGCGGCCGACGAGGCTCCGGCGGAGCCCTTCGGCGACGGCTTCTCGCGGACGTTCGAGGAGGCGATCGGGCAGGCGGACGAGCACTACGGCGCGTGCCTGGCGCCGGGGCTTTCCGAAGACGCCCGGCGGATCGCCCGCCAGGCCTTGGCGGGCCTCCTGTGGACCCGGCAGTTCTACCAGTACGTGGTCCAGGACTGGCTTGCGGGAGATCCCGCGCAGCCAGAGCCTCCGGCGAGCCGCCGGCAAGGGCGTAACGCCGGCTGGAAGCACCTCCACAGCCGGGACGTGATCTCCATGCCCGACAAGTGGGAGTACCCCTGGTGGGCGGCCTGGGATCTCGCCTTCCACATGCTCGCCTTCGCGAAGGTGGACCCGGAATTCGCCAAGGAGCAGCTCATCCTCCTGCTCCGCGAGTGGTACATGCACCCGAACGGGCAGATCCCGGCCTACGAGTTCGCGTTTTCGGACGTGAATCCGCCCGTGCACGCCTGGGCCGCGTGGCGCGTCTACAAGATGTCGGCCCCGCGGGGCTCCCGCGACCGGCTGTTCCTGGAGCGGGTCTTCCAGAAGCTCCTGATGACGTTCACCTGGTGGGTCAACCGGAAGGACGCGGAGGGGCACCACCTCTTTTCGGGCGGCTTCCTCGGGCTCGACAACATCGGCGTCTTCGACCGCTCGCGCCCGCTCCCGGGAGGGGGCTCCCTGCAGCAGGCGGACGCCACGGCCTGGATGGCCTTCTTCTGCACGACGATGCTGGAGATTGCCCTGGAGCTGGCGCGGCAGGACCCTGCCTACGAGGACGTGGCCTCCAAGTTCTTCGAGCACTTCGTGGCGATCTCGGACGCCATGAACGAATTCGGAGGGACCGGCCTGTGGAACGAGGAGGACGGCTTCTATCAGGATCAGCTCCTCCTGGACGGCCACCGCGTGCCCTTGAGAATCCGCTCGCTGGTCGGGGTCATCCCCCTCTTCGCCGTGTCCCCTCTGTCCGAGGAGGTGGTCTACCGGCGCCTTCCCGGGTTCGCGAAGCGGATGCGCTGGTTCCTCGAAAACCGCCAGGACCTGGCGAAGAACATCAGCTTCCTGGCCTCCACCCGGCGGCCCGGCGACACCCTCCGCCTGCTCGCGATCCCTTCCCGGGAGCGGTTGGTGCGGGTGCTCCGCTGTGTGCTGTCGGAAAGCGAGCTCCTGTCCCCCTACGGCGTGCGGTCGCTCTCCCGCTCCCATCGCGAGCACCCGTTCGAGCTGGCGATGGACGGCCAGGTCCACCGCATCGAGTACGTGCCGGGAGAGTCGCGCGACGGGCTTTTCGGAGGGAACTCCAACTGGCGGGGGCCGGTCTGGTTCCCTTTGAATTACCTGCTGATCGAGTCGCTGGAGAAATACCACTATTTCTACCAGGACACCCTGCGGGTCGAGTGCCCCACGGGCTCGGGGCGAATGATGACCCTGGACGAGGTCGCCCGCGAGCTGCGGGCCCGGCTCGCGCGGCTCTTCCTGGCCGACGCCTCGGGAAGGCGCCCCTGCCACGGTGGCGACCGCCGGTTCGCGGAGGACCCCCACTGGCGGGACCTCCTCCTGTTCCACGAGTACTTCCACGGCGACGACGGGCGGGGGCTGGGCGCGAGCCATCAGACCGGCTGGACGGCTCTCTCGGCGCTGGTCCTGAACGATCTGGCCCGGAAGGCTTACACTTCCCCCGTTGAGGTTTCTTCCAAGGAGGTTCCATGATCCACCTGTTCGACAAGCAGAGCGGTGCCCCTCTGGGTACGATCACCGAAGAGCACCTCCGGTTCCTCATGGACCGGCTCGAAGAGGAGTCGCCGCGGGACGACGACTACTACCTGAACCGCACGACCGTGGACTTCTTCGAGTCCGAGGGGGCGGACCCCGCGCTCCTTGAGATCCTCCGCCGTGCCCTGGGCGACCGGGAGGAGGCCGAGATCCGCTGGTCCCGCGAGGGCGCCTGAGACCGTCATGATCGAACGGGACCTCACGCGGGCGGCCGTGCTCCTCGACCAGGGGCGCTACGAGCTGGCCGAGCGCGAGCTGCGGCGGCACCTGGCGTCCCACGAGGACGACGCCGTCGCCCGCTCGCTCCTCGCGTACGGCCTCTGGCACCTCGAGAGGAACGACGAGGCCGAGCGGGAGGCCCGGGCCGCCGTGGCGGCCATGCCGGACCTGGCTTTCGCCCACTATCACCTCGCCCTGGTGCTCGACCACCGGGAACGGCTGCCCGAAGCCGTGAAGGCGGTCGAGCAGGCGCTCCGCCTCGACCCCGAGGACGCGGATTACTACGCCCTGCTCGCCTCGATCCGGACCCAGCAGCGCCGGTGGCGGGAGGCGCTCGCCGCGGCCGAAAAGGGTCTTGCCCTGGAGCCCGAGCATCTGGGCTCGGCCAACCTGCGGGCCATGGCTCTGACCAACCTGGGACGGGCCGGCGAGGCCCACGAGATCCTGGACGACGCCCTGGCCCAGGATCCCGAAAACGACCTGACCCACGCCAACCGGGGCTGGACCCTGCTGCGGCAGGGCAAGCCTCGGGAAGCCCTCGATCATTTCAAGGAGGCGCTCCGCCTCGACCCCTCCTCGGAGTTCGCCCGCGCCGGCATCGTCGAGGCGCTCAAGGGGAAGAACCCCCTCTACCGTCCGATTCTGAGTTTCTTCCTGTGGGCCGGGAGCCTCTCCGGGCAGGCGCAGCTCGCTCTCTTCCTGGGGCTCCTCTTCGGCGTGCGCGCCCTGCGCCGGATCGCCGCGGCGAGCCCGGCCCTGGCCCCCTTTCTCTATCCGGTGATCTGGGCCTACACGGGATTCGTCCTCGTCACCTGGCTGGCCACTCCGCTCTTCAACCTCCTGCTGCGGCTCGATCCCCTGGGGCGGATGGCGCTCTCCCGCGAGGAGATCCGGGCGAGCAACTGGCTGGGGGCGGATCTGGCTCTCGGGCTCGCCGCGCTCGGGACCTGGTGGGCGACCGGCGTGCGGGAAGCGCTCCTCGTGGCGGTCGCGACGGCCGGGCTGGCCCTGCCGCTCGCCGGAATCTTCCACTGTCTCCGCGGCTGGCCGCGTTGGGCCATGGTGGCCTACACGGCGGGCTTCGCGGCCCTGATGGCCCTCCTGACCCTGGCCTGCGCCGTGGTCCAGACGCAGGAGGAGGCCGCCAAGGCTTTCTCCGCCGGTCTCGGCATCGCGATCGGAGGAGCCGTCCTCTCGACCTGGATCGGCGCCGGGCTCTCCGCGGTCACTCCCCGGCGATAGGTCTCAAGCCGGGAGGATCACGGGCAGCGAGCGGGGCCGCACCCGGTAGCGCAAGGGCGGAGAGAGGAGGGTGACCTCGCCGTCCAGGTAGACCGGCAGGGCGCGCTTGTGCACGTCGATCGTGAACTCGGGCAGACACCAGCGGTCGAAGCTCCGGGTGCTCTTGACGTCCCGGACGAGCCCCAGGAGGGCGAGACCCACCAGCCCGAGGCGGCTCCGGCTCTTCGCGATGTAGAGGTACAGGTCGCCGCTGTCGAACCGGGAGCGGGCGCCGTAGGTGAACGCGTTCATCTCGTACTCGTTGTTGCCGATGAAGACGAAGCGCGTCTCGCGGTCGATCGACAGATCCTCCCCTTTCACCCGGACGTGGAGGAGCGGGAGGCGTGGCAGGACCTTCAAGGCGGCCGAGAAGGTCGCCGCCCATTTGCCGCGGGAAAGGTGCCGCCGCTCCCGGTCGCGCACGCGGACCATGGGAGGGTAGAGGCCCAGCATCGAATTGTTGATGAAGATCTCGCCGTTGACCTCGCCGACGTCCAGGGCTTTCGGAGCTCCCCGGGGGATCAGGCGGACGGCCTCCGCCAGGTCGACCGGAATGTTCAGGTCGCGGGCGAAGTGGTTCAAGGTGCCGATCGGGAGGACGCCGAGCGGCACGGAGCCTCCCACCAGGACGGAGGCGACCGATCGGATCGTACCGTCTCCGCCCCCTGCCACCACCGCGTCAGCCCCGGATGCGACGGCCTCCCGCGCAGCGTCCAGGATGCGCTCGCCGGGCAGGAAGAGCACCTGGGCGTCCACCCCCGCGGCGTGGAACAGGGAGCCCAGCTCCTCCTCCCGGACTCGTCCCTGCACGACCGATCCGGCCCCGCGGTTGACGATGGCGACGATTCTCACGCCGGGCATCCTACTGCGGAATAAGGCTCCCCACGCGGCCCCTTGTACAGGGAAGCCATGACGCTCCTTCCGGCCCTTCTCCTCGCGCTCCAGGTGGTCCGTCCGGCTCCTCCGCCGCCGCCTGATCCGGAGACCCTCCGCCAGGCGTTCCTCGCGCGCTTCAACCAGGAGCGCCAGGCCGCGGGCCTGCCGCCGCTTGCGCTCGTCGAAACCTTGACGCAGATTGCCCAGGATACCGCCGAGGACGTCCGCACCCGCAAGGCCGCCCCGTTCGAAGAGAAGGCGATCCGGGACATCCGGCTGCGCATCGCCCGCGCGGGCTACGAAGCCCACGGCTGGAGCTACAGCTTCGCCGTCACCCCGGGCGACGTCGAAGAGGTCTACGCCTGGTGGAAGACCTCGAACCCCGATGCCGCCCGGGAGCTCCTGGATCCCAACTACCGGGAGATCGGCGTCGGCGTCGGCGAGTACGAGAGAACCCCCCTCTACACGTTCCTCCTGGCCTGGCGCGAGAGCGAGTATTTCGCCCGGGAGACCGAGAGCCTCCAGGAGCTCTCCGAGGTGCGCAAGGCCATGCTCGCCCGGGTCAACGCCGAGCGCGCCAAAGCGGGGGTCCGGCCCCTGTCGCTCGATCCGAGCCTGAACGCGGCGGCGCAGGCCCACGCCGAAGACATGATGGCCCGCTCCTACTACAACCACGAGAGCCCGGAAGGGAAGCGCCCCCGCGACCGTGTGCGGGCCCAAGGCTATCTGGCGCGCATGGTGGGAGAGAACATCGCCCGGGGAGCCCTCTCGGTCGACGAGGCCGTGGACGGCTGGCTGCGCAGCTCGGAGCACCGCCGCAACCTCCTCCACGGGGACTTCGTCGATCTGGGCGTGGGGCTCGCGGTGGGAAAGGGCGCGACCGGCTATACCGCCGTCTGGGTCCAGAATTTCGGCTCTCCGCAGGGTGTCGAGCTTCCCTGAGGAGATCGTGTCTGAAGGAGACGTCATGAAGAGATCGCCTGCCCAAGCCCTCCTCGTCCTGACCCTGAGCGCCTTCTGGACCTCCCTGCCGGCTTCGGCCTGCACGACGTTCTGCCTCCACAAGGGGCCGCGGGCCCTGTTCGGCAAGAACTACGACTGGTCCGTCTCGGATGGTCTCCTGGTGGTCAACAAGCGGGGGGTGGAGAAGACCGCTCCGCTTCCCCCTCCCGAGCGCCCGGCGCGATGGACGTCGAAGCACGGGAGCGTCACCTTCAACCAGTACGGCCGGGAGTTTCCGAACGGGGGGATGAACGAGGCCGGGCTCGCCGTCGAGCTCATGTGGCTCGACGAGACCCGCTGGCCCGACGCCGACGGCCGCCCGTCC
>DATEIO010000760.1:0-7603 GCA_035278895.1 Thermoanaerobaculia bacterium | reverse complement strand
CGCGCTTGCCCGGCTCGGGAAAAGCGGCCTGCGGCAGGCCGAGCGGCGGCAGGAGGAGCTGCGCGAGCGCCTGTCCGGGCTCGCCCCCCGCCAGCTCGCCGCGGCCCGGCGCGAAAGGCGGAGATTGGGAGAGCGCGTGGCCGGCGCGGCCCGCGGGCACCTCCGCGAGGCCCAGGCCACCGTGCAGGGGATCGAGCGGCTCTGCCACCAGATCGCCCCGGAGCGCACGCTCGAGCGCGGCTTCAGCCTGACGCTCGACCCCGCGGGAAAATCCGTCCGCCATCCGGACCAGGTCCGGAGCGGAGACCTGATCACCACCCGCGTGGCCGGCGGGAGCTTCGAAAGCCGAGTGGAGACGAAATGAGCGAGAGCCTGAAGAGTACCGACGCCGGCCAGGACGCCCCGAGCTTCCGGGAAGCCATGGACGAGCTCGAGGGGATCCTCGAGCGCATCGAAGGCGAAGAGATCGACATCGACCGCCTGGCCGAAGAGCTTCGCCGCGCGGCCCAGCTCCTGGACCTCTGCCGCGGCAAGATCCGCAAGGCCGAGGTGGAAGTGACCCAGATCGTGCAGAGCCTGGAGGAGGAAGAGAGGGGGGAGAGCTAGGGACCCCATGCTAAAGTGCCTCCGTCGCCGGAGGCGCGGATGCATCAGACCGAGGCTCTCAAAGCGGCGCTGTCGCGCGGTCTCGAAGGGGAGATCGCGGCGTTGCGGCGGTTCTCTCCGGGCTCGCGGGCCCTGGAGCTTGTCGTCTTCCCTCTCCTCTGGATCTCCGGCTCCGCTCTCACCCTCTCTCGATCCGATCTCCCGCTGCGCATCCTGGGCACCCTCGTCGCGGCCCTGGGGCTCAACGCCTTCGTGCTTCTGCTTCACGAGGGGATGCACGGCACGCTCTTCCCCTCCCGGCTCTGGAACCGGTGGGTCTCGGTGCTCCTGGGCGGCTGCGTTCTGATCTCGTTCACGGCCTACCGGGTGATGCACGAGGAGCATCACCGCTACCTGGGCGATCCGCGGGATCCGGACGAGTACAGAAACTACACCTCCTCGCCCGCGCTCCTCTGGGCGCTTCACTTCGTGCGCCTGACCGTGGGCTGCTTTCTCTACATCCTGCTCATCCCGGTCCTCGCCTGGCGAAGAGGAGACCGGGAGGACCGGCGGCGGATCGTCGAGGAGTACGCGGTCCTGGGCGCCGCATGGACGGCCGTGTTCCTCCTGATCCCGTTCGAGACGCTGCTCCACGGCTGGCTGATCCCGCTCGTCGCCGTGGCCTACATGACCCAGATCCGCGGCTTCACCCAGCACGGGATCACCGATTCCTCGGATCCGCTGCTCGCGAGCCGGTCCATTCACCCCGGGCCGCTCGTCCGCTTCCTGGTGCTCAACGAGAACTACCACCTGGAGCACCACCTCTACCCGGAGATCCCCAGCTACAACCTGGGGAAGCTCCATCGCCTGATCAGTGACCGCCTTCCCCGGAGCGTCACCGGCTCCTCCTACTCAGGCTTCCTCGCCCGCTTCCTCCGCGCTACCTGGAAGCGGGACGACACCCCGATCGGCGTGACGGAAAAAAGATGAAGATGAAAAGAGAAGCATTCCAGAGGGCCCTGGCTGCAGCGGCCCTCCTGCTCTGGAGCACGGTTCCGGCGCTCGCGGCTTCCGAGGCCATCGCCCCGGGCGTCCAGCTCTTCGAGAGCCGGCGCTTCGAGGAGGCGCGGAAGTTCTTCGAGCCCTACGTGGCGAAAAATCCCAAGGATCCGGACGGGACCTACTATCTCGGCCGGACCCTCTTCGCCCAGGAGAAATATGAGCCGGCGGCGGGGCAGCTCGAAAAATCCGTGGAGATCCGGCCGAACGCCGACGCCCTCCTCTGGCTGGGCCGGGCCTACGGGCAGTTCGCCATGCAGGCGAGCGTCTTCAAGCAGGCCGGGCTCGCCAAGAAGTGCAAGGCGGCGTGGGACCGGGCCGTGGCGCTCGATCCGAACAACCTGGAAGTCCGCGGGGACCTGATTCAGTACTACCTCCGGGCTCCCGGGTTCATGGGCGGCAGTGTCGAGAAGGCGCGCGAGCAGGCGGCGGAGATCAGGAAGCGCGACGCTGTCCGCGGAGCGCTCGCAGCGGTCACCATCCACCTCTACCAGAAGGACAACGCCGCGGCGGAGAAGGAGCTGGCCGAGGCGATCCGCAAGGCGCCGGCCGATCCGCGCCCGCGGATGACCCTGGGCGCTCTCCAGCAGGAGGCCAAACGGTGGAACGAGGCCTTCGAGACCTTCGAGGCGACTCTCAAAACCGATCCGGAGAGCTACGACGCCCTCTACCAGATCGGCAAGACCGGGGCCCTCTCGGGCCAGCGCCTCGACCGCGCCGAGGAGTGCCTGAAGCGGTATCTCGCGCACACCCCCAAGCCGGGGAGCGCGCCGCTCGCGAACGCCCACTACCGGCTCGGCATGGTCTACGAGAAGAAGGCCAACAAGACCCTGGCGCGGACCCACTACAAGAAGGCCGTGGAGCTGGACAAGGGCCTCAAGGAAGCGAAAGAGGCCCTGTCCAAGCTGGGGTGAGCAGGAGACAGGAGATCTGCCGCGGCTTGCCAATTTCTTGACACACTGCGGCATGAATCCTAGGATGGCCTCATGACAGTCCTCGAAGCACAACCCCAAGCCAAGCCCGCGGGCGCGGGAGCTCCCGGCGCCCTCGCCCTCGAAGACGGCATCGTCTGGCTCCGGCTGGACGAGCCCGGCAAGAAGGTCAACACCCTGTCCACCCGGCTCTTCCAGTGGTTCGAAGAGCAGCTCGGCCTGATCGAGCGGGCGGACCCGCAGGGGCTCGTGATCTACTCCGGCAAGCCGGACGGCTTCGTGGCCGGCGCGGATCTGGAAGAGCTCCTGGCCTTGACGGACAAGGAGGCCATCCTCGACATGCTCCAGCGCGGCCACGAGCTGATGGAGCGGCTGGCCGGCCTCCGCTTCCCCACCGTGGCGGCCATTCACGGCGCCGCCCTGGGCGGTGGCCTGGAGCTCGCGCTCGCCTGCAAGCGGCGGGTGGCGACCGAGCACGCGAAGACGAAGCTCGGCCTCCCCGAGGTCCAGCTCGGCCTGATCCCCGGCCTGGGCGGCACGCAGCGCCTCCCCCGCCTGATCGGCGTGCCGGACGCCCTGGACCTGATCCTGACGGGCAAGCAGGTGGACGCCCGGAAGGCCAAGCGCCTGGGCCTGGTGGACGAGACCTGCCACCCGGCCGACCTGCGGACGGCGGCCGAGCAACTCGTCCGGAGCGGCCGCGGGGACAAGAAGGCGAAATCGAAGCCCTTCGTCTCCCGGGCGGGCGACTTCCTCTCGAAGACGCCCCTGGGCGGCAAATTCGTGTGGGACAAGGCCCGGGCCGGCGTGATGGAGAAGACCGGCGGCCACTACCCGGCGCCGCTCGTGGCAATCGACGTCGTCCGCGAGGGGGCGAAGCTCCCGCTGCGCCGCGCCCTGGACCTTGAGGCCGGCGCGTTTTCCGAGCTGGTCGTCTCGGACACGGCGAAGAACCTGATCTCGATCTTCTTCGCCAAGAACGAGGTCGAGGCCCGGGCCGGCAAGATCGCCAAGGCCGCGCGCCCGGTCTCCCAGGTGGGCGTGCTGGGCGCCGGATTCATGGGCGCGGGGATCGGCCAGGTGCTCGCCCAGAAGGGAGTCCCGATCGTCCTCAAAGACCGCGACCTGGCGTCCGTGGGCCGGGGCTACGCCTTCTCCCAGCAGCAGCTCAGGGAGCGCGTCAAGCGCCGCCGGATGACCGACGCCGAGGCCAGGCAGGCCCTGGGGCGGATCCTGCCGACCGCGGACTACGACGATTTGAAGCGGACCGACTTCGTGATCGAGGCGGTGTTCGAGGACCTGGCGGTCAAGCACACCGTAATCCGCGAGACCGAGGCGATCGCTCCCGAGGGGCTGATCTTCGCCTCGAACACCTCGGCGATTCCCATCACTCAGCTCGCCCAGGCGAGCCGCCGGCCGGAAAACGTCGTGGGCATGCACTTCTTCAGCCCCGTGGCCAAGATGCCGCTCCTGGAGATCATCCGCCACCCCGGTACCTCGGCGGAGACCCTGGCGACCACGGTCGAGGTCGGGAGGAAGATGGGCAAGACCGTGATCGTGGTGGGCGACGGCCCCGGCTTTTTCACCAGCCGCGTGCTCGGCACCATGCTGAACGAGGCCGCCTGGATGCTCGTCGAAGGGGTTTCGATCGAGCAGGCGGACCATGCCATGACGAGCTGGGGCTGGCCCGTGGGCCCGTTCGCGCTCCTGGATGAGGTGGGGCTCGACGTGGCACGGCACGCGGGCGGAGTCGTGCGCGCCGCCCTGGGCGACCGGCTGGCCGCGCCGCCCGTCTTCGAGAGCATGATCGACGACGGCCGGCTGGGCCGCAAGGCAAAGAAGGGCTTCTACCTCTACGAGGAGAAAGGCAAGCGGGTGGACCCGGCGGTCTACCGCCTTCTCGACTGGCACGGGACCCCGCACACCGACTCGGAGATCGTCGAGCGCTGCTGGCTCCAGATGCTGAACGAGACCGCGCGCTGCATGGAAGAGGGGATCATCGAGAATCCCGCGGACGTGGACATCGGCGTGATCTTCGGCTTCGGCTTCCCGCCGTTCCGCGGCGGCCTCCTCCGCGAGGCGGACCGCCACGGCCTGCGCTGGGTGGTCGACAAGCTCGAAGGCTACGCTGCGAAACACGGCGCTCGCCTCGCTCCCGCGAACCTGCTGCGCGACATGGCGGCCCGCGAGGCGACGTTCTACAAATAGGTCTGCCGCAATGCCCGATGCACCCGCTCCGCCGCCACGCAGGCGGCGCCCCCCGTTCCGTGCCCTGCGGGTGTACGGGTTCGACCCCAGCCTGAACTGGAAGCTCGAGACGGCCCTGATCAACCAGATGGTCCTCCAGGTCCCCTGGGAGACGGGGCCGGACGGCGGGGACCTGATCGGGCCCGTGGGGGAGTACCTGGAGGTGATCGACTACGATCCGGGGAGCAGCTGCTTCTACGAGCCGGTGAACCTGGACGACCACTTCGTGCTCGCCCAGGACGGCCTGGAGCCCTCGGAGAGCGATCCCCAGTTCCACCAGCAGATGGTCTACGCGGTGGCGATGACGACCCTGCGCAACTTCGAGCGCGCCCTGGGCCGGCGGATCTTCTGGTCCGACTCCGGCAAGGACCAGGACCGGTTCGTCCGCCGCCTCCGGCTCTACCCGCACGCCCTGCGCCAGGCGAACGCCTACTACAACCCCGAGAAGAAGTGCATCCTCTTCGGCTACTTCCCGGCCTCGGCGAAAGATCCGGGCAACCTCCCCGGGGGCACGGTCTTCACCTGCCTCTCGCACGACATCATCGCCCACGAGACCACCCACGCCCTGCTCGACGGCCTGCACCGCCGCTTCATCGAGCCGACCAACCAGGACGTGCTCGCCCTCCACGAGGCGTTCGCCGACGTCGTGGCACTGTTCCAGCACTTCTCCTTCCCGGCCGTGCTGCGCCACCAGATCGCCCGCACGAAAGGGGATCTCGCGAGCCAGAACCTGCTCGGGCAGCTCGCCCAGCAGTTCGGCCAGGCGACCGGCACCTACGGCGCGTTGCGCGACGCCCTGGGGCAGGTCGATCCGCAAACCCACAAATGGAAGCCCCACGAGCCCGATCCGAACGAGCTCAAGACCGCCACCGAGCCCCACCAGCGCGGGGCGATCCTGGTGGCCGCCGTGTTCGACGCGTTCCTCGCCATCTACAAGTCGCGCGTGGCCGACCTCCTGCGCATCGCGACGAGCGGCACGGGCGTGATACCGGCGGGCGACCTCCACCCCGACCTCGTGGAGCGCATGGCGAAAGAGGCGTCGCTCTCGGCTTCCCACGTCCTCTCGATGTGCATCCGCGCCCTCGACTACTGCCCGCCGGTCGACGTCACCTTCGGCGACTATCTGCGGGCCCTGGTCACCGCCGACATCGATCTGGTGCCGGACGACGACCGGCGCTACCGGATCGCCATGATCGAGGCGTTCCGGCGCCGGGGGATCTTCCCCGAGGGCGTGCGCAGCCTCTCGGCCGAGCGGCTCTGCTGGGAGGGGCCGCCCGGCGACATGCTCGCCGACTTCGAGCGGCTGGTGCCCGGGGTCGAGGAGCTCCAGGCCCTGCGCCCGGACTGGTCGCTCACCTCGGACCGCGAGGAGGCCTGGAAGCAGATGCAGGAGAGCGCCCAGGCGCTCCACCGCTGGTTCCTCTGCGAGGACGGCAAGGCCCTCGGCCGGTGCGTGGGGCTCGCCCTGGACGCGGACGCCCTCCCCTCGATCGAGCGCGGCGCGGACGGCCTGCCGCTCGTCGAGATCCACTCCGTGCGGCCCGCCCGGCGGATGGGGCCGGACGGGCAGGCGATCACCGATCTCGTGATCGAGATCACCCAAGAGCGGCGCGGCTACGTGAACCCCGCCCGGCAGGCCGCCGTGGACTCCGGGACGCTCTCGCCGCTCCCCCGGGCCGACTTCCAGTTCCGCGGCGGCTGCACGATGCTGATCGACCTCGAAACCCGGCAGATCCGCTACTGCATCGGCAAGCGGATCACGAGCGAGAGCCGCCTCGAAGCGCATCGCCACTTCCTCACGAAACAGCGCGACGGATCGCTCCACGCCACCTACTTCGGAGACCCCCGGATGCGGAGCGAGGCCGAGCCCTTCGCCCTGCTGCACCGGCCTCTATGAGCCGGAAGACCGCGAGGAAGCGCCCGCCCGCTCCCGGCGTCCGTGTGCGGATGTACAACCCGGGCCTGGGCGACTGCTTCCTGCTCACCTTCGAGACGTCCGGCGCCCGGCGGCCCCGCCACGTGCTGATCGACTGCGGAGCCCTCGCCACGGCCGCCAACGACGAGCGTCTCCTCCGGGTCGCCCGGCACCTCGCGGAGACGACCCGGCCGGAGGGGATCGACCTGGTGATCCTCACCCATCCGTCCCTGGCGAGCGTCTCGGGATTCCTCCGGGCCGGCGAGATCCTCGCGGAGGTCCCGATCGACGAGGTCTGGGCGGCCTGGACCGAAGATCCTCACGACCCGGCGGCCCGCGCGCTCGAGCGGCAGCGGGCCTCCGCCTTGGCAGGGCTCCGCGCCGCGGCCACCCGCCTGCACGCGGCCGCCCATCCCTCCGCCGGGCTCCTCGATCCGCTGCTCGGGATCTTCGGCGAGACCGAGGAAACCGGCGGCCCGACGGAGGCCCGGCGCGCTTTCGAAACGGTGTTCCGGAGCGGGGCGGCGATACGTTTCCAGGCTCCCGGCGACTGGCCGTGCCCGCTGCCCGGCGTGCCGGGGGTGCGCGTCTACGTCCTGGGGCCCCAGTGCAACGAGGAGCTGGAGCGGCCCGGCCACGACCGCGAGGAGGGGCTCGCCTTTGGGGAGGACACCGCGTTCTTCCTCGCCGCCCTCTGCGCCCAGGGCAAGGCGATGGACGGCGTGGAAAAAGACCTCCGCGACCGCTGCTTCCCTTTCGAGAAGTCCCTCCGCCTGTCCGTTGAGAAGGCCCGGGAGCACCCCTTCTTCACGCGGCACTACTTCGGAGAGCCCGGCCACGAACAGGAGATGGCCTGGCGCGCCGT
>DATEIO010000759.1:0-7913 GCA_035278895.1 Thermoanaerobaculia bacterium | reverse complement strand
GTCCAGCAGGTGGACGCGGGTGTTGGCGATCGGAGCGCCGATCGAGACCGGGGTCTCCACCTCGCCCGGGCTCCGCATCGGGTGGCAGGTGGTGAAAGTGGTGTTCTCGGTGGGGCCGTAGCCGTTGATCACGGTGGTGCCGGGGAGCCCGGAGAGGGCCCGGCGCACGGCCTCGGGCGAGAGCACGTCGCCTCCGGCCAGGAGCTGGGAGACCCCGGCGAGCCCGGAGAGCCGGCTCTCGACCATCGGGTGGAAGAGGCCCGCGGTGAGCCACAGCGTCGTCACCCGGTGGCGCGCGATCGCCCCTGCGATCTCCTCGAGCGTGCCGGCCCGGCCCGGGAACAGGGCGAGCCGGGCGCCATTCAAGAGCGCGCCCCAGATCTCGAACGTCGCCGCGTCGAACGAGGCCGGAGCGAGCTGGAGGAAGACCTCGAAGCGGCCGAACCGCACGTAGCCCGTCCCCCGCACGAGGCGGGTCACGGCCCGGTGCGGGACCTCCACCCCCTTCGGCCGCCCGGTCGAGCCCGAGGTGTACATCACGTAGGCGAGATCCCCGCCCCCGGCGAGCGGCGGCAGAGGAGCCGCGCTCTCCTCCGCGCCGTCCAGGACGCCTGAGGCGTCGATCCGCACGATCCCGGAAACCCTGGGGAGGATTCCGGCGAGCTCGCGCTGGGTGACCAGGGTCCCCATCCCCGCGTCCGCGGCCATGAAGGCCAGGCGCTCTTCCGGGTAGGCCGGGTCCAGGGGGACGTAGGCGCCGCCCGCCTTCAGGATTCCGAGCATGCCCACGACCAGGGCGGCCGAGCGCTCGACGCACAGCCCCACGGCCGACCCGAGCCCCACGCCCGCGCGGCGGAGGCGCCGGGCCAGGCGGTTGGCCAGGAGGTCCAGCTCGCCATAGGTCAGCCGCCCGTCCCCGATCTCCAGGGCGACCGCCTCGGGATCTCTGCGAGCCTCGATCGCGAACAGCTCGTGAACGCCCGCCTCGCGGGGATACGGGGCCGCCACCCCGCGGAAGGAGCCCAGGATCTGCTCGATCTCGCCCGCGGTGAGAAGCGGCAGCTCCGAGATTCGCGCCCCGGTGCCCGCCACGACCCCTTCGAGGAGCGTGCGCCAGTGCCCCAGGAGGCGGTCCATGGTCGGGGGATCGAAGAGCGCCGCGTCGTACTCCAAGCTCACGGCGAGCCCGCCGTCTTCAGGAGAGACCGCGAGCGTGGCGTCGAACTTGGCCGTCCCGGTCTCGACCCTCCGGGCCCGGGCCGTGGCGCCTCCCAGAGACCGGGCGGGCAGCGGCTCTTCGAGGAGGAAGACGACCTGAAAGAGCGGGTTCTGGGAGAGGTGCCGCTCCGGGCGCAGCTCTTCGACCAGCCGCTCGAAGGGGAGGTCCTGGTGCGCCCAGGCGCCCAGGCAGACCTCGCGGACGCGGGCGAGAAGCACCGCGAAGGACGGGTCGTCCCCCACCTCCGCGCGGAGCACCAGGGTGTTCACGAAGAAGCCGAGGAGCCCCTCGGTCTCCACCCGGGAGCGGTTCGCGACCGGCGAGCCCACCGGAATGGACGCCAGACCCGTGATCCGCGCGAGCAGGGTCTGGAAGGCCGCGAGAAGCGCCATGAACAGGGTGACCCCCTCCCGCCGGGCGAGGCGCTCCAGGGCTTCCCCGAGGCCCGCGGGCAGGAAGGCCGCGCGCGTGCCTCCGCGGAAGGAGCGCACCGACGGCCGCGGATGGTCCGTGGGCAGCTCCAGGATGGGAAGGCCGGCGAGCCGTTCCCGCCACCAGGCGAGCTGGCGCTCGAACACCCCGCCTGCGAGCCAGTCCCGCTGCCAGACCGCGAAGTCCGGGTACTGCACGGGCAACGGCGGCAAAGGCGCGCCCTCGTAAAGGGCGGAAAGCTCGTTCCAGAAGACCGCGAGCGACCAGCCGTCCGCCACGATGTGGTGGAACGTCACGAGGAGCAGGTGGTCGGCCGGCGCCAGGCGCAGCGCGAGCATCCGGTAGAGCGGCCCGCGCCAGAGGTCGAAGGGCTGGGCGGCCGAGCGCCGGGCCACGCGCTCCGCCTCGGCCTCCCGCGCCGGGGCTGGGAGATCCGACAGGTCCACGAGCGGCAGCCGGGCCGCAGCCGGCTGGATCGCCTGCACGGGCTGCCCGCGGTCCATCCGGAAGACCGTGCGCAGCGCCTCGTGGCGGCGCACGATCCCGCCGAGGCAACGCTCCAGGGCCGCGAGATCCAGGGGACCCGCCAAGCGCACCGCGCCCGGCACGTTGTAGGCCGGGTTGCCCGGCTCGATGCGGTCCAGAAGCCAGAGCCGCTTCTGGGCAAAGGAGAGCGGTAGCGGCGAGCCGTCCCGCGGCACGGGGACGAGAGGTGGAGCCGGCAGCGCCGGGCCCGCCTGCGCAATCCGCGCCGCGATCCGCGCCGCGAGCCCGGAGACGGTCGGCGTCACGAACACGGCCGAGACCGGCAGCTCAACCCCGAAGACGCGCGCCACGCGGGCCACAAGCCGGGTCGCGAGAAGCGAATGGCCGCCCAAAGCGAAGAAGTCGTCGTGCAGCCCCACCCGGGGGACACCCAGGACTTCCGCCACGAGCCCGGCCAGCAGCTCTTCCGCTCCGCTCCGGGGCGCGGCCGGGGCGCGGTCTACCCCGGGGAGGCCCGGGTCCGGCAGGGCCTTGCGGTCCACCTTGCCGTTGGGCGACAGGGGCAAAGCGTCCAGCCGCACGAAGGCGGACGGCACCATGTGCTCCGGCAGCGACTCGCGCAGGAAATGGCGCAGCTCCGAGGCCGCCACGCCCCGCGGCGTCACGTAGGCCACAAGGCGCTTGCCGCGCTCGCCGTCGTCGCGCGCCATGACTACCACCTCGCGTACCTGGGGGTGACGGGCGAGAGCGGCCTCGATCTCCCCCAGCTCCACCCGGAACCCGCGAACCTTCACCTGGTGGTCGATGCGCCCCAGGAAGTCCATGTCCCCGCTGGCGCGCCAGCGCGCGAGGTCGCCCGTCCGGTAAAGCCGGGCACCGGGCGCCGTGGCGAAGGGATCGGGCACGAACCGCTCGGCCGTCAGGTCCGGCCGGCCGAGATAGCCCCGGGCGAGCCCCTCGCCCGCGAGGAACAGCTCTCCGGGAACGCCCACCGGAACCGGCTCGCCCCGGGCGTCCAGCAGATAGACCCGGGTGTCCGCGAGCGGCCGGCCGATGGGCGCCTCGCTCCCCGTGGCGAGGAGCGCGAAGGTCGAGTACGTCGTGTCCTCGGAAGGGCCGTAGAGGTTGTAGAGCCATCTCCGGGGAGAGAGGGCGTGGATCGCCTCGACGAGAGCCGGGGGGATCGGCTCGCCCGCGAGGTTGATCACCCGGACTCCACCCGGCACCAGACCGCCCCGCACCAGCTCGGCCAGGGCCGAAGGCACGGTGTTGACCAGCGTGACCTCGCCCGCTGCGGGGAGCGTGGGCAGAGCGAGCGCGTTGTCCGCCACGATCACCCGGCCGCCCCAGGAGAGCGGCACGAAGATCTCGAAGACCGAAAGGTCGAAGCCGATCGACGTCGAGGCGAGGACGCCGGAGAGATCCCTGGGTGAAAACACCTCCCGCGCCCAGCACACAAGCACCCCCGGGCTCCGGTGCTCGATCGCGACCGCCTTGGGCCGGCCCGTCGAGCCCGACGTGTAGATCAGATAGGCGAGGTTCCCCGGCCCCGCGGCCGGAGCCGGATTTTCGGAGCTCTCCTGGGCGATCTTCTCCGTGTCCAGCAACACCCGTTGCGCCCGGCCCTCCGCGAAGGCGGCGAGGCCGAGGGCCGTCCCTTCCTCGGTGACCACCAGGCGGGCGCCTGAATCCGTGAGGATCAGCTCCAGGCGCTCCCGCGGGTACGTGGGATCCAGGGGAACGTAGGCGCCGCCCGCCTTCAGGATCCCGAGGAGCGTCGAGACCATCCGCTCCGACCGGCGCAGGCAGACGCCCACGCGGTCCTCCGGCATCACCCCCAGCGACCGCAGGTGGTGGGCGAGCTGGTTGGCCCGGCGGTTCAGCTCCTCGTAGGTGAGGCGCACGTCCCCGGCGATCACGGCCTCGTCCCGCGGCCGCTCCGCCGCCCGCTCCTCGAAGCGCTCGTGGAGGAGGCCGCGGGGATAATCCCGCGAGGTCTCGTTCCACTCCCCGAGGATCTGGGCGCGCTCCCCGGCCGTGAGGAACGGGAGCTGCCAGACCGGCGTCTCCGGCGCGGCCACGGCGGCTGCGAGGAGCGTCCGGAAATGGCCGAGCATCCGCTCCGCCGTAGCGCCGTCCCACAGGGAGGCGTCGTATTCGAGCGCCGCAGCGAGGCCGCCGGCTCCGTCCTCCGTCACCCGGAGCGTCAGGTCGAACTGCGCGCGACGCTCCGCGATCCGCAGGGATTCGAGCGCCACACCGCCCAGGTCGAGCCGCGCTCCGTCCTCGCCCAGGGCGAAGGCGGCGAGGCCCGGGTCGTCCGCGGCCCGGCCGCGCTGGAGCACGAGCATCGCCTGGAAGAGAGGCGAGCGCGCCGGATCGCGCGCCGGCCGCAGCCGCTCGGCCACGAGCGGGAACGGGAAATCCCCATGCTCCAGGCTGTCCAAGGCCACTGTTCGCACCCGCTCCACGAGGCCACCGAAGCCCGGCTCGCCGGAGAGGTCCGCCCGGAACGCTACGGTGTTCACGAGATACCCGACGAGCCCGGCCAGCTCCGGCACGGGCCGGCCCGCCGTGGGCGAGCCCACCGCGAAGTCCTCCTGGCCCGAGGTCCGGGCGAGTTGCGCCTCGAACGCCGCGAGGAGCGTCATGAAGAGGGTGGCGCCCCGCGAGGCGCCGAAGGCCCGGACCTCGGAGGCGAGCGAAGGCGGCAGCGCCAGAACCCGGGCACCGCCGCGCTCGCTCTTCACTGGCGGGCGCGCCCGGTCCGTGGGGAGGTCGAGATCCGGAAGCCCGGCGAGGCGCTCGCGCCAGAAATCCCAATGCCGCTCCCCGGCCAGCCTCTCCGCCTGCCACGCCACGAAATCGGAATATTCGAGCGCTGCGGGCGGCAGCTCCGCCGCGGGTCCGCCGGTCTCCTGCCGGTAGAGGGCGCCCAGTTCGCGCGCCACGACACCTAACGACCAGAAATCGGCCACGAGGTGGTGGACTGCGAAGAGCAGGACCCGCTCGTTTCCCTGCTCGAAGACACGGAGCCGCAGGAGAGGCCCTGTCTCCAGCGAGAACGGACGCCACGCCTCCGCAGCCAGGCGGTCTTCGAGCTGTCGCTCCGTCCAGGCGGAAGCGTTCTCCACCGCGAAGTCCACCCGCGCCTCGGGGAGCACTCGCTGCGCCGGCTCCTCCCCCACCAGATGGAAGACCGTGCGCAGGGCATCATGGCGCGAGACCACGGCTTCGAGCGCCCGCCCGAGCGCCGCCGGATCGAGCCCCCGGGCGCGCGCCGCGACCGCGATGTTGTAGGCGCCCCCCTCGGGCGTCAGCCTCTGGAGGAACCAGAGCCCCTTCTGCCCAAAGGAGAGCGGCTGGTCGCCGGTCAGCGACCGGGCGCGGACCGGCGGCACGTCTCCCACCTCCGCTCCGGCCGCGAGGATCTTCTCCGCGAGCGCCCGGGTGCCGATCCCCTGGAGGAGGTCCGCCAGCGGCACCGGCATCTCCAGGGCCGCCTCCACGCTCCCTTTGAGCTCCACGGCCGCGAGCGAATCGAGCCCCAGGCTGGTGAGCGGCTGCTCCGGGGAGACCGCGCTCGCGGGCACGCCCAGGGCTGCAGCCACGCGCTCGGCCAGGAACGCCGCGAGCACGCCGGGACGCTCCTCCGGCTCCAGGGCCAGGAGCGCCCCCCGCGAGAGCACGAGATCCGATTCCGCCGCCGGCCCGGCCGTGGCCAGGGCGCTCCGGCCCACCACGGCGAACCCATCCGTGAGGTAGAGATCCCGGCAGAGCCGGCGCTGCACCTTGCCGCTCGACGTCTTGGGCAGCGTCCCCACGCGGATCAGCACCACCTCGTGCACCTGGACCTCGTGCTCCTCGGCCACGGCCCGGCGCACCGCCTCGGCCACCTCCGAGAGCCCCTCGCGGCGGCGGCGCTCCACCTCGTGGACCACGACCAGCCGCTCCTCCCCGCCCACCTCCACGGAGAACGCCGCGCCGTTGCCCGGCCGCAGGTCCGGATGGCTCCGCTCGGCCGTCAGCTCGAGATCCTGCGGGTAGTGATTGCGCCCGCGGATGATGATCAGGTCCTTCAAGCGCCCGGTGACGAAGAGCTCGCCCTCCGCGAGGAAGCCGAGATCGCCCGTCCGCAGGTACGGCCCCTCGCTCCCCTCCGGAGCCCCGAGCAGGAAGGCGTGGAAGTCCCGCTCCGTGGCCTCGTCCCGCTTCCAGTAGCCGCGGGCCACGCTCTCGCCCGCGATCCAGATCTCCCCTACGCGTCCGGGCGGCTGCTCCATCCCGGTCTCCGGGTCCACCACGGCCACGCGCTGCCCCAGCGAGGGCCGGCCGCAGCTCACGAGGAGGCGGGCCGCGGGGCTCCCGGGCGGCGCTGGCTCGACCTCGTGGCGCTCCAGCGCCGCCGCGTCTACCGCCTCCACCCGGGGGAACCGGCCCGGCTCGCCCCCGGTCACGAAGAGCGTGGCCTCGGCCAAGCCGTAGCACGGGTAGAACGCCGCGCGGCGGAACCCGCACGGGGCGAACGCCGCGGCGAAGCGCTCGAGCGTCTCGGCCCGCACCGGCTCGGCGCCGTTGTAGGCCACCCGCCAGCTCGACAGGTCGAGCCCCGCCCTCTCCTCCGAGCCGATCTTGCGCAGACACAGCTCGTAGGCGAAGTTGGGCCCGCCCGAGGTCGTGGCCCGGTAGCGGCTGATCGCCGAAAGCCACCGGAGCGGCTTCTGGAGGAAGGCCACCGGGGACATCAGCACGCACCGGCCGCCCGCGTGGAGCGGCTGGAGCACGTTCCCGATCAGCCCCATGTCGTGGTAGAGCGGCAGCCAGCCGACCACGATCGAATCCTCGTCCTGCTCGAAGGCCGCGCCGATCATCCGCTCGTTGTGGACCAGGTTCGCGTGGGTGACCATCACGCCCTTGGGAGCCGAGGTCGAGCCCGAGGTGTACTGCAGGAAGGCGACCGAGTCCGGGTCCGGATCCGGAAGCTCCCAGCCGAGCCCGCCGCTCCACAGCTCCGGGACGTCGGTGGGAATCCAGCGCAGACCGCCCAGCTCCGGAGCGATGGCGAAGAGACCCTTCGGCCCCTCCACACCCGCGAGGATCGCGGACGTGGTGAGCGCCGCCCTGGGCTCCGCGTCCCGCGCGATCGAGCGCAGCCGCGACTGCGAGCGGTCGTTCGGCCGCGGCGGATAAGCGGGGACCGCCACCACCCCGGCGTAAAGGCAGCCGAAAAAGGCGGCGATGAAGTCGAGCCCCGGCGGGAACAGGAGGAGCGCCCGCTCCCCCGGCGCGACCGACCGGGCGAGCGCCGCCGCGATGGCCGTGGCGCGGGCGTCCAACTCCGCGTAGGTCAGCCGCCCCGCCTCGGTCTCGCCGTCCGCGAGAAAGGTGAACGCCCACTGGTCCGGCCGCTCCGCGGTGCGGGCGCGCAGCACCCCCGCGAGGGTCTTCGGCCGGACCTCGGACCAGACCGCCGGCTCCGTCATCGCGAGGCCTCAATCAACTGAATGGCTCTGTCGGAATAATTCATCAATTCAGAGGCGCTGGCCCCAGTAACCTCAAAGTAGATGATCTTTCGGAGGACGACGACGAGGGGGCGCGTACATGCGCGCCCCTACATAGAGTGTAGCTCCGGGCCGGGGCCGAGACACCCCGGCCAGGGGGGTGCTCAGGGCTCGGAAGCGCCGCGCGAAAACGCCCGGTTGTCCAGCCACTGGACGACCACCTTGAGCGCCTCCGGGCGGATCTCGTGCCCCATCTCGAACTCGCGGTAGGTGAG
>DATEIO010000758.1:0-2932 GCA_035278895.1 Thermoanaerobaculia bacterium | reverse complement strand
TCGTAGCGGACGCCGAACGCGAAGCCGGCGACGTCCGCGTCCGGCAGCGCCGCGCAGAGGGCTCCCATTGCCAGAGCGCCGGCCGGCGCCTTGCGTCCGAAAAAGGCGGCCCCGAGACCGAGGGCGATGACCGCGTGGGAGAAGATGGTCGGCAAAGCTAACCTCCTTCGCCGGCCGGAGGCGGCGGCCCGGCCGGCGTCGCAGGACGCGCTCCCGGCGTAGTCGTAGGCGGAGCCGCCGGTGGCGAAGGCGGGAGGGGAACCGGCGGCGGCTCTTCGGGGAACTGGAGGACGACCTCGGTGCCCGGGCGGGGTCCTGTGCGGACGGTGTGCCGGGGCGGGAGGAGCAGGCGCGTTCCCGGGGGGAGGCCGGCGGGGGCTTCTCCCGGGGGCGGCGGAGGCGCGCTCGTCATCCCCGCCGGGGCATCGGGTGCGGCGGGGACGGGCGCGCGGCCCGAGAGCTCGCGGAAGAGCGCGGGCGGGAGGGCCTGCATGCGGGCGATCTCGGCGGGCGTGGCCTCGCGCTTTCCCCGGCCCGCGAAGATCAGCCCCGACTGCGTGCCTCCGGAGAGGTCCTCGTCTCCTCCGCCACTCTGGAAGGGGGCCAGCTCGTCGAACCACTCGTAGAGCCGGGCGAGGGTGGCGGGGGCCAGCCGGCCGCGGGCTTCGTGGTCCCAGGAGCAGGAGGAGGCTCTCGCCTCGCCGGTCAGATCCACGGTCACTTCGTCGCAGATCCCCGCTCCGCCGCTCCTATGCCAGGAGAGGACGAGCCCGTAGGAGCTGTCGCCCTGGGCTCCCGCCGTCTCGGCGGCCACGGCGCGGGCCCACTCGGCGATCATCCGTCGCTCGACCGGCCCCGGCCGTGCCCTTCCCTGGCCGTGGAACGCTACCTCCCCGCCGGGCAGGGGCGCACGGAAGGGGGCGTAGGTCCGGACGAAGGAGCGCAGGTCCTCGGCGCGCTCCCGGCCGGAGAAGACGGTGCGGACGAGCGGTCCGCCCGCCGGTCCGGAGAGCACGCTGCCCTTTCCGATGAGCACCAGATCTTCCGGGTCCTTCCAGCGGCGCAACTCCAGAAGAACGCCCTTTCCCGGACCCCGCGCCGAAGCCTTGTCCGGAGAGGTGCTCGCGCCCGGGCCGGCCGGCGAGGCGGTCCCGGAGAGGTCCTTCGGGAGGTCTCCGGAGTCGCAGGCCGCGAGGCTCGTGGCGAGGAGAAGCAGGATCGGGAGGCAGCGTTTCATACGGCAGGGCGTACCATACCGCAGCCCGGGCCCGGCGTAGCAGCAAATCCTTGACATCCCCCCTCCTGGCTGCCAAAATTTTGAACGATGGTTCAAATTCCGATCTCCATCCGCCGCGCCGAGCCCAACGGGAAGGTCTTCGACAAGAAGCGCGAGATCCTGGACGCGGCTTCGCGGGTGTTCCGACGCCGGGGGCTCCACGCCACGGGCATGCGGGACATCGCGGCGGAGCTGGGCATGGCGGTCGGGAACCTCTACTACTACTTCAAGGACAAAGGCGAGCTCCTGGCCTTCGTGCAGGAAAATGCCCTCTCGGGCCTCCTGGAGCTGGTAGCTCGGGCGCGCGAGCTCCCGCTGCGTGCGGATGCCCGGCTCTTCTTCCTGATCGAGGAGCACGTCGTCCTCCTCAACGAGAGGACGCCCGGCTCGCTCGCCCACCTGGAGGTGGAAGCCCTGGGCGAGCGCTTTCGGGAGGCGGTCCAGGTGCGGCGCGACGCGTACGAGAGGTTTTACCGGGAGGTCATCGAGGCGGGCATGGCCGCGGGCGTGTTCCGCAAGACCGACCCCAAGGTCGCGGCTCTCGCGATCCTCGGGGCCGCCAACTGGACGGTGAAATGGTTCCGCCCCGACGGCAGCAAGACCGCCCGCGAGATCGGCCGCGAGTGCGCGGAGATGCTGGTGCGGGGACTTTTGGCGGATGGGGTGGATATGGAGAGACCGGACGATCGGGCGACGACGATGTAGGGGCGGCCCTATGTGGCCGCCCTGGGCGGGCGGGACGACCCTGCCGCAGGAGAAACGAGCCCAAGCAAGCAGGGCGGCCACATAGGGCCGCCCCTACAGGGAAACCGGAGATTTCATGAACGACCTGACCACCCTCAAACTGCGGATCAACGGCGAGGACCGGGCCGTGGTCTTCCCCACCCACCACACGCTTCTGGAGGTGCTGCGGGAAGAATGCGGGCTGACCGGTACCAAGCACGGGTGCGAGCTCGGCGAGTGCGGCACGTGCGCCGTGCTGGTGGACGGCCGGCCGGTGCTCTCGTGCCTCGTGCTCGCCGCCGAGATGGGAGGCCGGTCGATCGAAACGGTCGAGGGGCTGCAGAACGGCAACGACCTCCATCCCCTCCAGGCGGCTTTCGCGGACCTGGGCGCCGCCCAGTGCGGCTACTGCACGCCAGGCATCCTGATGGCGGCCAAGGCGCTGCTCGCCGAAAACCCTCGCCCGGAACGCGAGGAGATCCAGGAGGCCCTCTCCGGCAATCTCTGCCGCTGCACCGGGTATCACAAGATTCTCGAAGGCGTGGAGTGGGCCGCCGCGAAGATGCGGGGGGAAGAGTGGACGCCGCCTTCGAAGGTGTTCTACGGCTCGCCGCTCCCCGGCGAGGAGCCGCCGTCCGGTCCCACGCCCGTGGAGCTGCGGGCCGTGGACCGGCGGCACGACGACGACCGCGGGCACCTGCCGCCCGAGGTCCGCCCCATTTGAGGAGATCGATCATGCGCACAGCTCTTGTCTGTCTTGTGCTCCTCATCCTGGCCGCCGGCGACGCCGCAGCCCAGTTCGGGACGCCCAAGGTCGAGACGATCACCGTCAGCCCGAGGCTTCCCACGGCGAGCGACCCGATTCGCGTGGTCGTGACCGGACAGGGGATCTGCGGCGGCTACGCCTTGCAAGATGTTTTCAGACCGCCCGGG
>DATEIO010000757.1:0-9898 GCA_035278895.1 Thermoanaerobaculia bacterium | reverse complement strand
CGCCGGCTTCGTCATCCTGCTCCTCCCGCTGGCGAAGGCCGCGGCCGACAGCTTCTACCTTGCCCCGGGGCAGAGCAGCTTCGACGACCTCTCCTATCACCTGACCGCGGTCGCCACCTGGCATCGCCACGGCGACCTGCGAATGGTCAAATTTTCCATGGGGGATTCGGGGACGGCCTTCTACCCCATCCTCTCCGAGATCTCGGCCTGGGCGCTCCTCGCCCCGTTCCGGGACAGCGACGTGGCCGCCCGCTGGGTGGAGCTCCCCTTCGCCCTCTTCTCCCTGGTGGCGCTCGCCGCCGTGGCCCGTCGCCTCGGCCTCTCCCCGCGGGCCGCCGCCTTCGCTGTCCTCCTCTACGCGTCGATCCGCCGGTTCTTCCCCGTGCTGGCGCTGGGCGCCGGCAACGACCACGCGGCCGCCTTCTTCACCCTGGCTGCCCTGGACGGCATTCTCGAAACGGCTTGGAAACCCCGCCCGGGCTCCGCGGCCTCGACCGGCCTCGCCCTGGGGCTCCTCGTGGGCACCAAGTACATCGGTGTCCTGAACGCGGCCACGCTCCTGGCCCTCCTCGCCCTGCTCGTCCTCGTCCGCCGCCCGCGCCTCGCCGGGACGGCCCTCGCGGGGCTCGTCGCCCTCCTCGCGGTGACGATGGCCATCGCGGGCGGCTACACCTATCTCCGGAACGCCGTCACCGCAGGCAACCCGCTCTTTCCCGCGCCCCTCCTCGGTCTCCCGGGCTGGGAAGGGGCCACGATGGCCTTCCGGAGCCAGTTCCCCGAATACCGGATCGACGTCCCGCGCTTCCTCACCGCGCGACCCGACCTCTTCGGACCCCTCTTCCCCTTCACCCTCCTCCCCGCCGCCCTCCTCGCTCCCTTCCTGGCTCTGCGGAAAGGGCCGTGGACCCAAAGGATCGAGACGGCCCTGGTCTTCGCCCTGCCCGCGGTCTTCTTCCTGGAATTCCTCTACCTGATGCACGACCACCGGGACGTCCGCTATTTCGCGTCCGGCATCGCGTTGGCCGCCGTGGCCTTCGCCTGGCTCACCGAGAGGATCGGTCCCCGGGCCGGCGTCGCAATCCGTGCGCTCGTGCTCCTCGCGGCCACGGCGAGCGTCCTCGCGCGGGCCTTCTCTCCCGGAAAAATCTTTCTAGGCACCCTCCTCGTGGTGGCCGCCGCCCTGGTGGCCACGCGCTGGCGGCCGGTCCGCCTCCCGGGCCTCCGGTGGGCCGGAATCGCGGGCCTGGCGCTCCTCCTGATCGCAATGTTTCCCGCGGGCGCCGCCGTGGCGAAATACCAGAGGGTGAAGCTCCGGGACCAGACCGCGGCCTACACCCTGGAGGAGCTCGCCGGCCCTTCCGGAGCCCGGATCGCCTACGCGGGCTGGAATCAGCCCTACCTCTTCTTCGGAAGCCGCCTCCAGAACGACGTGCAGTACGTCCCCTCCACCCCGAGCCTCGCCCACCAGCACTACACCTGGGGAGGCTCGCCCGACGTCCCTCTCCGCAGCGCGGGCCGCTACCGCACCTGGCGCCAGAACCTCGAGCGCCAGAAGATCGACTACGTCGTCCTCTTCCGCTCCCGGTGGGAAAACCCCGAGCGCCGGTGGATCGTCCGGCACCCTGAAGCATTCAGGCTCGTCTATGAGGATTCGCAGACGGAAATCTGGGAGGTGAGGAGCCCAACTGCCGTGACAGGAGTACTATAGACAATAGCCACAACGCTCGGCTCGCCTGCGGCACATCAGGGGGGCGGGCAACGCTCCTCACGCGTCCGGACGGGCCGGCTGAAGGTCTTGGGACAAGGAGGCGATCATGAGTGGCAAGATGGCTCGTGCAACCGTCGCTGTGGCTGTAGTGCTCCTGGGGTTCCTCTTCGCAGGCTGCGAGCGGGGCTATCGACAGATCGTCGTCGTCGACGGCACCAATGCCGAGTTCGTCACGATCGGCAAGGCCCCGGCGGACACCCAGGGATTCTGGGCCCCGGGCCGGGTCCTGGTCTTCCGCACCTCGTCCGCCGTTCCGGGCGCCACGAACGGCGCCAAAGGGGTCGCCGGACGCGTGTACCGCGTGAAGGACAGCTCGGTCATGGAGGACCTCGGGGAGTTCGACCTCACCCTGCCGAACGACACGCTGTGTTACCGGTACGGACGAGATTGAGGCTCCGCCGGAGCTGATCCGGCCGGCTCCCACCGCCCGAAACCCTCCCTCCCAGGCCTGCGTACTGGCTGGAGGGAGGGGACGGCCCTCCTTTTTCCGAAAAGGACCTTTCTCATGCGACATCCATGGATTCCTGCGCTCGGCGCCTTCGTCTGCGCGCTCGGGCTGGCCGGCGGAGCGGTGGCTGCCGAGACCGCCGCACCCGCGAAGAAGCTCTCCCTCGGAGCCTGCACCGTTCCGGGGCTGCCGCCCGACGCGAAATGCGGCACCTACGAGGTCTGGGAAAACCGGGCCGCGAAGTCGGGGCGGAAGATCCCGCTCCTCGTCGTCGTCATCCCCGCGCTGGGTCCCGATCCTCTGCCCGACCCGTTCGTCTACTTCGCGGGCGGGCCCGGCGACTCCTCGGTCAGCGGCGGGGGCTTTCTCGCCCAGGTGTACAAGGACCTCCGGCAGCGGCGCGACATCTTCCTGGTGGATTTCCGGGGCACTGGCGGCTCGGCGCCCCTGAATTGCCAGGAGCTCCAGGGGATCACGGGCGTCCAGGGCTTCCTCGAAAACTTCCTGCCCGCGGACCGGGTGAAGGCGTGCGGCGAGCGGCTGGGCAAGGAGCGCGACCTCACCCAGTACACGTCGGACAACACGATCGACGACATCGACGAGGTGCGCGCCGCCCTGGGATACGAAAAGGTGAACCTTTTCGGCGTCTCCGCCGGCTCCCGGCTCGTCCAGATCTACCTGCGCCGGCACCCCGACCGGGTGCGCACGGCGACCCTCTGGGGCGTCGTGCCGACCGACGAGCTCGGGCCCTTTTCCATGGCGCGGAGCGCCCAGGACTCGCTCGACGGCCTGATCGCCGAGTGCGCGGCCGACGCCGGCTGCCGCGCCGCCTTCCCCAAGCTCAAAGACGACGTGGCCGCCGTGTTTGCGCGCGTGGACCGCGAGCCCGTGGTGGTATCGCTCACCGACCCCGAGACCGGCAAGCCGGCCGAGATCCGCCTCTCCCACAACGCCGTGGCCCAGACCCTGCGCTACATGATGTACGTCTCCTCGTCCGCCGCCCTCCTCCCCTTGAACGTGCATCTGGCGGCCCAGGGGGATTGGAAGCCGATGGCCGAAACGGCCCGCTTCTTCGGCGGCGTCATGGGCTCCACGGCCGACGGCTACTACCTGGCGCTCACCTGCGCGGAAGACCTCCCGTGGATCGACGAGGCCAAGATCCCCGAAGCCGTCCGCGGCACGTTCCTGGGCGAGTTCCGCATCCGCAAGCAGCAGGCGGCCTGCGCGGGCTGGCCCACCGCCCGGCTCGGCCGCGAGTTCCTCACCCCGGTCCAAACCGACGTCCCCGTGCTCCTGATCTCCGGGGAGCGCGACCCGGTCACGCCGCCGTCGAACGCCGAGGCCGTTGCGCACCACTTCAAGACCAGCCGCCACGTCGTGGTCCCGGACGGCGGCCATAGCTTCGAAGGGATCTCGGGCGTCGAGTGCGTGGATCAGCTGATCACCTCGTTCGTCCAGGCCGGCCGGCTCGACGGGTTGGATACCGCCTCCTGCGTGGCCGGAACGAAACGCCCGGAGTTCGCTTTGAAGCGGGATCCGGAGATCGAGCTCTCCGTCGCTCAGCTCACCCCGTTCACCGGCACCTACAAGTCGGCGGAGACCGGATTCGCCGTCACGGTCGAGCTCCTCGGCAAGGTTCTGCGGGTCGTCGCGGCCAACCAGCCGCCCCTGGTGCTCGTCCCGGTCGCGCCTACGCGCTTCCGGCTCGAAGGGATGGCACCCGGCTATGCCATGACCTTCGACCTCGCGGAAGGAAAGGCCCGGGCGGTGACCCTGGAGCAGCCCGGCGGTCCGGCCACGACCCTCACGCGGGAGGGCTCGTAGGCTGGCCCGTTCATTGCAAAGCTTCGATAAGTCCGCTATAAGGGACGTCCGCGCTTCGGCGCGGCTGTAGAAAGGAGTAAGCAATGAAAAAGAACGAAACTCCTGTCGGACGCATCCTCGGCCGCAAGCTCGCCCGCGAGTTGACCCGTGAGGAGCTCGAGCAGGCGACCGGCTCCGGGCCCAAGACCTACACCTTGACGTACCCGCCCGATCGCGACCAGATCGACCACAACGGCTGATCCGGCTTTCATCCCCGGCCGCGCGCTCGAGCCCGGCCGGGGCTCTTCTCCTCCATCGCATGACGCGCATCCTGATTCCCACCCATCCCGGAGACGTCCACGCCGTGGCCGTGGCGCTGGCTCTCGAAGCCCGGGGGCACGAGGCC
Organism: Thermoanaerobaculia bacterium; assembly: GCA_035278895.1. Taxonomy (GTDB): domain Bacteria; phylum Acidobacteriota; class Thermoanaerobaculia; order Multivoradales; family UBA5704; genus DATARR01. Next base: position 5,473 of record DATEIO010000757.1, on the reverse strand, counting down.
GTGGAGTGGTTCGGCAGCGACTTTCCCACGCTCCAGAGCGCGTCGATCGACCTCCGGGGAGGAGAGATCGATTGGGAAATCACGGGGCCCGGGATCATGACGGGTCCCCCTTTCGACACGGTCTGGCTGCGCCGGCCCACTCCCGCCGTCCTCCCGGAAGGCCTCCACCCCGCCGACCGCCCGGTGGCCCGGCGCGAATGCCACGATTTTCTCACCGGCCTCTATCAACTGGTGGCGCCCGAGGCTTTCTGGGTGAACCCCCTGGCGAGCCGGCCGCGCGCCGAGCTCAAGGCCGTGCAGCTCCATGAAGCCGCGCGGGCGGGGCTCACCGTGCCTCCCACGCTTCTCAGCAACGACCCGGCGAGGATCCGCCGCTTCCTCGCAGAGCACCGCGGGCGGGCGATTTATAAACCTTTCTATCCCGCCCAGTGGAACACCGACGACCGCGTGGCCGTCCTGTTCACGACCGACGTGGACGTCGACGATCTCCCGGACGACGAGACCCTGCGCGTCACCCCCGGCATCTTCCAGGCAAAGGTCGACAAGGCCCACGAGCTGCGGGTCACGGTGATGGGCGCCCACGTCGTCACCGCCCGGCTGCTCTCGCAGGAGGTGGAAGCGGCGCGCGACGACTGGCGGGCCGCCGGAGCGCAGATCCGGGTCGAGCCGGACCGCCTGCCCGAGAAGGTCGAGCGCGCCTGCCTGCGTCTCATGGAAAACCTGGGAATCGTCTTCGGAGCCTTCGATTTCATCGTGACGCCGGAAGGCGAGCCCGTCTTCCTGGAGGTCAATCCCGCCGGCCAGTTCCTCTGGGTCGAAGAATCCAACCCGGACCTCCCCCTGCTCGCCCCCTTCGTGGACTTCCTCCTCGCCCGCCGCCACGACTTCCGCTGGACCCCGTCGCCCGGCGCGATCCGCTACAAGGACCTCGTCGAGGCGGTCACGCAGCGCATCGCGGAGGCCGAGCCTCTGCATGTCGCGGCGGTGGATTCGTTTGTGAGCCGCGACGACGGCGAGGCCTGAGCGCCTTTACCTCGCCAGCGCCTCCCGGGCCGTGCGCAGAAACGCCTGCACCACCGGACGCTCCCCGCCCGCGCGCCAGCAGAGGGTGATCGGTGACTTCCGGGTCGCGTTGCCGAGCGGGCGGTAGGCGACGTCGCCCCACTTGAGCTTGCGGAAGGATTCCGGCACGAGGGAAACGCCCATACCGGCCTCTACGAGCCCCACGATGGTCAGCCACTCCTGCGCCTCCTGGACGACCCGGGGTTGGAAGCCAGCCTCCTGGCAGAGCGCCAAGATGCGGTCGTAGAGCCCGGGCGCAATGGGCCGCGGGAAGTGGACGAACGGCTCGTCCGTCAGAGCGGAGAGGTCGACCCGCCTCTGGCTCGCCAGAGGGTGCTCGGGCGGGAGCACGGCCACGAACGCCTCCTCCCCCACCGGCTCGCAGCGGATCTCCGGGTCCGCGGGGGCGGGCTCGCGCAGGAGCCCGACGTCGATCTGCCCTTCACGCAGAGCCGCCACCTGGGCGGCCGACGACATCTCGCGCAGTTGGAGGTCGACCTCCGGAAACCCTTTTCGAAAGGCGCGGACGACCGGCGGGACCACGGAGAGGATCATCGACGCGGCGAAGCCCACCTCCACGGTCCCCACCTCGCCGCGCGCCGCCCGGTTCGTGGCCTCCACCCCCTGCTCCACCTGGGCGAGCGCGCGCCGCGCAGCGGGCAGAAGCGCCTCGCCCGCCGCGGTCAGCCGCACGCGGGGCCGCCGCTCGAAAAGCTCGTGCCCCACGAGGGCCTCCAGGCGCTGGATCTGCTGGCTCAACGGCGGCTGCGCCATGCCGAGCCGCTCCGCCGCCCGGCTGAAGCTCAGCTCCTCGGCGACCGCGAGGAAGTAGCGCAGGTGGCGGAGCTCGATGTCGTTCATGGACCGCTATTGTAGAGACCCTCCGGCCGGCGGCAGCTTCGGAGCCGCGATCGTGGGCGGATTCTTCTTCAACTGGTCCAGGAGCACCTCGACCGCCTTCTCCAACTGGGGATCGCGCCCCTGGGCGATCAGGTCCGGCCGCGCGTCGACCACGAGGTCGGGCTCGATCCCCTTGTTCTCCGCGATCCAGTCTCCCGTTTCAGGATCGAACCGCGTGTAACCCGGCGCGGAGACGGCGGTGCCGTCCATCAACCCGCGGACTTCATTGATGCCCACAAGAGCGCCCATGGTCCGCGTTCCGATCAGAACCCCGATACCGGCATCGCGGAACATCCACGGCGTCAGGTCGCCACCCGAGCCCGCGTAGCCGTTGATCAGCATGGCCTTTGGCCCGTTGATCGCGTAGACCTCGTTGCCGCCCTTCCACTTGCGGTAGAGAACATTCGTCTGCCAGCGGCGGGCGAGCGTCGGCAGCACCATGGGCTGCGGATTTCCCCCGCGGTTGAAGCGCGAATCCAGAATGATCGCATCCTTGTCCACCTGGCCATAGAAGCCGCGGATGAACGCGATCTGGCCGCCTTCGGCCGTGTTCGGATAGTGGATGTAGGCGATCCGCCCGCCCGACATTTCGGCAACCTTCCTGCGGTTGCCCTCCACCCACTCGTAATAGCGAAGGTTCACCTCGTTCCGGATCGGCCGTACTTGGACCTTCCGCGCCCCTTCGAGCGTGGGCCGGTCGTTCACGGTCAGCGTGACGACCCGGTCCGCCTTGTTGATCAACAGGGAATTCGGGTGCACCGTGGCGTCGACCGGGCTCCCGTCGATCTCCAGGAGGTAGTCGCCCGCGTTCACGTTGACGCCCGGCTCCCCCAGGGGACCGCGCAGCGTCTCGTCCGTCAACGTGCCAGGATAGATCCGTTTGAAACGCACCCACCGGCCGCTCGCCTCGTAGTCCGCGCCGAGCAGGGCGGCGCTCGCCGCGCGGTCGTTCCCGCCGGGCTCCTCGGGAGCGTCGTAGGTGTACGCGTGCGAGGTCGCGAGCTCGCCCAGGAGGAGACCCAGAACATATTTGAAATCGGCCGCGCTCGCGACCGCCGGCAGGTAGCGCTCGTAGCGTTTGCCGACCGCCAGCCAGTCGAGCCCTCCCATGTCCGCGCGGAAGAAGTTGTCCCGCTCGAAGCGCCAGGCTTCCCAGAACATCTGCTTCCACTCCGCGCGCGGATCGACCCAGGCCTCCAAAGCGCTCGTGTCCACCTTCCCTGCGCCGTGGGTCACGCCGGGCTTGATCTCGACCGCGCCCAGAACGCCGTCCGCGAAATAGGCGAGCCGGGTGCGGTCCGGATTGAAATTGAATTCGATCTCCGGCCCCTCGTAGATCGTCACTGTCTCCTTGGATATCAGATCGAACTTCCGGAGCTTGCCCCCGGCATAGTGCAAGACCCCGTTCTTCGCGCCGAACAGCGCGCCACGCTCTCCCGGAGGGACCGGCAGCGCAACGATGCGGCCGGCGAGGCCTTCGAAATCGATCCGCACGGAAACCGCTTTCTCCTCCTCTTTCTTTTCCTCCTCACCCTCGGGCTCGGGGAAGAGCGGGTTGCGCAGATCCCGGGTCAGGGGGATGACGTAGATCCCGTCCGCCTTCTCGACCTTAAGGCTCTCCTCGAACCGGCCCGGGGTCGGGGTGAACGTCCTTGCGGAGGTGAAATAAAGATACTTTCCCGTGCGGTCGAAGGTGACGTTGCCGTCGTCGTAGAGCCCGTCCGTCACCCGCGTTCTCTTTCCCGTGGCCACTTCGTAGAAATGGATCGCGCCGAACCCGGTCGCGAGGGGATCGGTATACGCGATCCATCGTCCGTCCGGCGACCAGTCGAACGAGAGCGACCCCGGGTATCCGGGCTTGAAGACCGGCGTCGCCCGGCGCGTCTCCGGATCGAGAAGGAACGACTCGTAATCCTCGGTCCAGTAGAGGATCTTCTTGTTGTCCGGCGACCACGAGAACCCGAGGATGCTCGAGCCCTTGTGCTCGCTCACCGGCTTCGCGTCTCCGCCCGCGGCCGGCCGCGCGAGGATCTGGAATTCCCCCGACGCGTCGCTTAACCAGGCGATCGTCTTGCCGTCCGGAGACCAGCGCGGCCAGCCTTCCCGGATCCCGGGCGTGGCCGTCAGGTTCCGCGCGTCTCCGTCCTTCACCGGAACGTCGAAGATCTCGCCCCGGGCTTCGACCACAATCCGCTTGCCGTCCGGCGAAAGCGAAAGTGCGGAGATCTTCTTGCCGACCTTCACCACATAGGGCCGCGTGGAGATCTCGTCGCTCGTGACCGTGAAGCGCAGCGTCTCGTCCCGGCCCGTGGCGAGGTCGTACGCGTGGAGCGTTCCATCCTGCTCGTAGACGATCGTCTTTCCGTCCGTGGAAGGCCACCTCACGTCGGCGTCCGAAAACTTCGTGAGCTGCGTCTCTTGCCCCGTCGCCAGGTCGTGCCGGTAGAGATTCACGGTCCCCTGGCTGCGATCGCTCACGAAATAGATCGAATTTCCGGCGACCATCGGAAACCAGGAGTTCGCCCCCTCGTTGGGCAGCTCGGAATAGGCGTTGGATTGGAGATCGTAGATCGAGATCGCGCCCGTCATCCCGCCCCGGTACCGGCGCCAGTTGCGCGCGTAGGCGTTCGTCCGGTTGTAGGCGATGCGCCGGCCGTCGGGGAAGAAGGAGCCGTTCGCGATCTCCTGGATCGGTGTCTCGACCGGCAGCCCGCCCTCGGGCGCCACGAGCCACAGCCGGTCCTGGCGCTCGATGAAGGCGCCCGCGCCCGAGGAGTAGGCGATCTTGCCGTCCGGAGCCCAGCCGACCAGCCCCTCCGCGAACGGATCGAACGTGAGCCTCCGGGGCGAGCCGCCCTCGATCGGCATCACATAGACGTCGGGATTGCCGTCGTAGGAAGCCTGAAAGGCGACCCGCGTGCCGTCGGGTGAGATCCTGGCGCGCACCTCGTCGCCCCGGTGGGTCGTGAGACGGCGGGCCGCGCCGCCCTTGCGGTCAGCCACCCAGAGATCCGACGCGTAGGTGAACACCACGGTATCGCCGTGGACGGCCGGGAAACGGAGCAGGCGCATCTCCTGCGCCCGAAGGGGGTACAGCGCGGCACTGGCCACGATCAGAAAAGCGAGCAGAAACCGGTTCAACGTGGACTCCTCCATGCCATGGAGCGGCAGGCCGCTCCGAATCTGCTACGAACGTAGCATTCGGGAGGAGATCACGTCCAATATATGTCTGAGGGGTACTCCATATCTATGAGATATGGAGGTCACCAACGATAGTGACCCAGAATCTCGAAGGCGAAGAGGACGTCTTCCTTCTGCGCGCCGGAGCCAATGTTATGAATCACGTAGCGCCGCTTCGTTCCCGGCACCAGGTCCTCCGCGATCACGCCCACGTGGAGCAGCCCGTTCGACAGCCGCCACGCGACCACGTCCCCGGGCTCGTAGGCGCCGTCCAAGGCGAGGCTCTTGCCCTTGCGCTCGAAGTACTTCATGAGGTTGGGAACCCGGCGGT
>DATEIO010000756.1:0-5320 GCA_035278895.1 Thermoanaerobaculia bacterium | reverse complement strand
CGACACGAGCGAGGGGACGAAGGCGAACTGGCCCACGATCCGGCCCGAGCCGTCCGTCGCCACCGTGCCCGAGATTCCGCCCCACTCCGGCGCGTCGACCACGAAGCGCTGCCACAGCTCGTCGGCGAGCGAGCCCCAGTTGGTCTCCTCCTTCCACAGGCGCTGGATGCCGGGAAGGTCGTCCTCGCGGACGAGCCTGTAGTCCAGTCCCAAAGCTCCTCCTCAGTCGCCCGGCATGACGTACCAGCGCTCGGGCGCGATCCGCTCGAGCCCGGCCGGCGAGCCGAAAACGTTGTAGATGAACGCGAACCGGTAGTCCGCCGGCGCGAAGCCCAGGGCGTCCAGGGCCGGGGCGAGCGCGGGCGTCCGCATGGCCTTGAGGCAGGCGTCGCCGGGCCCGTTCTGGCGGAGCCACACCGCGGTCTCCGCGATCACGGCCGGGAGATGCTCGGGCCCGCGGGCGAGCACGTCGGCCAGCAGCCCCGTCTGCCGTTTCGTCGCCGAGTACCCGAGGAGGGCGCCGTCCTCCAGGTCGCGGATTTCCAGGGTGATGCGGCCCGAATTGCGGAACGTCAGCCACGCCGCGTCGCGCACCACGCCGCAGGAGATCGGAAAGCTCTCCAGGGCGGACCTCCACAGCTCCTCGTGCTCCGGCCCGAACCGCGTCACGGGCCGGGCCTCGACGCTCCCCGCGGAGCGCGCGGTCGCGAGCGGCAGCTCCACGCAGTCGAAGGCCGCCTCCTCGAAGCGCGGCACGCCGAACCGGGGGGCCAGCCGGAAGATCCGCAGCCAGGCGTATTCCGGCAGCGAGTAGACGAGCTCGAAGCCGCGCTCTTCCGCCGCCGCGGCCGCCGCCACGTAGAGGCCGACCATCGGGTGCTCCTGCCGGTGGAGAGGCTCGCCGCGCAGCTCCGGGCGCAGGATGGGCGCGGAGAAGCGGAGAGCGCGCGTTTCCCGGCCCGCCACACAGAGGCGCGAGGGCGCGAAGATCTCTTGCCCCACGACCTCGTCCTTCCCGTCCACGGCCACGGTGATCAGGCACGGCCCCTCGGGCCCGTCCACGAACCACTCGCGCCACTGTTCAGGCGAAAGGCTCCCCCAGCCCGCCTCTTCCCAGAGCCGCAGCAGGGCCGGCTGGTCGCCCTCTTCGGAGACGCGGTAGCAGAGCTCGTCCATCGCTCTCAATCCGGCACCGGCGCCACGAGCACGTCCAGCGGCTTGCCGGTCCGGAGATCCTTCCCGGCCGGCGCCGCGGTGACCGGCACCAGGCTGGCGGCCTGCCCGGTCTTGCGGACCGCGTTGCGCAGCACGGCCACGGCGGACGCGCTTTCGAGCAGCGTCCGCGCGGCGAGGAAGAGCGCCAGGGAGGCGAGCACGGCCACCGCGGCCCAGGCGCCGTCGCCCGCCGCGGCCACGGCGAGCAGGCCGAACAGGACCGCGCAGGAGATCCCCAGGGAGGAGAGGCGGGGCCAGGAACGGAGCCTCAGGAGCTGCCGGCCCGCGCCGTGCTCCTCGAGAGCCATGCGGAGCCGGGCGGAGCCCAGGAGCCCGCCCCGCGCTTCCAGATCCCAGCGGTCGAAATCGCCGCCCGCGAGCACGACGGCGCCCGTGGCCTTGGCCGTCTCGCGGATCTCCGTGAGCCAGGCCTCGGGCGCGCGCCAGGCTTCGCTCCACAAGAGCGCCGACCGGGGAACGATCATCCCGAGCGCCGTTCCGCGGCGCCGCCAGGGCGTCAAGCCGTGACGCAGACGGCCGGACAGGCGCGCCAGGGGCTGGACCAGGTGCAGGAGCGACGTCAAAAGAAACCGGCTTGCGGAAGGCCTCTCCCAGCGCGCCTGCGCAGCGCTCCGGAGCGCCTGGGCCACGGGAGGAACGATCGCCGCGGCCAGCAGGACGAGGCATCCGGCCAGAGGCGCCCAGAGCAGCCCCAGGAGCGAGAGCGCCGCGAGCGCGAAAACGAAGCCGTACCACTCGGGCATCAGGGGCAGGGAGGCGAAGAAGCCGGGCGCCGGCTCGTAGATCGACTGGAACGGCGCGCTGCCGAAGGGGCCCTGGTACACGCGTCCGCGCCACGCGGTGAGCGCGCGGGCGATGCCGTTGCCGTACATCCGGCCCTGCCAGGTGAGGTGGCCCAACGAGTTGTACTTCTCGGGCCACTTCTGCTCGAGCAGGGCCTCGGCCCTCCCGTAGCCCTGCTGCTGCTTCCAGTAGGCGCGCAGCGAATTGCGCCGGTGGTGCCAGACCATGGCCGCGGGGCTGAAGCCGATGCTCCCTCCGGCCTCCTGCAGGCGCCAGCACACGTCGACGTCGTCCCCCGCGGCCCGGTAGCGCGGATCGAAGCCGCCGATGGCTTCGAGGCAGGCCCTGCGGACCGCCAGGTTGCACCCCGGCACGTGCTCGGCCACGGTGTCCGAGAGGAGCACGTGCACCGGCCCGCCCGGCGCGTGGGCCACGCAGTCGGCGATCAGGCCGTCGCCCGGAGGCGGGACGTTGGGCCCCCCGATCGCCGCGTGGCCCGTCGTCAGGAAGCCCCAGGCGAGATAGGTCAGCCAGTGGCGATCGGGCGGCGCGTCGTCGTCCGTGTAGGCGACGATCTCCCCGGTCGCCTCCCGCATCCCGGTGTTCCGGGCGCTGCTCAGCCCCTGGTTTTCGGTCGAGAGGACGCGGAACCCGAACCCGCGGGCGATCTCCGCGGTGCGGTCCGTCGAGCCGTCGTCGACCACGATCACCTCGTAGTCGGGATAGTCGAGCCGCGCGAGTGCCTCGCAGCAGCCGCGGATCGTGCGCTCGCCGTTATAGCTGCAGACGACCACGGAGATCCGCGGCCAGGCGACGCCGGGGTGGACCGGGACCTCGGCGAACGCGCGGCGCACGGCTGCGAGCGCCGGCTTGGGGCGGCGCTCGCGGTCGGTCAGGCCGAAGTCCCAGTCTTCGATCTCGAAGCCGCCGCGGTGCCACTCGTCGGTCCACGCGAAAGCGAACGCGCCCGCACAGCCGCCGGCGAAGACCGTCCGGATCTGCCAGTCGAGCCCCGCGGCCTGCGCCTCGAGCCCGTTCCGCCGGCTGTCCAGGCCGATCTCGGCCATGACAAGCGGCCGGTCCCCCGCGAGCACCTGGAGACGGCTGACGTAGGCGGCCAGGGTCTCGCGCGACTCCAGGTACACGTTGAAGCAGACGAAGTCGAGGAACGGCAGGTCGAGATACTCCGTCGACGGATAGTTGACGTAGGTGACGAGCCCGCCCGGGTCCTCGCTCTTCGCCGCCCGGTAGAGGCGGTGGAGGAAGCTCTCGATGCGGGACCGGCCGTACCACCGCACGATGGAGCTCGGGATCTCGTTGCCGATCGCGTAGCCGAGCACGGCCGGATGGCCGGCGCAGGACCTTACGCCCGCGCGCACCCGCTCCTCGATCGAGGCCACCGTCGCAGCGCTTTCGAGAAACGCGACGTGCTGCTCCCAGGGGAGCCCGATCATCACGCGCAGGCCCTGGGAGAGCGCCAGGTCGAGCAGCCAGCGGGGCGGGACCGTGTAGATCCGCACGGCGTTGACGCCCTGGGCGGCCATCGACGCGAAGTCGCTTTCGACCCTCGCCGGATCGTAGCTCTCCGCTCCGTCCGGCCCCAGGCGAAACGTGCCGTAGGTCACGCCGCGGACGAACAGCTTCTCGCCGCCGGCACACAGGAATTTCCCGCAGGTTTCCGGTCTCGAGAAATCTGTTTTTTCGACAAAGGGAGGCTGTGGCATAGAGGGATCGCGTGAAAGCCCAATGTTCAACAGATCGGCGTCACGCGACCGTCTCGTGAAGCCCTTCACTGCGACTGCCTGCTGAGAGGTGTATTTTAACGTTTACTGCCTGATCGTGACAAGCCCGATCGAAGCTGCGGAAATACTTTTTCTTATAGGAACAGGGGCATAAGGTGCCGCCAACGGTTCCGAAACGCTTCCCGCCTCTCCGACACAACGGGACAGGAGACACAGACCCAAATCTGGCGTAGCATCTCCCTACCGTTTTCCCAGATCCCCAGGAGAGATCTCAAATGTCCGAACCGTCGCCGAACCTTCGGGACAAGGTCCCGCCCAGATTCCTTGCGTTCGTTCGCCGTTGGCAGTGGAAGGACGCGGTCATCGCCGTCCTCGCCCTGCTCGTCTGCTCCGTCTCGGCCTACGCCTTCCGCGCGCCCCTCCAGCAGGCGTTCGCGAAGCTCAAGGCGGGCGGGGGCGGCGAGGAGGTGGCGGTGTTCGACGTGGTGGTGGACCGCGAGGGCCGGCAGTACGCGGACATCCTGTTCGACCACCCGCTGGGCGAGGGGAAGGTCGGCGAGGTCCTGGACCCGGCGCCGGCCGAGATCTTCCCGGCGCTCGGCGGCTCGTGGAAGTGGCAGGACACGAACGCCCTGCGCTTCCAGCCGAACGGCGGCTTCCCGGTGGCGAGCGAGTACAAGGTGACGCTCGAGCCGGAAAAGATCCTGGGCGAAAACCAGGTCCTGACCGGGGACCACGAGCTCACGATCAAGACCGATCCGTTCCTCGTCGAAGCGGTGGAGGTGACCGAGGAGCCGGCGCTCGAAGGCAAGGCCAAGGTGATCTACCGGGGCGAGATGCGGTTCAACTACGCGGTGAATCCCGAGGTGCTCGCCCCGCTCGTCCAGGTGAACGACCCGGACGTGGCCGAGCCGATCGAGGTGACGCTCGAGACGGACTGGCAGAACAACGTCATCGGCTTCCGCACGGCCCCGATCGAGAAGAAGAAGGAAGAGCGGACCGTCCAGCTCGTGATCTCGGGCGAGCTCACCCCCGCCGAGGGTAATTCCCCGCTGGGCAAGGAGTTCGTTCAGGACATCCAGGTGGGCTCGGCCGACAAGCTCGCGGTGTGGGGCATCGAGGCGATCCCCGGGCCGCGCGAGTCGTCGCTCAAGATCCGCTTCTCCTCCCCCATCTCGGCGGCCGTGGCCGAAAAGTACGTGACGATCGAGCCCAAGGCCAACGTCCGCTTCTCGGCCGAGCGCAACGAGCTCATGGTGACCGGCGAGCTCGAGCCGGGGACCACCTACACGGTGACCGTGGGCCAGGGCATGCCCGCGACCGACGACGCGACCCTCGAGGAGGAGTACTCCGAAGAGGTCCTCCTGCCCGACCTCGATCCCACCGTCGACTTCCAGAGCCAGGGCATGTTCCTCTCTGCCTCGGGCAACCACACGGTCGCCATCGAGAGCGTCAACGTCCCCAAGGTGCGGATGACGGTCGACCGGGTGTTTTTGAACAACCTCTTCTTCACCTTCCAGTACGGCGGGTTCTTCGACTACGAATACGGCTACTTCGGC
>DATEIO010000755.1:0-14237 GCA_035278895.1 Thermoanaerobaculia bacterium | reverse complement strand
AAACGACGGCCGGCCGGGGAGGATTCCGCGGCCGGCGTCGGCCACCGCGACGTCGGGGCAGACCGCGGCGAGCCGGGTGGCCGCGCGGGCGGCCAGGGTCTCCCCTTCGAGGACGATCCCCGCCTTGTCGCGCCCCATCCGGCTCGACCTCCCCCCGGCGAGGACGACCCCGACCGGCCTTGCCCTCAAGCGGTCCACCGGCTACGATCCCTCGCGGTATTCATTCAAAGGAGCTTTCTTCCATGAGATCCAAGACCGCTCTCCTCGTCTGCCTCTCGGCGCTGCTCGGCGTGACTGCGGCCACGGCCCAGACCAAGGCGCCGGCCCCACAGAAGCGGGCGCCGGGACCAGCCCCGGCTCCGGCGGCCGCGCACCCGCGGGTCGCCCTCGAGACCTCGAAGGGGAACATCGTCATCGAGCTCTACCAGGACAAGGCCCCCAAGACGGTGAAGAACTTCCTCGACTACGTCAAGGCCGGCTTCTTCAACGGCACGATCTTCCACCGGGTCATCCCCGGCTTCATGGTCCAGGGCGGTGGCTTCACCCCCGACATGACCGAGAAGCCGACCCGGCCGCCCATCCAGAACGAAGCGGACAACGGGCTCGCCAACCAGCGCGGCACCCTCGCCATGGCCCGCACCCGCGACCCCAACAGCGCCGGCGCCCAGTTCTTCATCAACCTGAAGGACAATACGTTCCTGAACCACACCGCCAAGAATCTCGACGGATGGGGCTACGCCGTCTTCGGCCACGTGGTCGAGGGGATGGAGGTGGTGGACGCGATCGCCCAGGTTCCGACGACGACCAAAGGAATGTACGAGAACGTGCCGGCGCAACCCGTGGTCATCACCCGGGCGAGGCTCCTGTCCGCCGCCGCCAAACCCGCCAACAAGAAGTAGTGAGGAGGAGAGATGGACGCGAACACCGACCGGCCGCAGGTCGCTCTGGACACCAACAAGGGGAGGATCGTCCTGGAGCTTTATCCGGACAAGGCCCCCAAGACCGTCGCAAACTTCCTGGAGTACGTGAAAGCCGGTTTCTACGACGGCACGCTCTTCCACCGGGTCATCCCCAACTTCATGATCCAGGGCGGCGGCTTCGACGGCAGCCAGCGGCAGAAGCCGACCCGGTCCTCGATCGAGAACGAGGCGGCGAACCAGCTCGGCAACGAGCCGGGCACGATCGCCATGGCGCGCACGAACGACCCGCACAGCGCGACCGCCCAGTTCTTCATCAACCTGAAGAACAACTCGTTCCTGAACCACACGGGCAAGAACGCCCAGGGGTGGGGCTACACCGTGTTCGGCAAGGTTGTCCAGGGGATGGACGCGGTCGAGGAGATCGCCCGGGTGAAGACATCCCCGGGCCGCATCTCCGAGGCCGTGCCCGCCGAGGCGATCGTCATCGAAAAGGCGACGGTCGTGGCCTGATTCAGGGCGGCCACATAGGGCCGCCCCTACTTTTTGGTGCTCTTGCGGATGAGCACCAGGCAGTTCCACAGCACCTCGAGCTGCTCTCTCCCATGAGGCAGCTCGAGGTCCCGCCAGACGTCCCTCGCCGCGGTCAGAAACTCCGTCCAGTCCACCGGATGCTTGCGCTCGATAATGCGGCGCATCGCGGCGAACAGGTCGGAGACCGTCCACATGGCGGGGCGCTTGCCGGCGAGCTCCACCCAGCCGTAGTGGAGATTGCGGACCCGCAGGCGCGAAAGCTCCTGGTTTTTGTTCCGCACGCGCAGGCGCCCCACCTCGGCCAGGCGCTCGAAATCGAGGTCGTCGAGCGGCGGGCGGTGGGTGACCGGCTGCCAGTGCTGGGGGATCAGCTCCTCCTTGCGCACCTGCATCACCAGGGCGTCGAACTTCACCACGGGCAGCCCTTCGAAAAGGGCGCCCAGGGTCGGGAGATCCGCGCCGTGGATCCAGTCGCCGATCTCCTCGGGAGAGGGCAGGACCCGGGCCGGGGCCGCCGCGGCCGCAGGCGCCGGCTTGCCCGGCGCCGCCTGACCTGGCGCCTTATCGGGTTTCGAGGGCTCGGCCGGCGCTTCGGGCTTGAACGTGACTTCGGTCGGTTCGGTCATCGCGCCTTAGTCTATATCCTTCCCCGTTCTTTCGCGTCAGGCGCGCAGGACGTTCCGGGCCTGGAGCCCCTTCGGGCCTTCCACGACCTCGTAGCTCACCCGCTCTCCCTGGTTCAGGGTCCTGAACCCATCGGCCACGATGGCCGTGTGGTGGACGAAGATGTCCTCTCCTCCAGCCTCGGGCTGAATGAACCCGTACCCCTTGGCATTGTTGAACCACTTCACCGTTCCCTGCTGAGACATCTGAGACATCGGCCGCCACTCCTTTCTCGAAAAACACGGGCTCCAGACTCGAAACCCGGATGCGAGCGCACCGCAGGAGGAGGACCGATGGACGGCCGCAACTCGTGCCGGGGCGCGAAGAGAAAAACCTCGTCGAGAAATTTTGGAGATCCTGTCACCAGCGCCGGGAAAAATCAAGCGTTGGCCACAGGCGGCCGGGAGGCCGGTCTCAGGATGCTGCGAAGACTGTCTTCTGGGATCTCTTTGGGAAGGGATGGTGCCCAAGGCCGGACTCGAACCGGCACGGGTTGCCCCACACGCCCCTCAAACGTGCGCGTCTACCAATTCCGCCACTTGGGCCCAAAGAACACGGCTGCATCTTACCACGCCCCGGGAGAGGGATCGCCCCGGAGAGCTTGAACCTACTGCTGCTGTCCGCCGTCCGCGGGAGGCGGAGTCGCCGGAGCGGGCGCGGCCGGAGCCGGAGCCTGCTGCCGCGGGGCCGGAGCCGGCTGCTGGCCCGGCGTCGCCCCCGGAGTCGCCGGCTGGGCGGCCGGGGAGAGCGGAGTGGCCTCCTGCGAGACCACGTCGCTCATCACCGAGGCGCCGCCCGGGCCGGCCTTGCGGATGCCGATCGCGAGCGTCGTCAGGGTGAAGAGGATGAAGGAGCCCACCGTGAGCTTGTGCAGGAGCGTGGTGGCGCTGCGCGCGCCGAACGCCGTCTGCGTGCTGCCGCCGCCGAACACGGACAGGTCCGCGCCCTTGCCCTGCTGGAGCAGGACCACGAAGATCAGGAAGATGCAGACCAGAACGTGAATCGTATACAGCAGGCCAGTCAGGATCACGGTCGAAAACCTCCGGGCGCCCCTCGCGGGACGTTCAATCAGAACCACGTATGATAGTCAGGAATTTCTGCGGGTCAAGACTGGCCCCTCCCACGAGGAAGCCGTCGACGTCCGGCCGGGCGATCAGGCCGGGGGCGTTGTCCGGGGTGGCGGACCCTCCGTAGAGGATGGGCACGGCCCCCGCCCGGTCTCCCAGGATCTCGCCCAGGAGCCCGCGCAGGAATGCGTGCGCCTCCTGGGCCGTCTCCGGCGTCGCCGTGTCACCCGTGCCGATGGCCCACACCGGCTCGTAGGCCAGGGCGAAGACGTCGGGAGGCACCGCGAGCGCTGCGCGGAGCTGGCGCTCCAGCACCTCCGTCGTCCTCCCGGCCCGGCGCTCGTCCCGGGTCTCCCCCAGGCAGATCATGGGCGTCAACCGGTGGCGGACCGCGGCGGCCACCTTGGCGGCCACCACCTCGTCCGTCTCGTGATGATTCTGCCGCCGCTCGCTGTGGCCGCAGAGCACCCAGGCGCAGCCCGCGTCGCGGAGCTGGGCGCCGGAGACATCGCCCGTGTGCGCTCCCCGGTCCTCCGGGTGAAGGTCCTGCCCGCCCACCTCGATCTCGCTGTCCACCAGCTCCCGGACCACGACCGGGATCAGGGGGAAGGAGGGGAAGATCACGACGCGGACATCGACCGGCGGCGGCGCCGCGAGCCCGCGCTTCAACGTCCGGCAGCACTCGGCCGCGTCCGCCTTGAGGAGGTTCATCTTCCAGTTGGCCGCCACCAGGGGCCGGCGAAGGCGCTCGGGGCTCACTTCCCACGCTCCAGCACGGCCACGCCCGGCAGCGTTTTCCCCGCCAGGAGCTCCAACGACGCGCCGCCGCCCGTGGACACGTGGCCGATCCGGTCGGTCACCCCGGCGCGGTGGGCCGCAGCCACGGTCTCGCCGCCGCCGATCACCGAGAAGCCCGGACAGGAAGCGAGCGCCTTGGCCACCTCGGAGGTCCCCTGGTCGAAGGGGGGCTTCTCGAACACGCCCAGCGGGCCGTTCCAGAACAGGGTCTTCGCCCGGGCGATGGCCGCCGCGAACGCCTTCCGGGTCTCGGGGCCCACGTCCACCGCTTTCATCCCGGCGGGGATGGCGGAAGCCGGCACGGCCCGGGCGCCCGAGGGGTCGTCCAGGCTCTCCGTCACCACCACGTCCGAGGGGAGGAGCACCTCGAGGCCGCGGGTCTTCGCGTGCTCGAGAATCCCCTTCGCCATGTCCAGCCGGTCCGGCTCGTAGAGGGAGCCGCCCACGTCGTGCCCCTGGGCCGCGAGGAAGGTGTTCGCCATGCCGCCGCCCAGGAGGAGGAGGTCCAGCCGGGGGAGAAGGTTCTGGAGGGTGTCGATCTTCCCCTCGATCTTGGCGCCGCCCAGAAGGGCCGCGAACGGCCGCTCGGGCTCGCCCAGGAGCCGGCCGAGCGACTGGACCTCCCTGGCGAGGAGGAGCCCCGCGGCCTTCTTCGCGAGCCGCTCGGGAATCCCCACGATCGAGGCGTGCGCCCGGTGGGCCGCGCCGAAGGCGTCGTCCACGTAGACCTCGGCCAGGGCCGCGAGCTGGTCCGCGAACGCCGGGTCGTTGCCCTCCTCCCCGGCGTAGAAGCGGAGATTTTCGAGCAGCACGACCTCGCCGGGGTCCATGGCGCGGATCACGTCCAGGGCCTCCGGGCCCACGCAGTCGGATGCGAAGCGGACGCCCGAGGCGACCAGCCCCCGCAGGTGGTCCGCCACCGGGCGCAGGGTGTAGCGGGGGTCGCGCTTGCCCTTGGGGCGGCCCAGGTGAGAGGCCAGGATGACGACCGCGCCCGCCGAGGTCAGCTCGCGGATCGTCGGCTCCGCCTCCCGCAGGCGGGTGTCGTCCAGCACCTTGTGGTCCTCGGAGATGGGAACGTTGAAGTCCACGCGTACGAACACGCGCTTGCCGTTCAAATCGCCCAGGTCGTCCAGGGTCAGAAGATCGGTCATGGGTCCCTCCCTCTCTATCTATAAGGAATGGGGGGCCGCGATCCGCGCGAGGAGATCGGCCAGCCGGCTGGCGTAGCCCCACTCATTGTCGTACCAGGCGACCACCCGCGCGAGACGGCCGCCCGCCACCTGGATCAGGGGCAGGTCCACCACCGCCGAGCGGGGATCGTTCACGAAGTCCGAGGAGACGAGCTCCTCCTCCGTCACCCCGAGGTAGCCGGAAAGCCGCCCTCCCGCCGCCTCGCGGAACGCCTGCCGGATCTCCTCCGCCGCCGCGTCCCGTTCCAGGTCGGCCACCAGGTCCAGCATGGCGACCATCGGCGTCGGCACCCGCACGGCGAAGCCCTCGATCCGGCCGGCGAGCTCCGGCAGCAGGAGCCCCAGGGCCGCGGCCGCCGTCGTGCCCGTGGGAATGATGTTCTGCGCTGCCCCCCGCGACCGCCGCGGGTCCGGATGCGGCAGATCGAGCAGCCGCTGGTTTTCGGTGTAGCAGTGAACCGTGCTCATCAGGGCCCGCCGGACTCCGAAGCGGTCGTGCAACACCTTTGCCACGAGAGCGAGGCAGTTCGTGGTGCACGAGGCGTTGCTGACCACTGTATGGCGGGAGAGGTCGAGCTCCTCCTCGTTGATCCCCAGGCAGACCGTCGCGTCTACCGGGTCCGCCGGATCGCCGTTGGCGGAGAGGACGACCGTGCGCACGGACTCCCCGAGGTGCGCCGCGGCCCGCGCCCGCCCCAGGAACCGCCCGGTCGCCTCGACGACGGCCTCCACTCCGGCGCTCCCCCAGGGGATCCGCGCCGGGTCCGCCTCCCCGAAGACCGGGATGCGCCGGCCGTCCACCACCAGGGCTCCGTCCTCGGCGGAGACGGAGGCACCGAAGGGACCGTGGACCGTGTCGCGGGCGAGGAGCCGGGCCAGCACGGGCGCGGAGACCACGTCGTTGACCGCCGCGATTTGAAGCGCGGGGTTGCCGTGCGCCCGGCGGAGCAGAGCGCGGCCGACCCGGCCGAGGCCGTTGATTCCGAAGCGGAGAGGCATGGTTTCAGCCGTTTAAAAAGTGTCCGGTGTCCCGCCTTGGGGGTTTCCCGCACTTGTAGGAGAGGAAACGCTCGTTTCCGGAAGCCCCTGGTTGGCGGATAATATCTGTCTCCCCCGGCTCCACGGAACCGGGCAGCGGCATCCGGGAAAGCTGGACATTACCCGAAAGACACCGACCTCAGCGGTCAGGAGGATCACATGGCGGAGATGGGCAAGTATTGCAAAGCGTACCTGGCGAAGCAGTTCCGGGAGTATCCGGGCTGGAGCGAGAACGCCGCCAACGTGCGCAAGGAGAAGAAGGAAGTCGATGGCAAGGAGGTCGAGGTCGACCGTCAGCTCAACGACGACTCCATCCTCTATCTTCAGGAGAACTACGTCGTCACCGACGGCATCTTCAAGGACCAGAACGTCATCTTCGACAACGTCACGGACGACTGGAAGCAGTATTGCCACGAGAAGCTCGCCTTCGAGATCCCGGTCTATGAGCCGATCGAGATCAAGCAGGCCGAGCCCGCCGAGGCCACGTCCGGCACGTCGAACGGCTAGGCCGGAGCGCCTCGAGGGCGCCCGGGGAGTGGAGAGAGAACCCTGCCCCGGCAGGGTTTCTTCTTTTATGCTTCCCCCGCCATGACGCGCCGCCCGCCTCTCGTTCTCGGCATCGAAACCTCCTGCGACGACACCGCCTGCGCCGTGCTCGACGGGGAGGGGCGCGTCCTCTCGTCGGTCGTGTCGAGCCAGCTCGCGGCCCACCGGCCGTACGGCGGCGTGGTGCCCGAGATCGCCTCGCGGGAGCACCTGTCCAACTGGCCCCGGGTGAGCGGTGAAGCGCTCGAGAAGGCTGGCATCGCCCTTCCCGAGGTGGAGGTGGTGGCGGCGACCCGCGGCCCCGGCCTCGTGGGCGCGCTCCTCGTGGGCCTTTCGGTGGGCAAGGCCATCGCCTTCGCGGCCGGCCGGCCGTTCCACGCCGTCCACCATCTGGAAGGCCACCTCTTCTCCCCCTTCCTCCGCCCGCCCACCCCCGGCTCCGATCCCGAGCCCGCCGAGCCACCGCCCTCCCGCTTCGTGGGCCTGGTCGTCTCCGGCGGCCATACCTCCCTCTTCGCCGTGGAGGACGGGGCGGTTCAGACCCTCGGAGAAACCCGGGACGATGCCATGGGCGAGGTGTTCGACAAGGTCGGCAAGCGCCTCGGCCTCCCCTACCCCCAGGGCCCCAAGGTGGACGAGCTCGCCGAGCGGGGAACCCCCGGAGCCGTCCGCCTCCCCGTCGCCATGCGCGGCGACACCCTCGACTTCTCCTATTCGGGATTGAAAAGCCAGACCCTCCTCACGATCGAGCGCCTGGAGCGCCACCTCGGCCACCCCATCGACCTCGGCTCCGACGCCCCACCCCCGCAGGAAGCCCTCGACCTCCTGGCGGCCTTCCGCGCCGCCGCCGTGGGCCAGATCCTCGACCGCCTGGGCCGCCTCGCCCGCCAGAGGGAGATCGGCCTCCTCGCCGTCTCCGGAGGCGTCGCCGCCAACCGCCTCCTGCGCCGGGAGCTCCCCGCCTGGGCCGAGCGGACCGGCGTCGAGCTGCGCATGGTGCCCCTCGTCTACTCCGGGGACAATGCCGCCATGATCGCCCACGCCGCCCTGCTGCGGCACCGCCGGGGCTTTGGCGGCGACCTCTTCACCGCGGAAGCGGAGAGCCGCATTCCTCTGTAGGACGAACACGGACAAGCACGGACAAGCACGGACAAACACGGACTGAAGACCACCCGTGTTCGTCCGTGAAAAGTCCGTGTTCCGTCTGCGTTCGTCGCCCACATCCCTACTTCGCCGACGATCCTTCGGCAAACCACCTCTTTTCCCGAAGCTTCCTCTTGCGCTCTCCCTCCCGCGGGTGTACCATCTGTTCTGGGAGGAGATTTCCGAATGATCGACGACACCGACCGCCAGATCCTGACGATTCTTCAGGGCAACGCCCGGATTTCCAACGCGGAGATCGCGCGGCAGGTGGGCATGGCCCCGTCCGCGATCCTGGAGCGCATCCGCCGGCTCGAAGCCCGGGGGGTGATCCAGGGCTACGAGACGCGGATCAATCCCGAAGCCCTGGGGCTCGGCCTTCTGGCCTTCGTTTTCGTCCGCAGCACGGACTTTGCCGGGGAGACCCGGACGGCGGAGCTCCTGGGCGCCTTCCCGGAGGTGCAGGAGGTCCACCACATCGCGGGGGAGGACTGCTTCCTCTTGAAGGTCCGGGTGCGGGACGCGAAATCCCTCGGACGGCTGCTGCGGAGCTTCTCGAAGACCGGGGCCGTCTCGTCGACGCGGACCACGATCGTTCTGGAAACGGTCCATGAAAACGGCCGGCTCCCGCTCGAAACTCTTCCCAAGGACGAAGCGGAGCTGCCGGACAGGGAGTTGCTGGAGGTGTTGCCATGAACCAGGCTCAGGGGACGCCGCGGGCGTCCATGCTCAAGGTGGCCGTGGCCCTGGCCGCCGTGTATCTGATCTGGGGATCGACCTATCTGGCGATCCGCTTCTCGATCGAGACGATCCCCCCGTTTCTGATGGCCGCGGCTCGGTATCTGACGGCGGGCGTCATCCTCTATCTCTGGGCCCGCTTCCGGGGGGCGCCGCGCCCGAGCCTCGTCCACTGGCGCTCGGCGCTCATCGTGGGCGCCTTTCTGCTCCTCGCCGGCAACGGCGGCGTGGTGTGGGCGGAGCAGCATGTGGACTCCGGCCTCGCGGCCCTGCTCATCTCGACCGAACCGCTGTGGATCGTGCTCCTCGTCTGGCTGCGTCCCGGCGGGAAGAAGCCGGGCCTGCGGGTGATCTCCGGGCTGGCGCTCGGGTTCCTCGGCCTGATGCTCCTGGTCC
This sequence comes from Thermoanaerobaculia bacterium, assembly GCA_035278895.1. Classification (GTDB taxonomy): domain Bacteria; phylum Acidobacteriota; class Thermoanaerobaculia; order Multivoradales; family UBA5704; genus DATARR01. The sequence goes on along the minus strand of DATEIO010000755.1, from coordinate 5,207 downwards.
GGCCCGGCGCGGGGGGGAGCGGCGTCCATCTCCTGGGTGCGGCCGCCCTGGGAATCGCCTCGCTCTGCTGGGCCTGGGGCTCGCTCTACGGCCAGCGGGCGAAGCTCCCCGAGTCGCCGATCCTGACCACCGGCATGCAGATGCTCACGGGCGGCGCCCTGCTCTTCCTCGCCTCGCTCGTGACCGGCGAGCCCGGCCGCTTCGAGCCCGCCCAGGTGTCCGTCAAGTCGTTGCTCGCCCTGGGCTACCTCGTGGTCTTCGGAGCCATCGTGGCCTTCACCGCCTATGTCTGGCTCCTGAGAGTGGCCTCGCCGGTGCTGGTCTCGACCTACGCCTACGTCAACCCGGTCGTCGCCGTTCTCCTCGGCTGGGCCGTGGCCAACGAGCCCCTGACCACCGGAACTCTGATCGCCGCCGCGGTGATCCTCACGGGAGTCGCCCTGATCACCAGCGCGCAGACCGGAGGACACTCGAAAGAGGAAAAGGAGCCCGCCTGGGAGAGGGTGGAAGGGGAGGCGGAGGTGTGCGCCACGCGGTGAGCTGAAGAACACGGACTTTCACGGACGAACAAGGACAGCCACGGACAGAGACGTGTTCGTCCGTGTCAGTCCGTGGGGGTCCTTCGGGCGTCATCCAAAGCACCCCCTGAACCGTAATCCCCAGCGCAGGGACTCACCAGACACCAGGAACCATTCTCCCCTCGGGCGGGAGGCCCCCCGGCCGCCCGCCCTCTTTTTTTACCTCAGCAGCCGGATTCCCGCCTCGTCCACCTGCTTGCGGAAGGCGGCGACTTCGGTCTCGAAGAAGCGGTCGTAGTCCGCGAGCGCCTGGCCCGTTTCGGCTTCGGCCTGGCGCAGGTACTCCAGGTGGGTGGCGGACGGCGGCGACCAGGAAGAGACGATGTAGTACTGGGCGAAGAAGATCTTCGAGGTCACGTCGTTCTGCGGCTGGATGCCCACGGCGTCGTACGGCACCCAGAGGCGCCGCTCGAGCTTCGTCAGTCCCTCCTGGAGCTTGCCGGCCGCCTCGGTCAGCGCGTCTTTCTTGCGGGTGTCCCCCTGGGCCTTCAGGTCCTCCCGGTGCCTTTCCAGGATCGAGTCCACGTCGGCGCGGGTCTTGCGGATGCGGCTGACCGCCTCGGCCACGCGCTCCTGGAGGGCGCCGGCCCTCTCCAGGGCGGCCTCCCGCTTCTGCCAGTCCTCCGCGGTGTTCCGGACCCGCGGGTCGGGCAGCACGCGCACCGTGCCCTTCGCCTCCTGGCCGCTGTATTTCACGGTGACTGTGTAGGTGCCGGGCGCCACCTGGAAGCCGGCGGGATCTTCGGGCAGCGGCTCGGCCGCGGGGTACGCCTTCCAGGCATTCCGGGAGAGATCCCAGACCACCCGGTTCAGGCCGCGGGTCACCGGGGCCTTGAAGCTGCGGACCGTCTTGCCCGCCGCGTCGGCAATCCGGATCTCGGCCTTGGGGGCCCCTTCGTCCTCTTCCTCTTCCGCGGGCTTGCCGGGAGCGGTCCCTTCGGGTCCCTCCGGCGCCTTCAGCTCCCGCTCCGTCTTCGGCTGCTCCTTGGCCGCGGCCTTGCGCTTCGCCTCCCGCTCCTCTTCCTTCCTCGCCCGCTCCTTCTCGTCGTCGGGAAGCGGCAGCTTCGGATCGGAGAGCGAGAAGGTGAGGAGCGCCCCGTAGGCCCGGTTCTCTCCCCGGAACTCGCCCGAGCCCAGGCCGAAGCCGCCCGCTTCGGGCCCCTGGTTGTGCTGCCGGGCGTCCGCAATCTCGTAGAGGTGGATCGGCTGCGCCAGGGTCTCCTCGGACAGCATCCGGAGCGGCCGGATATCGTCCAGCACGTAGGCCGCCCGGCCGTGGGTCGCGATCACCAGGTCGTGATCCCGCGGGTGGATCACCAGATCCGCCACCGCCGCCGTGGGCAGGCCGTGCTTCCAGGGCATCCACCGCCGGCCGCCGTCCAGGGTGAGCCAGAGGCCCCACTCGGTCCCCAGGAAGAGGAGGTTCTCCTTCACGGGGTCCTGCTCGATCGACAGGGCATAGCCCCGCACGTCCTTCGTCGCGAGCGGCGTCCAGGTCTTCCCGTAGTCGTCCGTCCGGTAGGCGTACGTCGTCCAGTCCGACCGCCGGTGGTTGTCGAACACGGCGAAGGCCTGCCCCCCCTTGAATTTCGAGGCGCGGATGTGAGGCACCCAGGTGTTCGCCGGCACGCCGGGAACGTTCTTCTCCACGCTCGTCCAGCTCTTGCCGCCATCTTTGGTCACATGCACCCGGCCGTCGTCCGTCCCCACCCAGATCACCCCGCGCTCGACCGCGCTCGGGGCGATGGCGATGATGGTGGTGAAGTTCTCGGCCGCCGTCACGTCCGGGGTCAGGCCGCCGCTCTCGTCCTGCTTCTGCCACTCGGGGTTGTTGGAGGTCAGGTCCGGGCTCACGATCGTCCAGCTCTCGCCCCGGTCCGTGGACTTGTGGAGAAACTGGCTGCCGTAATAGATCGTTCCCGGCTCGAAGGGATCGACCGCGAGCCCCGCGTTCCAGTTGAACCGGAGCTTCACGCCGGAAGGTGCCGGCGGCTTGATCTCCCGGATCTCGTCCTTCTCCAGATCCCAGCGCCCGAGAGCGCCGCCCTGCGACATCGAATAGCCCACCTTCGCATTCGCCGGATCGGGCTGGACGTCGAACCCGTCCCCCTGGCCCACCACGAGCCAGGCGTGGTTGCGGATGCCCCCCTGCTGCCAGACCGCGCTCGGCCCCCGCCACGAGCCGTTGTCCTGAAGCCCGCCGTAGACGTTGTAGGGCGTCTCCATGTCGACCGCCACGTGGTAGTACTGGGCGAGCGGGAGGTTCGCCACGAACGCCGTGGTCTTCCCCCGGTCGTGGCTCACCGCCACGCCGCCGTCGTTGCCCACGTACATCCGCTCCGGATTCCTGGGATCGATCCACAGGGCGTGGTGATCGCCGTGGATCAGGGCGAAGGGAATCAGCGACGCGAACGTCTTGCCTCCGTCGTCCGACACCCGCACCTCGTAGTCCAGGCTGTAGACCCGGTTCGGCAGCTCGGGGTCGACCCGGATATCGCCGAAGTAGAACGGCCGGGGGTTCACGTCGTAGCGGTCGTTGACCTTCGCCCACGTCTTGCCGCCGTCCTCCGAGCGCAGGAGGGCGCTCTTGCCGGCCTCGACCATGGCGTAGACCACATCCGGGTTCGACCGGGCGATGGCGAGACCGATCCGGCCGAGCTCCCCCTTGGGAAGGCCGTCGTCCTCGGTGACCTTCTTCCAGGTCGCCCCGCCGTCGTAGGTCACGTAGAGGCCCGAGCCCGGGCCGCCCGACTTGAAGAACCACGGCCAGCGACGGAACTGCCACATCGAAGCGAACAGCTTGTTGGGATTCCGGGGGTCCATCACCAGGTCCGACGCCCCGGTGCGTTCATCGACATAGAGGACGCGGTTCCAGGTCTTCCCGCCGTCCGTGGTCTTGAACACCCCGCGTTCCGGGTTCTCCCCCCAGAGCCTCCCGAGGGCCGAGACCCAGGCCACGTCCGGATTTTCGGGATGGAGCACGATGCGATAGACCCGCTCGGTCTTCTCGAGCCCCAGGTGCGCCCACGTCCGGCCGCCGTCGAGCGAGCGGTAGATGCCGTTGCCCACCGACACGCTGTTTCGGGGATTCCCCTCGCCCGTGCCCACCCAGACCACGTCCGGATTCGGCTGGAAGACCGCCACCGCGCCGATCGACGCCACCGGCTGATCGTCGAAGACCGGCGCCCACGTGAGGCCGCCGTTGACCGACTTCCAGACGCCGCCCGACGCCGCGCCCACGTACACCAGGTCCGGATTCGACTCGACCGCCGCAATCGCGGCCACCCGGCCGCTCATCCCGGCCGGCCCGATCGACCGCGCCTTCATCCCGGCCAGCAGATCCGGATCCACAGCGGCCCAAGACGCGGAGGCGACCAACAGCAGGGCGAGGAAGACTGACTTTCGCACCATGATCTCTCCCAGAAGAGTTGAAGGGGCCCGGAGCACTGCGCGGGTAGACGAAGTCCCACGGTCCGGCGGGGGCCCGTGCGGCGGTATACGCAGGGAAAGGGGCGGGGGTTGCGGCGCTACTACTGCCAGCTCGAAGTAGTCCCCGTCTCGAACCCATCCACGAAGATCACGCTCGGCAGCCCCGCCAGGGGCTGAACCCGCGCGAGCGTCGCCGTCCGCGCGGGGAGGGTGGCGGTGAAGCCGGTCGCGGTGCTCGCAATGGTTCCGGCCGCACTGTAGCCGGTGCCGTCCAGGCGCCAGAGGTCGACGTTGCCGGTGACGCCTCCGGTGACGTTCACGGTGACTTCGCGGGCGACGGTGTCTTTGTTGATCAGAACCACGAACAGCTTGCCGTTGGCGTTCTGGAAGGCGTAGCTCGCGACCCCGTCCACGGCACTCGAAGTGGCCCGCACGCTGTTGCCGTGCACCTGCCCACCTGCGCCGTCGTAGTTGCGGTAGAGGCGGTAGGCGTCTTCCGTGAGGCTTCCGGACTCCGGGGCCACCCAGCGCAGGGCCATGTCGAGCCCCTCGCGGCCGAAAAGGGCGAGCGCTTCGGCCTGGGCGAGGGCTCCCGAAAGCGTGTCGTCTCTCCCCCACTTGTATTCGGCGAGGGCGAGCTTCATCTCCGGGCAGTAGGTGTCGCGCCAGGCGCGCATCCGCGGGAGGAGCTGCACCACCTTGATCGCGCCATCGGCGATCCAGGATTCGGAGATCCAGGTGGGATCGTAGAGCTCCTTGAGAGAACGCAGGCGCGCCGCGACCGTGGCCGCGCTATCTTCCACAGACTGATCGCCGGAGACGCCCGCGACGTTGTCGCCCTGCGGGTAGAAGTGGATGTCGAGCCAGTCGACGGGCAGGTCTCCGGCGGCCGGGTGGCCCACGGGGAGCCGGTGGGCGCAGGACTGCTGCATGTACCACGCGGGCCAGGGCAGGTCGCCGTGGGCGGTGCGGTCGGGCCCGGTGAGGCAGTCGCCGGGAGCGTCCGCGGCCGAGGACCAGAAGTCGCACCAGCCCCAGGTCTCGGGCCCGAGGATCTCGGCGCCGGGGTCACGGCTCTTGATCTCGGTGGCCGCAGCCAGCCCCTTGCTCCAGACCTCGTCGTAGATGGGCGCCGCGGGGTGGACGTCCCGGTGCGTGCTGTTCCAGAGCATAGGCTCGTTGTCCAGGTTGTAGAAGTGC
>DATEIO010000754.1:0-2253 GCA_035278895.1 Thermoanaerobaculia bacterium | reverse complement strand
GGCCGCCCCTACAGAAGAACACCCGGCTTTCAGAGATGGTTCCTTCTTCACACCCGCATCAACGCTTCGAGCTCGTCCGGATGGCTCGCGCGCACCCGCGCCTCCTCCGGAGTGATCGCACCCTGGAGCACGAGTTGGGCGAGCGAGCTCTCGAAGGAGATCATGCCGTGCCGCTTGCCCAGCGTGATCTCGTTGTAGAGCTTCTGGAGATTGTCACTCCGGATGTGGTGGCGCACCGGATAGCTCCCGAGGAGCAGCTCCACGGCGGGGACCCGGCCATGGCCGTCCGCCCGCGGAATGAGCTGCTGGACGAGGATCGCGTGGAGCGACAGCGCGAGCTGGTGGCGGATCTGCGCCTGCTGGGAGGGCGGAAACACGTCCACGATGCGGTGCACGGCCTGCTGGGCGTCGTTCGTGTGAAGCGTCGAGAGGACCAGGTGCCCGGTCTCGGCCGCGGTCAGCGCGGTCCCCACGGTTTCCAAGTCCCGCATCTCGCCCACCAGGATCACGTCCGGATCCTGGCGCAGCGACGCCCGCAGCGCCTCGTGGAACGAACGGGCGTCGCGCCCCACCTCCACGTGCTCCACGACCGAGTGGATCGACTTATGCTCGTACTCGATCGGGTCCTCGACCGTGATGATGTGCGACGTCCGCGTACGGTTGATCTCCCCGACCAATGCGGCGAGCGTCGACGACTTGCCCGACCCGGTCGGCCCGCAGACGAGCACGAGCCCGCGGCTGGGGCGGATCAGCTCCGAGAGCGTGGGCGGCAGGTTCAAGCTCGCGAGGCTCGGGATCTCCATGGGCAGCGCGCGGATCGCCGCCGCCATGTCCCCCCGCTGGCGGTGCACGTTCACCCGGAACCGCCACGCGCGCCCGATCCCGGGGTCGAGCGACCGGCCGGGCGACAGGCGCAGCGGCAGGTCCGCCGAGCCCCTCTCCTCCAGATCCCGCCGCGCCCGGCCTCCCAGGTGGGTCTGGAACAGGCGGGAAATCTCGTCGCCGTCGAGCGGCGCCGCGTCCGTCCGGACCAGCCGGCCGTTGACCCGCAGGACCGGCGGCATCCCCGCAATCAGCAGCATGTCGCTCGCGCCCTGGCGGACCAGCTCCGCGAGAAGCTGGTCGAGCGGCTCCCCCTCCGCCACCTGCGCCTGGGCCGGCCGGTCGAGCCCCGTCTCCGGCACCGCTGCGGACGGCGGCTCGAAAACGAGCGCCGGCTCCGCGCCTTCGAGCGACGCGGCGTTCCCACTATTGAGCTCCTGCACGAGACGGTCGAGCTCGGGATTCTGGATGCGTTCGGTCATGATCCCCCCTGCTGCTGAGAAGCATACGGGAGAACCGGGCAGAGCGTTGGCTCGCCGTGCTATCTTGACCCCACCCTACTTCGGAGACTCGGCCTATGGGACGCTTTGCGATTCTCGTGATCCCCGTCCTCGCGATCCTCGACTACCAGCTCACCCTGGCCGGCGCGGCGTTGGCGGAGCGGCGGTACCGGAAGCACTTCCGCATCCCCCAATTCGAGCTCAATCCCTTCATGCAGCCCGCCATCGCCGCCCGCAAGCGGGTGAGCAGGTTGCATCTCGTGCTGGTGGTCCTCATTACCGGGCTCGTCTATGTCGAGGGACTGCTGAGCGGATTCGAGTCTTCCTTTTTCGCCTTTCTTCTGGCCTTCGTCTTCGGCGTCTACACGGCCATCCTCGGAAGGCACCTCAGCAATTTCCTCACCTTCCGTTTCCTCGACCGGAACCCTCAAGAGATCTCGGGAACGGTCGAGATCACCCAGGCCTACGTGACCCGCATTTCCCAGTACAACCTTTTGTCGGTATCCCTTCCCCTGGCCGTTGCCGCCGTTTTTTCCCCCACTCCCCCCGTCTTCGGAATCCTGTGCGGCGTGCTCGGCCTCTTCCTGGGCCACAGCCTCTGGTACTGGAAAGCCCGAAGACAGGACGCCCTTCGACGGGCCTCCGGCCTCACCGAGCCGGCGCAGCAGCGGACTCCGCCCGCCGCCTGATCGCCGAAAGCCAGGCCCGCCGCAGCAGCGCGCTCCCGGGTTGGACCACGGTCCAGTAGAGACCGAATTTGCGCGCGGCCCCGCGCCCGAGAGGAAGGACGCGGGTCTCCGTGCGGAGGCGCACCCGGCCGCCCTCCAGCGGCTCCAGCGTGAAATCCATCGCGCCCTTGAGGAACCCCTCCCGCGAGAACGCCAGGAACTCCCCCGGCCCCGAGAGGTGCGTGACGTTCCCGGTCAATTTC
>DATEIO010000753.1:0-5242 GCA_035278895.1 Thermoanaerobaculia bacterium | reverse complement strand
GTGCGCGCAGCGCACCCTACGGAAGACTGACCGCCGCTTCCGCCTTCTTCTCCTTCCCCGCCGGAACGTTCTCCCCGGAGAGCCACGCCGTGAGCCGGGCCTGCTGCTCGGGGGTGGCGGTGGGAATCGGCTCCAGTTTCCAGAGGTTCTTCGGCTTCTCTCCGAAGGTGACGGGGAGCTGGACAAGACGGTCGCGCCGCGCCACGAGGAGCGTCGCCTTCTCGCCCGGCCGGTAGGCCTTCAGGCGGTCGTCCAGACCCTCCGGCGGGATCCGGTAGTCGCCGATCGCCAGGATCTCGTCCCCCACGTTCAGGCCGGCTTCGGCGGCGGGGGTGCCACGCTTGATCACGGTCACCGTCAGGCGGCCCTCTTCGACCTCGGTGTCGGCGCCGAGCCAGGCGGCCGGCAGCTCCTGGGGCTCCAGCTCCTTTTCCACCTTGCTCTTGTCGTCCTCGGCAAAGCGGAGGCCGTACCACTCCAGAGCCTCGCCGTAGTCGAGCTCCGCGGTGGTTTCCGTCACGCGCTCGATCCAAGGGCTCAAGTCGGTGCCGGCGACCTCCTCGAAGGTCCGGTAGAGGTCCCCGGTCGTGAAACCGCGGTCGCCGGAGAAGCGCTCGAAGGCGAGGCGCAGGGCGTCGTCCAGGCTCCTGGCGCCCCCGGTGGCGCGGCGGATCTTCGCGTCGAGCAGGAGGGCGACCAGAGCGCCCTTCGAGTAGTAGCTGGTCGCGGTGTTGGCCGCGTTCTCGTCGCGCCGGTAGTACTTGATCCAGGCGTCGAAGGAGGCCTGGTCCAGAGGCTGGACGAGGCGGCTGGGGGAGGTCTGGACCCCTTCGATCGTCTTCGAGAGCCGCTTCAGGTATTCCTTGCGGGTCAAGAGGCCGGTCCGGTGGAGGATGAGGTCGTCGTAGTAGGAGGTGAAGCCTTCGACCACCCAGAGGTTCCGGGTGTAGACCTCGCTTTCGTAATCGAAGGGGCCGAGCTCCACGGGGCGCAGACGCTTGCCGTTCCAGGCGTGGAAGAGCTCGTGCGAGACGAGCCCCAGCCAGTCGAGATACCCCTCGTGGGTGCGCGTACGCCAGCGGTTGGTCATCAGCACGGAAGAGTCCCGGTGCTCCAGGCCCCCGCCGGCTTCGGTGATCAGGTTGAAGAAGACGTAACGTTGAAAGGGGGCCACCCCCCAGAAGCGCGCCTGAGCGCGGACGATCTTCTCCGCGTCCGCAGCCGAGCGGGGACCGTCCCACACGCTGCCCTCCCCCTCGTTTACCAGGAAGCACGGCTTGCCCTCCACCTCGAAGCGGTAGACCTTGGCGTTGCCGGCGTAGAGGGGGGAGTCGACCAGGGCGTCGAAGCTCGGGGCGCGGAAGCGGGTCTCGCCTCCGCCGGGCGCTTCCTGAAGAGGGGAGACGGCCACCTTCCAGTCCGGGGGGAGCTCCACCCGCACGTCGTGAGGGCGCTCGGCCCCATCCGCCAGGGTCAGGAAGGTGGAGGCGCCGTTGACCAGGGCGAAGCTCGAGTCGACGAAGTTGGTCCGCACCGACATCTCGCGAGAGTAGACCTTGTAGCGCACCGTCACCCGGGAAGCGCCCCGGGTCTCGATCCGCCAGCGGTTCTTGACCGTTTTCTCCACCGGGAGAGGCTGGCCGGCCTCGTCCAGCGCCGCGAAGGCCTCGACGTTCCTGGCGAACTCGCGGACGAGGTAGGACCCGGGCGTCCAGACCGCCATCATCAGCTCGATCTCGGGGCGCCCCTCGGTGGGGACGAGCGCCTCGATCTCGGCGTAGTGGGTCTGGGGAGCAGGAAAGCGGACGGTGTAGGAGATGGGCTCGGGCATCGCGGCTCCGTCGAGGCCGCCGGCGCAGAGAGTCAATGCGAGGGACGCGGCCAGCGTGGTTCGATTCATCCGGAGAGTCGTCCTTTGTGAAGAGAGAACTATACTCTGCCGCCATGCACGAGCGGATGAAAGAGATGGAGGCCGCCCTCGGGCGGGAGGCCCCCGCGCTGCTCCGGGCCCTCTCCCCCCTGGGGCGCCGGGCCTTCTTCGCGGGAGACATCCCGGCGCAGTCGGCCGAGGCGCGGGGCAAGGAGATCAACGGGACCATCGGCCAGATCACCGACGGCCGCGCCGGGGCCGTGCGCGTGCCGGAGCTCGCCGCGGCGTTCTCGCTCGCGGAGCCGGACCTGAGCCAGGCGCTCCTCTACTCGCCCATCGAGGGGCTGCCCGAGGCACGGCGGCGCTGGCGCGAGTGGCAGCGGAGGGGGATCGCCGCCGGAATCCCGTCGACGCTCCCGGTGGTGACGGTGGGCCTCTCCCACGGCCTCTCGCTCCTCGCGGACCTCTTCGGCGGAGAAGGGAAGGCCGTCGCGATCCCCGATCCCTACTGGGGCAACTACCGCCAAGCGTTCGCCACGCGGACCGGATCGCGGGTGCTGACCGCGCCCGCCTACCGGGAGGGGCGCTTCAACCCGTTCGCGATCGCCGAGGCCCTGGAGAGCGTCCCCGCGGGCGAGCCGGCCGTGGCGTTCCTGAACATCCCCTCGAACCCCGGCGGCTACTCGCCGACGGTCGAAGAGCGGCGGCAGATCAAGGAGTCGCTCGTCGAAGCCGCGGGCAAGCGCCCTCTGATCGTGATCTGCGACGATGCCTACGCCGGGCTCGTCTACGAGCCGGACATCCCCCGGGAGTCGCTGTTCTGGGATCTGGCCGCCGCGCATCCCGACCTGATTCCGGTCAAGGTGGACGGCGCCACCAAGGAGTTCTCTTTCTTCGGCGGCCGGGTGGGGTTCCTCACCTTCGCGCTGGACCCGGAGTCCGAGACCGCGCGCATCCTCGAGAACAAGCTCAAGATGCTGATCCGGGCGACGATCGGCTCGCCGGTGGCCGCGAGCCAGGTGATCCTCCTCCAGGCGCTCCGCAAGCCCGGGATCGAAGCGGAGGTGGAGGAGGTTCGGGCGCTGCTGGACGGCCGCTACCGGGCCTTGAAGCAGGCGCTCGCCCAGGCTGACCCCGGGCTCATCCCGGCGCTCCCCTTCAACTCCGGCTGCTTCGCCCTGGTCGAGCTGCCCGAACGGCTCGGCCTGGACTCCGAAACCGTCCGCCGCCACCTCCTCGCCCACTACGACACGGGAGTGATCTCGATCGCCCCGCGCTACCTCCGCATCGCCCACTGCTCGGTCGATCAGGCGGCCCTGCCGGAGCTCGTGCGGCGGATGGAGGCGGCGGTGAAGGAATTGGCGGCCTAACCCACCTTCTTCCCGTTCTCGTCGTACGTGTAGACCCCCCGGCCGGTCTTCCTGCCCAGCCGGCCGGCGCGGACGTGCTGGATCAGGATCTGGTTCGGACGGAAGGCCTCGCCCAGGCTCTTGTGGAGGAACTCCAGGATCGACAGGCGGACGTCCAATCCCACGAGGTCCACCATCTCGAACGGACCCATGGGGTGGTTCAGGCCCAGCTTCAGGGCCTTGTCGATGTCCTCGGCGCTCGCGACCCCCTCCTGGAGCATGCGGAAGGCCTCGTTGCCGATGAGCGCGTTGATGCGCGAGGTCACGAAGCCGGGCGCCTCGTTGACGAGCACGACCTCCTTGCCCATGCGCACGCTCACCTGCCGGAGCGCGTCCAGGGTCTCGTCGGACGTCTGAAGCCCGCGCACCAGCTCGATCAGCTTCATCACGTGCACCGGGTTGAAGAAGTGCATGCCGGCGAAGCGTTCGGGCCGGTCGGTGCCGGCCGCCATCTCGGTGATCGAGAGGGCCGAGGTGTTCGAGGCGAAGAGGGCCGTGTCCGGGCAGTGGAGGGCCACGGCGCGGAAGGTCTCGATCTTCAAGGCCACGTCCTCGGGCACGGCCTCGATGATCAGGTCGGCCTCGCCCACGGCGTCCACCAGATTGCCCTGGGGATGGAGGCCCTGGCGCGCCTTCTCGGCGGCCCCGGCGTCCACCTTGCCGAGCTCGACGCCCTTGGCGAGGTTCTTGTAGATGGACATCGTGGCCTTTTCCAAGACGTCGGGAAAAGAGTCGTAGAGATGGGTGGTAAAGCCGGCCAGGGCGGCGACGTGCGCAATGCCGCGCCCCATGGTGCCGGCGCCGAGCACGGCAACGGTCGAGATCTGGGTCATGGTTCCTCGGGTCTCTTAGGAAACAGGGATGCTGTGGATACCGGTCGTCTTGGCGGCCAGGTCGCGCAGCTCGTCGGCGATGGCCAGCGTGTTGCGCATGGCGGCGGCGGCCAGCTCCTGGAGCTCGGGGGTGGTGCAGTACTTTTCGAGGAATTCCCGCCCGAGCTGGTGGTGGTGGGCCTCCTCGGGCTGGATCGTCTCGGCGTAGAGCCGCGCCGTCTCCTCGTCGCCCACCGACCGGCAGAAGCTCACGAATTGGGCGTTGCGCACCTGGGCGATGGCCTCGCTGGTGAAGGGACCGGCGGCGATCCGCTCGACCGTGGTGCGCAGGCCGCGGAGGTATTGGTAGAGGGGGCTGTGCCCGTCCGCCAGGGGGTCGAAGCTGGAGAGGTCCTCGCCCAGCTCGGCCAGGCGGCGGGCGATCATCCCGTAATGCTTCATTTCGTCCCCACATTGGAGGGCGAGCGCCATCTTGCCGTCCACCTCGGGAGTGGTGGGAAGCCAGAACCCGGCGAGCTCGCTCGCTTCGAGCTCGCTCTTCAACGCCAGCCGGAGCAGGTTGACCACGTCCACCTGCCCCTCCGATTCCGACTCCAGCGTATCCGTCTCCCCCAGCCGCGCGAAGAGCCGGTCCATCTCCTCGACCAGTTGCGCGACGAAGTCCTTGCTGTTCACAGGATACCCTCCTCCATCGAAGCGTTCATCGAATGATCCGATCCGGTTCCTATTCTATCCACAGTTGGGGGGCTTTGGGATCACTTCGAGACGCGACAAGGTGCCCGGAAAAGGACCAAAAAGACCTAAAGGACCAAAAGGACAAAGGACACCTCCGACGCTGTCCTTGAAGTCCTTTAGGTCCCTTGGGTCCTTTTGGTCCTTTTTCAAGCTTCCAAACTGCGCAGCACCGCTCTCACCGGCGAGGCGTCGAGCCCCGCCATCTTCAGGGGGAGGGCGATCAGCTCGTAGACCCCTTCGGGGACGCCATCCAGTACCAGCCCCTCCAGGATGGCGATCCCGCCGCGGAAGAGGGCGTGGTGGGCGTCCAGGGTCTTGCTGTCGAACGGGTCGACCGAGGGGGTGTCCATTCCCACGAGGAGGACCCCTTTTTCGGCCATCAGGCTGGCGAGCTC
>DATEIO010000752.1:0-3784 GCA_035278895.1 Thermoanaerobaculia bacterium | reverse complement strand
GCGCGGCTGGTCCTCCTCGGCCGCTCGGCGGTCTCCGATGAGAGCCCGGAAGCCGGCGTGCTCACCCTGTCCGCCGATGTGACGGATGAAGCGGCCCTGCGTCGCGCCGTGGAGGCGGCGCGGCAGCGCTTCGGCCGCATCCACGGCGTGTTCCACGCCGCGGGCGTGCCGGGAGAAGGGCTCCTTGCGGGGAGGACGCGAGAGACCGCGCTGCGGGCGCTGGGACCCAAGGTGCAGGGCACCCTGGCCCTGGAGCGGGTCCTGGCGGACGATCCGCCGGATTTCCTCGTGCTGTTCTCTTCGGTGAACGCGTGGACGGGCGGCCTCGGGCAGGTGGACTACAGCGCCGCCAACGCGTTCCTGGGCGCCTTCGCCCGCAGCCGCGACGCCCGGGGCGGGACGCGCGTGATCGCCATCGACTGGTGCACCTGGCGCGACGAGCGCTGGACCGCAGAGCTCGTGGCCGATCCCGCGATCCGGGCGGCGTTAGAGCGTCGGCGCGAGGCCGTGGGCCTCACCGTTCCGGAAGGGATGGAGGCTCTGGAGCGCATCCTGGAGAGCGGCCTCCCCGAGGTCGTGGTGTCGACCACGGGCCTCGCCCGGGAGCTTCGCTTCGCGGCGGCGCCGGAGGCGGAGCTCGCGGTCTGGATGGAGCGGCAGGAGCCGGAGCACGCGCGGCCGGCCCTGGAAACCCCCTGGGCCGCGCCGGCCACCGCCATCGAGGAGCGGCTGGCCGCGCTCTGGGGCGAGCTGCTGGGCCTCGCGACGATCGGCCGCCACGACAGCTTCTTCGAGCTGGGCGGCCATTCGCTGCTGGGCGTCCAGCTCGCCTCGCGGCTCCGCGCCGAGATGGGCGTGGAGATCCCCTTGCGCACCCTGTTCGAGGCGCCCACCCTGGCCGCGCTGGCCTTCGAGGTGGAGGCCCGCGGTCGCCAGGGCGAGGAGACCGGCGTGCCGCCCCTCGTCCGCGCGCCGCGCGAGGGGGCGCTCCCCCTGTCCTTTGCCCAGCAGCGGCTTTGGCTCGTGGATCAGCTCGAAACAGGCAGCGCGCTCTACAACGTCCCGGTCGCGCTCTCGATCGAAGGACCGGTCGACGTCGAAGCGCTGGCAGGCGCCCTGGGCGAGATCGTGCGCCGCCACGAGGCGCTGCGCACGGCGTTCGCCGTGCCGGACGGCCTGCCGGTGCAGGTGATCCAACCGGCCGGGCCCTTCCGGCTGCCTGTGGTGGATCTGTCGGCGCTGCCGGAGCCCGCGCGCGAGGCCACGGCTCTGGCCCTGGCCGGGGAAGAGGCCGGGCGGCCGTTCGACCTCTCCCAGGGTCCGATGCTCCGCGGCGTGCTGCTGCGTTTGGCGGAGGAGGAGCACGCCGTGGCGCTCACCATGCACCACATCGCGAGCGACGGCTGGTCCATGGGCATTCTGGTGCGCGAGGTCGCGGCGCTCTATCCGGCCTTCGCGGCCGGCCGGCCGTCGCCGTTGCCGGAGCTGCCCGTGCAGTACGCGGATTTCGCCCTCTGGCAGCGCTCCTTCCTGCACGGCGAGGCCCTGGAGCGGGAGATCGCCTTCTGGCGGCAGCAGCTCTCTGGCCTGCCACCGCTCCTGGAGCTGCCCACCGATCGCCCGCGGCCCACGGCCCAGAGCTACCGGGGCGCCACGCGGCCTGTCCCGCTGCCGGCCGGGCTCACCGAGGCGCTGGAGGATTTCGCCCGGCGCGAGGGAGCGACCCTCTTCATGGCGCTCCTGGCCGGTTTCGAGGCCCTGCTCGCGCGGTGGAGCGGGCAGGACGACTTGGCCGTGGGCTCGCCCGTGGCCGGACGCGACCGGGTCGAGACCGAGGGCTTGATCGGTTTCTTCGTCAACACGCTGGTCCTGCGGGGCAACCTCGCGGGAGCCCCCACGTTCCGCGAGCTGCTCGGCCGGGTGCGCGAAACCGCCCTCGCCGCGTATCTGCACCAGGACGTTCCCTTCGAAAGGTTGGTCGACGAGCTGGCCCCGGAGAGGAGCCTCGCCCAAGCGCCCCTGTTCCAGGCGATGCTGGCGTTGCACAACGTCCCCTTGGGGGACCTGGAGATCCCGGGCCTCGGCCTGCGGCCGCTCCGCGTGGACACGGCGACGGCGAAATTCGATCTCGCGTTCCTTTTCGAAGAGCACGAAGGCGGGCTGGCTGGCCGGGCCGAGTACGCGACCGACCTGTTCGACGCCGCGACCGTCGACCGCCTGGCCGGGCATTTCGCGCGGCTGCTCGCCGCGGGCCTGGCGATGCCGGAGCGGAGCGTCTTCGAGCTGCCGTGGTTGGGCGAGGCCGAGATCCAGCAGACCCTGGTGGAGTGGAACGACACCTTCGAGGAGCCCGTGGGCGGGGCTCTCGTCCACGAGGAGATCTCCGCGAGCGCCGGGCGCTCCCCCGGAGCGATCGCCGTGGCGTGGGACGGCGGTGAGATGACCTACGGCGAGCTCGAAAGGCGCTCGAACCAGCTCGCGCGCCACCTCCGCCGCCTGGGTGTGGGGCCCGAGGTCTTCGTAGGCATCTGCTGCGACCGCTCCGGAGACCTGATCGTGGGCATTCTCGGCATCCTCAAGGCGGGGGGAGCGTACGTCCCCCTCGATCCGGAGTATCCGGAGGACCGCCTCAAGCACATGCTGGCCGATTGCGCGGCCCCGGTGCTGGTGGCCCAGGAGCACACTGGAGGCCTCGCGGCTGCCGCCGGAGCCCGGCTGGTGTTGATCGATGAGCCGGCCCTCGCACTGGAGGAGGACGGGCCAGTACCTCCGGCCGCTTTGCCGGAAAATCCGGCCTACGTGATCTACACCTCGGGCTCCACGGGCCAGCCCAAGGGAGTGGTGGTGACGCACGGCACGCTCGTCGATTCCACGCGGGCCCGCCGGACCTTCTACCGCGAGCCGGTCGAGGCCTACCTGCTGGCCTCCTCCTTCGCGTTCGACAGCAGCGTGGCCGGCCTTTTCTGGACCCTCTGGGACGGCGGGACGCTGGTGCTGCACCGGGATCAGTTCCAGCTCAACCTGCCGGACTTCCTGGCGACGCTTACGCGCCGCCGGGCGTCGCACCTGCTCTGCCTGCCGTCGCTCTACAGCCTGATCCTGGAGCACGCGGAGCCCGGCCAGATCGACTCCTTGAAGACCGTCATCGTGGCGGGGGAGGCCTGTCCGCCCGCCCTCGTGGCCCGGCACGCCGCGGAGCGCCCCGGAGTGGCGCTGGTCAACGAGTACGGCCCGACCGAGGGGACGGTGTGGAGCAGCGCGGGCTTCCTGACGCCCTCGCGCGCCGTCTCGATCGGCCGCCCGATCCGCAACGTCCGCCTCTCTCTGCTGGATCGCGACTTCGGGCCGGTGCCGGCCGGCGTGCACGGCGAGCTGTGGATCGGCGGCGCTCTGCTCGCGCGCGGCTACCTGAACCGTCCGGACCTGACGGCCGAGCGCTTCCTGCCCGATCCGCTCTCGGCCGAGCCGGGTGCCCGCATGTATCGCACGGGCGACCGCGTGCGCTGGCTGGCCGACGGCTCGCTCGACTTCCTCGGCCGCGTGGACCACCAGGTCAAGGTGCGCGGCTTCCGCATCGAGCTGGGGGAGATCGAGGCGCTGCTCGCGGCTCTGCCCGGAGTCCGCGAGGCCGTTGTGGTCGTGCGCGACCAGCGGCTGGCCGCCTACTTTACCGGGGACGCCGAGGCCTCGGAGCTGCGCGGCTCGCTCTCCGCGCGGCTGCCGGACTACATGGTGCCGGCTGCCTTCGTGAAGCTCGCGGCGTTGCCCTTGACGGCCAACGGCA
>DATEIO010000751.1:0-2145 GCA_035278895.1 Thermoanaerobaculia bacterium | reverse complement strand
ACGATCAGCATTCCCACGTCCTCGTCCGTCTGCATCAGCTTCTTGAGCATCGGATCCTCCCTTGATGATTGAAGTTCAAACTGAGCCCACGCGGATGCGCGCGTCCAGCGCCAACGCGCTCGCCCGGTCGGAGCCGGCCAGAAACGGATTGATATCCAGCTCGCGCACCCGCGGATGGCGCTGGGCGAGCTGTGCCAGACGCAGCAGCACCTCGGCCAGGAGGTCGAGATCCGCCCCCGCCTCGCCGCGCACCCCTTCGAGCAGCTTGAAGCCGCGGATGCCCGCGATCACGTCCCGCGCCTCGATGGCTTCGAGCGGCGGCACCGCGAAGCGAACGTCCTGAAAGACCTCTACATACTTGCCGCCGAGGCCGAACATCAGGAGCGGCCCGAAGCGGGGATCGGTCGTGATGCCGAAGATCACCTCATGGCCTCCGCGCACCATCTTCTGGACGAGGAAACCCTCCACCCGATGCCCCGCCGCCTCCACCCGGGAGGTCATGTCGGAGAGAGCCGCCGCGAGCTCGCCCTCGTCCCGCAGATCGATCCGCACCGCGCCCACGTCGCTCTTGTGGACGAGGTCCGGCGCGATCGCCTTGAGCACCACCGGATAGCCGATCTCCCGGGCCGCCGTCAGGGCCTCCTCCCCGCTCCGAGCCACCTTCCAGGGAGCGAGCGGTATGCCGTAGAGGTCCAGCAGCTCGAACGTGGAGGCCGGATCGAGGTACCCGTCTGGCGTCAGGTCGAGGATCGCGGCCACGGCCCGGTCGTCCGTCGCGAACTCGGGGACCACCTCCTCGGCGGGCCGGCGCCGCCACGCCGCGTAGCGGGCGAGCATGAAGAGCGCCCGCGCCGCCGACTCGGGGAAGCGGTAGACCGGAGGCAGGTCCCGCGCCTCCTTGACCGACTCGTAGAACTCGTCCGTGGCCATCATCACCGAGAGCACGGGCTTGGACCGGCCCCGCGCCACCGCTCCCACCGACTCCATGATGTCGATCGGATTCGAAAGGAGCGGCGTCACGTTGATCACCAGGGCCATGTCCACCCCAGGGTCGTCCAGCACCTGGGCGAGCGTCTTGGCGTAGGACTCGGCCGTGGCCGAAGCGATCATGTCCACGGGATTGGCCACGCTCGCCTCGGCCGGCAGGAAGCTGCGCAGCTCCTCGCGCGTCGCATCCGCCAGCTCGGCCATCCGGAGCCCCAGGTTCACGCAGGCGTCCGTGGCCATGATGGCAGGTCCGCCCGCGTTGGTCACGATCCCCACGCGGTTCCCCTCCGGTAGCGGGCAGCGGTCGAGCGCCCGGGCCACGTCGAACAGCTCCTCGATCGTGTTCGCCCGGAGCACCCCGCACTGGTCGAGGAACGCGGACACGGTCACGTCCGTCCCCGCGATCGCCCCGGTGTGGCTGGAGGCCGCGCGCGCACCCTCGGCCGTGCGGCCGGACTTCACGATCAGGATCGGCTTCTTGCGCGTCACGCGCTTCGCGATCTCCGTAAAGCGCCGGGGGTTTCCGAACGACTCCAGATACATGCAGATCACCCGCGTCGCCGGGTCGTCCTCCCAATGCACGAGGAGGTCGTTGCCCGAAACGTCCGCCTTGTTGCCCATGGAGACGAACTGGGTGAGGCCGATTCCCAGATCCTGCGCCACGTTCAGAATCGCGACCCCGAGCGCCCCCGACTGGCTGACGAACCCGATCGATCCCGGCCGCGCGGGCGTGGGGGCGAACGTGGCGTTCAGGCTCACCTCCGCCTCCGTATTGATCACCCCCATGCAGTTCGGCCCGATCATACGGACCCCCGCCGCGCGCACCGTCTCGCGCAGGATCTTTTCGAGCCGCGCCCCCTCCTCGCCCGTCTCGGAAAATCCCGCGGTGATCACCACGAGCCCCTTCACCCCCTTGGCAATGCACTCCTCGACCACCCCCTGCACCAGGCGGCGCGGAACCATCACCACCGCCAGGTCCACCGCATCGGGGATGGCCGCGAGAGACGGATAGCACTTGAGCGAGTGGATCACCCGCGCCTGCGGATTCACAGGAAAGATCGCCCCGTTGAACTCACTCGCGATCAGGTTGTGGAGCAGCGCAAACCCGATCGAGTCCCGCCGCCGCGAAGCGCCGACCACGGCGATCGAGCGGGGCGA
>DATEIO010000750.1:0-5927 GCA_035278895.1 Thermoanaerobaculia bacterium | reverse complement strand
ACCGGCACGACCGAGGTGCGGACGGCCTAGGCACATCCAGGAACGAATCGACCAGGCCCCGCACCTTTCAGGGTAGCGGGGCCTTTTTCTTTTGAGGAGACGGCGATGCGAGTCTTGAAGTTCGGCGGCACTTCGATGGGCAGCGCCTCCCGGATGCGCGGGGTGGCGGAGATCGTGGCCCGGGCGGTCTCTCAGGGAGAGCCGGTCCTGGTCGTGGTTTCGGCGGTGGGCGGGGTGACGGACACCCTTGTCCGCGGGGCGGCGGCTGCGGCCTCGGGGGAGCCGGTCGAGCCTTGGATCGACGGGTTTCGGGCGGTCCACCGGCAGATCCTCGACGAGATTGCGGACGAGATCGACGCCAGGGCCATGGACGAGGTGGCGGGCGATCTCTCCGGCCTTTCCCGGGAGCAGGAGGACCTGCTGCGGGGCTTCGGGCTCCTCCGGGAGCAGCCTCCCGGCGCCGTGGCGCACCTGTCCGCTCTCGGCGAGAGGGCGTCGGCGCTCCTGATCGATCGAATCCTCGCGGCCCGGGGGCTTTCCCCACGGCTTCTCGATGCGCGGGAGCTCATTCGCACCGGCGGTGGCTCTCCGCTGGCGGCTCCGCCGGACCGGGATGCGATCCGGGAGGCCTTCGCCGGGCTTCGCGACGATCCGCCGGCCCTCTCCATTCTCCCCGGCTTCTTCGGCTCGGATTCCGACGGGAGGACGACCCTCCTCGGCCGCGGCGGCTCGGATTATTCCGCGGCCCTGGCCGCCTGGGCCCTGGACGCGTCGCTCCTCGAGATCTGGACCGACGTCGACGGCGTCTACAGCGCCGATCCGCGGGTGGTGCCCGCAGCCTTCGCGCTGCCCGAGGTGAGCTTCGAGGAGGCCATGGAGCTCTCGTATTTCGGGGCCAAGGTCCTCCACCCGAAGACGATCCAGCCGGCCCGGGAGAAACGCATCCCGGTGCGGGTCCTCAACAGCTTCGCCCCGGAGCGGCCCGGCACCCTGATCCACGACCGGACCGAGCCTTCGGCCGAGGGAGCCCGCGGCCTGACCTTCCTCCCCGGCGTAGTGCTGATCAACGTCTCGGGCCCCGGCATGGCCGGGGTGCCGGGCATCGCGGCCCGGGTCTTCCACGCCATCGCCGCCGCGTCGGTCTCCATCATCCTCATCACGCAAGGGTCGAGCGAGAGCGCGATCTCCTTTGCCGTGGCTGAGGCGGACGGCCTCCGGGCGCTCTCGGCCCTGCGCGAGGCCTTCGCGGCCGAGCTCGCGGCCGGCCTGCTCGACCCGCTGAAGCTCCGGCCCGGTCACTCGATCGTCTCCCTCGTGGGCGACGGCATGCGCCACCGCCTGGGAGTCGCCGGCACCTTCTTCGGCGCCCTGGCCGGCGCGGCCGCGAGCGTCGTGGCCATCGCCCAGGGGTCTTCCGAGCGCAACATCTCGGCTGTCGTGGGGGCCGGCGACGCGCCCCGGACCGTCCGCCACCTCCACGCCCGCTTCTTCCAGCTCCGGCCCGAGGTGCAGCTCGCGGTCTGGGGCGTGGGCAACGTGGGCTCCCGGCTGCTGCGCAAGATCGCCGAGCACCAGGCCCGCCCCGACCGCCGGGTCGACCTGCGGGTCTGCGCGGTGGCGAGCTCGCAGCGCCTCGCCTTCTCTTCCCAGGGGATCGATCCCGGGCGCTGGGCCGACGCCCTCGCCGCCGCAGACCAGCCGAGCCGCCTGGACGCCCTGGAGGGCGAGATTGCGCAGGCCGGCCTTGCCGATCCTGTGTTCGTCGACTGCACGGCCGACGACGTCGTCTCGGCCTGGTACAGCCGCGCCTTCGAGGCCGGCCTCCACGTGGTGACGGTCAACAAGAAGGCCAACAGCGCCCCGCTCGAGGATTACCGGCACCTCCATGGCACGGCCGCGCGCCTGAAGCGGCGGTTCTTCTATGAGACCAACGTGGGCGCGGGCCTGCCCGTGATCAGCACGCTGCGCAATCTGCTCTCGGGAGGCGACCGCGTGCTGCGTCTGGAAGCCATGCTCTCCGGCTCCCTCTCCTTCCTCCTGACGAGCCTCGAAGACGGAGTGCCCTTCTCCGAGGCCGTGCGTACGGCGCGCGCCAAGGGCTTCACGGAGCCCGATCCGCGGGAAGACCTGTCGGGCCGGGACGTGGCCCGGAAGATCCTCATCCTCGCCCGGGAGACCGGCGCCGGCCTGGAGCTTGCGGACGTAGAGCTGGAAGGCGCGCTGCCGCCCGATTTCGACGCCTCGGGCTCGGTGGACGATCTCCTCGCCCGGCTCCCCCTCCTGGACCGCAGGTTCGCGGACCGGATGGCGTCTCTCGCCTCCCAGGGCCGGACGCTGCGCCACACGGCCGTCCTGGAAGCGGGACCGGACGGCGTCTGCTGCCGCGTGGGCCTTCAGGAGGTCGGGGCGGACCACCCCTTCTTCGGCGTCCGGAGCGGAGAGAACGCGGTCTCGTTCCTCACCGAGCACTACCAGCCGACGCCCCTCGTGGTCCGCGGCTACGGCGCAGGCGGCGAGGTCACCGCGGCCGGAGCGCTGGCGGATATCCTGAAGACCGCCTTGTGAGAGGGATGAGAGAGGATGCCATGACCGTCCGTGCCTACGCTCCAGCCAGCATCGGCAACTTCGCCGCCGGCTTCGACATTCTGGGAGCCGCGCTCGGTCCCCGGGACGGTTCCCTGTGGGGAGATATCGTGGCCGTCCGGGACGCTTCGGGAGACGCTCCCACCCTCACCACGTCGGGTCCCTTTGCCGGCCGCCTGCCCGCCGATCCCGGGAACAACCTCGTGCTGACCACGTTCGGGCTCTACCGCGAGGAGCTGGGGCGCCGGGGGATCGCCTGCCCGCCGCTCGCGTTCCATCTCGAAAAGAACCTTCCTCTCTGCAGCGGTCTGGGCTCCTCCGGCAGCTCCGTGGCCGCCACCCTGACCGCCTGCCAGGCGTTTCTGGGCTCCCCCTTGAGCCCGGACGAGCTCCTGACCGTGGCGGGCCAGGCCGAAGGCCTCGTCTCCGGCACGGCCATTCTGGACAACGTCGTCTCCTCCCTGCGCGGCGGCCTCCAGTTTCTCGTCCCAGGGGAGAACGGCCTTCCCCAGGCGCAGCCTCTCCCCTGGCCCGTGGATCTGGTTCTCGCCCTGATCTCCCCGGACTTCGAGCTGGCCACCGAGCGGAGCCGCCGGGCTCTCCCCAAAACCATTTCCATCCCTGAAGCCGTGGCCTTCGCCCAGAACCTCGCCGGCTTCGTCCACGCTCTGGGCACGGGGGACCGCGAGCTCCTTCGCCGTTGCCTGCGCGACGTTCTGGCCGAGCCCCACCGGGCGCCGCTCGTGCCGGGCTTTGCCGCGGCCCAGTCCGCAGCGCTCGCGGCGGGAGCTCTGGGCTGCACCCTCTCCGGCTCCGGCCCCGCGATCTTCGCGGTGGCCGAGGGCGAGGGTCCAGCCCGGATCGTGGCCGGTGCGATGCAGGGGGCGCTCGCCGCGGCCGGGCTCGACTCCACGGCCCGGCTCTGCGGGATGGACTTCCACGGCGCGAGGGTTCTGCCATGAGGCTCGTCAGCACCCGCGATCCGCAGGTGACCACTACCTTCCGCGAGGCCGTCCTCTCCGGGATGGCTCCCGGCGGCGGACTCTGGATGCCCGAGCCCTGGCCCGCGTTCGACGACTGGCCGCACCTCCTGGCGCTCCCTTGGCAGGACCGCGCCGTCGCGATCCTCGACCGTCTCCTGGGGGACGAAATCGACCGCGAGGCCCTGGCCGCTGCTGTCCGCTCCGCCCTGAGCTTTCCCGTGCCCCTGGTTCCGGTCCGCCCCGGCCTCTACGCCCTGGAGCTCTTCCACGGCCCTACTCTCGCCTTCAAGGACTTCGGAGCCCGCTTCTTCGCCGCTGTTCTGGATCTCCTGCGCGAGCCCGGCCGGCCGGTGACCATCCTGACCGCCACGAGCGGCGACACCGGAGCGGCCGTGGCTCACGCCTTCTGGCGCCGCCACGGCGTCCGCGTCGTCGTGCTCTATCCGAGGGGCCGCATCTCCGGCCTCCAGGAGCGCCAGATGGCCACCCTCGGGGAGAACGTGACGGCCCTCTCGGTCGCCGGCAGCTTCGACGACTGCCAGGCCCTGGTGAAGGCTGCCTTCGCGGACCGCGAGCTCTCCGCCCGACACGGCCTCACCTCGGCGAACTCGATCAACGTGGCCCGTCTCCTCCCCCAGCTCCTCTACTACACTGAAGCCGTGGCCGCCCTCGAAGGTCCGCCCCCGGTCATCGCCGTCCCCAGCGGCAACTTCGGAAACCTCTGCGCCGGCCTCCTCGCCCGCGCCCTCGCCCTCCCCATGACCGCCCTCGTCGCCGCCACGAACGCCAACACGACCGTCCCCGACTACCTGAACACCGGCAAATACCGCCCCCGCCCTTCCATCGCCACCCTCTCGAACGCCATGGACGTGGGAGCCCCCAACAACTGGGAGCGCATCGAGCACCTCTTCGCTGGGGACCTGGACGCCTTACGGCAAGACCTGCGCTGGGGCTTCCGGGACGACGCGGGCACCGAAGCCGCGATCCGCGACCTCGCCGCCCACAACTACCTCGCCGACCCCCACGCTGCCGTAGCCTATGGGGTCCTCCGGGAGTGCCTCCAGCCAGGGGAAGTTGGTGTTTTTTTGGGGACGGCTCACCCCGCCAAGTTCCTGCCGGTTTATGAGCGGATGGGGATCGAGGTGGGGATTCCCGAGGCTTTGGCGGAGCTTCGGGGGAGGAGGCCGATCGTGGCGCGGGAGGTGGCGGCGGAGTTTGGGGCGTTGCAAAAGGCCCTGGAAAGCTCCTGAGAGCCTCGGTTTACCCCGTATCCAGCACCGTCTTCACGTCATCCCCCACAACGTCTTCGACGTAGAGGAGCTTGACGGCGACCATGACGGCGGCCAAGAAGGGGACGGCGACCAGCATGCCGATGAAGCCGAAGACGAGGCCCATGAGGGCCAGGCCGATCAGGGTGAGGGCAGGCGGCAGGTCCACGCCCTCCTTCATCAGGAGCGGGATCAGGAGGTGGTTCTCGATGAACTGGATGATGGTGTAGAGGAGGATCACCATCAGGGCCTTCTGCGGCGAGTCGAGGAAACCCATGGCCACCGCGGGGATGGCCGAAAGGAAGGGGCCGACCATGGGGATGAACTCGAGCAGGCCCGCGAGGATGCCCAGGGCCAGCGCCGCCTCGACGTCCAGGATCATGAGGCCGATCGTGGTGATCGTGCCGATCACGGCCATGGCGATGAGCTGCGTCAGGAGCCAGCGCTGGAGCGTCGCCCCGATCGCCGTCAGCACCTCCCGCGCCCGCGGACGCGCCCGGTGCGGGAAGAGGTGGAGCAACCCTTTCTGGTAGAGCCCCGGGCTCGCGCCGATGTAGATGGCGAGGAACAGGATGAGCAGGAGGCCTCCCAGGACGGCGATGGTCGAGGAAAGGAAGGAGAACAGATACCGGGTGACCGCCCCGAGTTGCCCCGAGAGGTTCCCGGGGATCGACGGGAGCTGATCGGAGGCGCCCGTATCCCCCGCCTGGGGCCCGGCGGGAGCGCCGCCTTGGGGACGGGCTGGCGCTTCGGGCGAGGGGGCGGCTCCCGGAGGGGGCATGGCGGGCGGCCGGGCGGCGGCGTTCTCCGCGTTCTGGGCCGGTCCCGGGATGAGCTGCCCCAGGAGGCCGGTCCGCCGCTGGTCCAGCCAGGTCTCAGCGCGTCCCAGCGCCTCAGGGAGTTGCTGCCGCAGCTCTGTGAACTGCCCGCGCAGCGTCGGAGCCGCCCAGGAGCCGAAGGCCACGAGCAGGCCCAGGAACCCGAAGACGATCAGGGCCGCTCCGACCCCGCGCGGAATTCGGTACCGCTCCAGGCGGTCCGCTCCCCGGGCCACGGCGAGCCCGAACAGAACTCCGAGGAAGGTCAGGAAGAC
>DATEIO010000749.1:0-9858 GCA_035278895.1 Thermoanaerobaculia bacterium | reverse complement strand
CGCCGCAGCCCACCGGCCGGCCGTCAAGGCGGGCCACCAGGAACGTGCCGTGTGGAGGCCTCAAGTCCCCGGAGTCGGCCGGAATCGACCTGCCGGCATCGAAGCCCTCTTCGAAGCGCTCGCCCAGGTCCGCGAAGTACTTCTGGAGACACCACTTCGCATCGGGGCTGTCCGGGTCCTCGACGGAAATTCTGGTGAACGAAAGGTTGAGGAGCTTTTCCACTTCCGCCATCGCCGAAACGAGACGCGCGCGCTCGGCCTCGCTCAAGGGCTCGAGGGTCTCCTCGGCGAATCGATCGCCCAGCCGGTTGAGCTGCTTCAGCTCCTTGCGGCCCGCCGCGGTCAGGCGGGCGCGGCGGCTGCGCAGGTCCGATTCGAGGGCTGCGACCTCGACGAGACCGTCCCGTTCGACGGAACGCAACAGCCGGCTGAGGTAACCCGAGTCGAGGTCCAGCCGCGAACGAAGCTCCCGAACGTCCGCACCCTCTTTTCCGATCTCAAAGAGCAATCGTGCCTGCGCGAGCGGCCGGCCGCGCCCCAGGAAACTGTCCGTGAACACGCCGACCCGGAGGGTCAGCGCGCGGTAGAAGCTCCGCACCGTCGGAATCGAATCCTTCGACATAGCTGACTTTAGTCAGGTAACTGGAGCGCTGTCAAGACCGCAGTCTCTTTCGCCCGGTGCACACGCTGATGCGTTTAGCTCTATCGCGTTTGACGATAGTAAGACAGGGAAGTAAGCTTTACTGAGTTCCAAAGATCCAAGGAGTTGGGGGGCGTCTCTTCCGTGTGCTGAAGGATCGCCGGCCCTGGCGTTAATCCCGGTAAGCGGGAAGGAACTGTTGAAATGCAAAAAGCCAAACCTGTAACCGCCGCTGTGGCTGCCGCCCTGATCGTCTGCCTCGGCTCGACGAGTCTGGGAGCGCAGCCGGTGCTGGAGAAGATCGTCGATAGCCGCGATCCGGTGCCGGGAGCGCCAGACGCGTCCTGGAGGAGCATCCAGCCGTTCTTCGAGGTGGTTCTCGACGGCGACGAAATCGCCTTTATCGGCTCGTCGAACGAGCTGGACGGGTTCCGCGACGGCGTCTATCTCCGTCGCGGGGGGACGCTGCAGGTGGTCGCCGACAGCGAGACCATCCGGCCGGGTACCGGCGTCCCCTTCGGTGAGGGTTTCTGGCGCGCGGCGCTCGACGACGGAATGCTCGTCTTCGTCAACGAAGACCGCAGCTCGCAGCGCGGCGGCGTCTATCGCCACGGTGACGGCGGTCTTCAGGTGATCGCCGATCACACCACCCCCATCCCGGGCGGAGAGCCGAACCATTTCCTGAGCTTCGGCGACGTCGCGGTGCATCAGGGGCAGGTGCTGTTCGGAGCAGGTACCCACTACTACTTCGGGGTCTGGCACCAGGATGGTCTCTATCGGGCTGCCGGCGGCGCGTTGACCCGGGTGGTCGACGCCACGACCCCGATTCCCGGTGGCAGCGGCAGCTTCGAGCTCGTCGGCGAGGTCGGCATGGACGCTTCCGGCTTTGCTTTCACCATGCCCCACCGTGACAGCACCTGGGAGGACGGGATCTACAGGAGCGTGGGGGCGGGATTGCAGCGAGTGGCCGACCTGTCGACGGTCGCACCGCACTCCGGGACGCCTTTCGAGAGCTTCGACGTGTTCGGCTACGATGCCCGGACGGTGGCCTTCAAGGCGTTTGCCGGCGGGAAACCGGCCATCTATCTCTACGACGGAGAGCTGCGCGTCATCGCCTCGCGACAGACCCCTTATCCCGGTTCCGGCCAGAGCTTCGCCGGCTTCGCCAATCGCCTGGCGACCTCGAAGGGTCGCGTTGCGTTTCTTGGCTTCCGGAATCCACCGGGCCAGCCGAGCCAGGAGGGGCTGTTCGTTGCCGACGGCGGGGAGTTGAGGCTGATCGTCGAGATGGGCAGCGTTCTCGACGGCCGGGTCGTCAGCGAAATCGACCTCTCCCAAGGGGGGTTCGACTGGCCGCATCTGGCCTTCACCGTTGCCTTCGCAGAGGGCGGTGAGGCGTTATTCCGCTACACCGCCCCCGGAGGCGATGACCCGCCGCCCCCTGCCGGCTCGTGGTTGACCGCCCCGGAGCTCCCCGGTTTCCGGGTCAAGGCGCGGTTTACCACCGGCAACGGCGTCCTCGCCGGCCAATCGGTGACGCCGTGCATCGGCGAGACCCTCTGCGTCGCCGGAGCGCTGCCCGACCGCGCCGAGCTGTTCGTCCGGGTGGTCGGTCCCAGACCCAATGGCAAGCTGTGGCCGACGCTGGTCAAGTTCTCAACCTCGCGCATCGAGGTGTGGATCGAGCAGACGGAGAGCGGTGTGATCCGCTACTACGAGCTCCCGGAGGTAGCGCCGGGCGAGCAACTGCTCCGCCTCGACGGGCTGGCCGACAAGCTCGGCTTTGATCCCTAACTCGACTTTGTCAGACTGCTCCCCACCCCGAAAACCTCACCCCGAAGGGTTGGGGAGGTGAGGTCTTGGGGTGGGCTGGCTTGGCCGGGCGCTGGATCACGGGCAGGTGAAGGTAACCCCCGTGCCGGTGGCACCGGTTGTGGGATCGCTCAAGGGTACGTTGGTCGTCTGGATCGTTACATTGGGAAGGATATTGCCTTCCGCGTCGGTGCAGACGACCGACGCATTGCCATAGCCCGGCAGCACGCCATAGACGCCGCTTGCGATCCGAAGGCCATTGGCTGCATAAGCGGCGATGGCGAACATGAGGGTGACGCCCAACGCGGCTCCCGCAATGAAAGTCGACATCTTGCTGCTCACGATCCTGGACATTTGAAATTCCTCCTCTTCTCTGTTGGTTCAGGCTGACCGTTCTGACCCTGTGAGTCACTCTTTGAAGGAGAGCGGCCGACAGTCGCGGTACGCTCCCGCTGAGTGCCTCTTGCCAGGTAGTGGGATCAGGGCGCCGGAAATCGCAGCCTACATGGATGGTTGGAGAAGTGAATTCGTCGGAGCGGCCGCGAGGGACCCCAATCAGAAGGTCTTCCCTGCAGGAAAAGGATAGCCATATCCATTCATCACTTTTGCTTTTTCTGATTTTTAAAAATAAACTGTTGACTGGCAGCAAAGCCACCGAACCTACCGGAGGGAACTGTCATGGCAGACGAGGACAGCCTGAGGAAGCTCGAGGAACGGTTGACGCGGATCGAGGCCGCCCTGGCGCAGCAGCAGCCGGGAGTCGGAGGGTTTACCGCACCGGGCGGAGCGGTGGTCGACCCCGCTCCGTTTCCTGTCTACGGGCGGTGGGGGCAATATCGCTGGCCGCATCCGGTAGTCGATCCCGGCCCCTGGCCGCAGCCGGTGGTCGATCCTCTTCCCTGGCCGCAGCCGCAGCCGGTGGTCGATCCCGCTCCGCGTCCGCCCTTCCAGACGGGCGGCGGGGCGACGGTGTTCGGCAGGATCGGCCATGTCGCCGATCCTCCGCCCCCCGACCTCGGCCGGTTGAACGTTTCCCAGCTCGAGGCCGCCCTGCATTCGATCAATGCGGAGAAGGCGCGCTTGAGCTCCCTGGAAGGGCTGATCAACCAGCACCTGGAGAGAGCAAAGAAGCAGGGTTGACCCGTCGAGCTCCATCGTCGGGAAGGATTCTCCGGAGGACACGTGCAAACGGTCACCTTGAGCTCCACGTCGATCCCGGTCCTGGAGGCCGGCCACCCTCCCCGGAAAGTACTGCTCATCGGCTTCCAGGACCAGGACAACCTGGGCCTGCGCTACCTGATGTCGGCGGTCAACGCCTCGGGTCACGAGGCGCTCATCATGACCTACGGTTCCGACCCGGAAGCGATCCTGCGTCGCATCCGCCGGGAAAAACCCCACGTCGTGGGCTTCTCGCTGATCTTCCAGTACATGGCGCCGGATTTCGGCGGGGTGATCGGCGCGCTGCGAGACGCCGGCGTGACGGCGCATTTCACCATGGGCGGCCACTACTCGAGCTTCGAGCCGGCGGAGATCCTCGGGCGCATCCCCGGCCTGGACTCCGTAGTGCGCTTCGACGGCGAGATGACGCTGGTGAAGATCCTCCATTGCCTGAGCTCGGGCGCGGACTGGCGTGCCCTGCCGGGAATCGCCTTCCGGTCGGACGCCGGCGAGATCGTGGTGGCGCCGCTGGCTCCCGTGGTCGACAACCTGGACACCCTCCCCTGGCCCGACCGGAGATCGATCGACTACGAGGGACATCCGGCGCCCACGGCGTCGGTCCTGGGCAGCCGCGGATGCCCCTGGGACTGCACTTTCTGCAGCATCCGGCCCTTCTACGAAGAGCAGGGCGGTGCGCTCCGGCGGCTGCGCCAGCCGAGGGCGGTCGTCGACGAGATGCTCGATCTCCATCGCCGCCGCGGAGTGCCGATCTTCCTCTTCCAGGACGACGATTTTCTGGCCGGCGGGAAGAACGCGAAGCGCTGGGCCCTGGAGATCGCCGATCTCATCGCGGCAGAGGGCCTGGGCGGGAAGCTCGCGTGGAAGATCAGTTGCCGCTCCGACGAGATCGACGAGGAGGTGCTGGGGCGCCTCGTCGCCGGCGGGCTGACGCACGTCTACATGGGTGTCGAATCGGGAGATGAAGAGGGGCTCCTCAACATGAGCAAGCGGATGAAGCCGGAGGCACATCTGCGGGCCGGGCGAATCTTGAAGCGGCTCGGGTTGTCTTTCGATTTCGGCTTCATGCTGATGGATCCCTACTCGAGCTTCCGCAGCATCCGGCAGAACGTAGACTTCCTGGAAGCCTTCATCGGCGATGGCTGGACGGTAGCGCCCTTTTGCCGGATGCTGCCTTACGCGGGGACGCCGATCAAGCGCCGGCTGGAAGCGGAAGGGCGGCTGTTGGGCACGCAGTTCGAGCCGGACTACAAGTTTCTCGACCCCAAGCTGGACCTGTTCTACGACTGGATGGTGAAGACGTTCTATACCCGCAACTTCACGAACCAGGGGCTGTGCCACATCCTGCGCAGCCTGCTCTTCGAAGCCCACCTGCGGCTGCCGGTGCGCAACCGCGTCTCGGAGTCCCAGAAAGAATATCTCCACTATCTGACCGCGATATGCAACCGCGTGGCCTGCTACACCCTGCGCTCTGCGGTCAACCATATCGAGTCGACGCCGCTCGCCAGGCTGGAGAGCGACCCCGGCTATCTGGACGGCCTGACGGAGCACGAGAGGCGGGAGGAGGCGCGCTTGACCGCGGAGGTCGAGCAATATTACGAGTGGGTCCATCAGGACCACTCGCCGATCCCGGGACCCGTGGGGGGCTTCGAAAAGTCCTGGACCTTCAACGAAGGGGATTACGAAGCGGCGGGCGTGGGCGCGGCCATGCGGTGACGGGGCGTGTGATGGCCGTCGACGTGGTTCTGGTGTCGATGCCTTTTGCGGAAGTGCAGCGGCCTTCCATCGCTCTCGGCCTGCTGCGGGCGTCGCTCGCGGAGACGGGGATCCGCGGCGACGTCCTGTACGCCAATCTCTCCTTCGCGGAGACCCTCGGCCTGGCTTCCTACCAGGCCTTGCAGTCCACTCCCACGGACCACCTCCTGGGTGAATGGTGCTTCGCGAGCCATCTGTTCCCTGCCGATCCGGCCAGGGACGAGGAGTACCTCGACCTCGTCCTCGAAGTCCGCTCCCACGGCTTTCCGCTCCTCCTCGAACAGAGGAAGGACCTCATGCTCTGGATGCGGGCCCAAAGCGGCGCGTACCTGGACCGGCTCGCGGAAGGCATTGTCGCGCGCGGGCCGCGAATCGTGGGTTGCAGCTCCGTCTTCCAGCAGCACTGCGCCTCGCTGGCGCTGCTCCAGCGGATTCGCGAGCTCGCGCCCGGCACGGTGCTGCTGATGGGAGGGGCTAACTGCGAAGGCGAGATGGGAGCCGAGACCTTGAGGACGTTTCCCTGGGTCGACTGCGTGGTCTCGGGCGAGGCCGACGGGATGTTCCCCGAGCTGTGCAGGACTCTGCTCGAGCAGGGCCGCGACGCCGATCCGGCCGCCCTGCCTCCTGGCGCCATCTCGCGGGCGCACCTCCGGGAAGGCGTGAACGGCGGACCGCCCCCGCGGCCGGTTTTCCGCGATCTCGATGCGCTGCCCGTGCCGGACTACGATCAATATTTCGAGGCCGTGCGGGGCTCCATCCTCTCGCCCATGATCCGGCCGGGGCTTTTGGCCGAGAGCTCGCGCGGCTGCTGGTGGGGAGAGAAGTCTCACTGCACCTTCTGTGGCCTGAACGGTACGGGCATGAAGTACCGCTCGAAATCGGCCGCGAGGGTAGTGCTGGAGCTGGAAGAGCTTTCCCGCCGCTATGGAATCCGCAGCGTTCAGTTCGTGGACAACATCCTCGACATGTCATTCTTCCGCACGGTGTTGCCGACGCTCGCGGCGGCGGAGGAAAAGTACGCGCTCTTCTACGAGACCAAGGCGAACCTCAAGCGCGCGGACGTGAAGCTCCTGGCGGAAGCGGGCGTCCGCTGGATCCAGCCGGGGATCGAGAGCCTGGACGACGAGCTGCTCGGCCGGATCGGCAAGGGAAACTCCACGCTCCTGAACGTCCAGCTCTTGAAGTGGGCGGGCGAGCTGGGGATCGACGTGCTGTGGAACCTGCTCAGCGGAATCCCGGGCGCAGCGGAGGAGCGGTACGCGGAGATGGCCCGTTGGCTGCCCGCGATCTTCCACCTGCAGCCGCCCTCCGGGGTGAGCCGAATCCGCTACGATCGCTTCAGCCCCTACCACATGCGCCCGCAGGACTTCGACCTGATGCTGACGCCGAGCCGCGCCTACGGCTATGTCTATCCCTTGCCGGAGTCCTCGCTGATGCGGCTTGCCTACTCGTTCGAGGACCGCCAACGTCCGGGGCACGTCCATCGCGCCATCCAGGAAGGACCCGGACAGCGGGAGCTCCAGGAAACGGTGCAGCGGTGGAACGACCTGTGGAGATCTTCGCGGCCGCTCTTGCAGGCCTATGACGACGGCCGGCGGTTGCAGGTCCTGGATACGCGTCCCTGTGCCCGCCAGACCCACTGGATCGCAGGCGAGCTGGAAACCGAGGTCTATCGCCTCTGCGATTCCGGGCAGAGCTCCTCCGCCTTGCTGGAGGCGCTCTCCGCGCGCGGAATCCAGGTTTCCCTGCCGGAGCTCGAAAGAGCGGTCGATGCCTTGTGCACCGCGCAGCTCGTGGTGCGGCTGAGCGGCAAGTGGGTCGGCCTGGCCGTGAACGTCGATTCAAGCCCTACGAAGTCTTATCGGTAGTGATTGCGGAGCCCTGAGCGTCGATGCCGACGAGGTCGGCCCCGTACAGCTCGCGCAGCTGGGCTCGGACCTTCCCGGTGAGCTCTTCGCCCGGCCGGTCGATTCCCGCCGCTTCCGCGACCCGGGCGACGATTTCGTCCAGAGAGGCGGGCTCGGAGGCCGCTTCGAGGACGAGGGCCGCCATGGGACCCACGCGCCGGCAGAGGACGTCGTTTCCGTCTGGATGGCAAAGGAAGGGGACGTCTTTCTCGGGCGGCGGCTCGGGGGCGGACGTTCCGAGCCAGGACTGCCAGTCATGGCAGGTCGAGAGGAGCCGGGTGCCCGGCGTCAGGGTGAACGTGGCGCCTCGGAGGTCGATCTCCTCCCAGGCCGGGCGGACGAGGCGGCGCAGCACGGCCTCGGTGCGGTCGACGAGCTCCAGGGTGAGCTCGTAGCGGACCTGCTCGGGCTCGAAGGCGTCCTCGAGACTCGCGCGGAGCTCCCCACTCTCTTCCCCGAGACGGGCGACGAGGATCTCGTGAGCCTCTTCCGCCGGGCTGCGGACGAGAGGCTCGCGGCCCGGTTCCCAGGAGGGGAGTGCAGGCCCCGGGGGAGCGAGACGGGACCAGACGCGGAGGGTGGTGGAGAAGAAGTCGTCGACAGACTCCCGGGCGAGCTCCCGGAAGCCGTTCGCTTGCCCCGTCGCCGCCTTCACGGTTCGAGGGCGCAGCAGGAGGACCGACGGAGTCTCGGGATCGGCGAGGCGCAGGAAGAAGGTACCGATTCCGGCCTCGCCCACGAGCAGGCTGGGATCCGGCACACCGCCGAGGGTTCCGCAAGGCCAGGGCCGTCCCTGCGCCTCGTAGGTTTCGATGCCTTCCCTCGCCGCCCGCTCCGCCACCTGGCGCAGATCCGGATCCCCCAGGAGCTCGGCGGCCAGGAGCGGCAGCTCACAGTTGCCGCCGAGGCCGTGGCAGAGGGAGTAGTTCCCGCCCTTGGACAGCTCGTCCTCGACGGCCTGGAGCGTCGAGCGAAGCGCCGCTTCGGCTTCCTGACGGTAGACGTGCTGGCCGGTGAGCTCGAAGGCCCGGAGGCGGGCCAGGCCGATGCCCGCAGAGCCGTGGCACCAGGCAGTCATGTACCGCTCCTCGTATGCCATCGGCTTCCCGTCCTGGACCGCCCGGCGCAGCTCGTCCATCCGCTGATAGAAGAGAGCCTCCCCGAGATCGTCGTGCCGCAGGTCGGGCCAGTTCGATCGTTCCTCGTTGAAGAGGCGACGCTCGTAGAGGAAGGCCATCTCTGCGGCGAAACGGAAGCGGCCGTTGCCCGTGGCATGGTCCAGCTCGAGGAGGGAGAGGCCCACACCTGAGGCGCCATGGCCGAAACCGGTCAGGTTGCGAACCGCGTCCTCCCCTCCAGTGGCCCAGGACCAGCCCTCCGGCCTCCGTTGGGCCTGGCCGATCAGGTGCTCCCCCAACTTCCGGGCCATCACCCGAAGCTCATCCCAACCGGCCTTCTCGGCGAGGTCCAGACAGGCGGGGATGGCGCCACCGGCACCGCCGATCACGTCGAGCCCTGCGTCCTCGGACTCGCGGCCCGCCAGGGGCGCGAGGAGACGGCGGGCCCGCTCGGTGTAGTCGGGCCGCTCGAAGATCCCGGCCAACCGGACGGCCATCCAGGCGAGCCCCACCCGGCCGCTGTGGAAGCCGAACAGGTTGGAGAGTTGATCGCCTCGGCCCAGAGCGTGCTCCAGCCCCCCGCGGGCGGCCCGGCCCACCTCCGCGTCCCCGGTGGCGCGGTAGAGCTCCCCCAGGAACCAGGCGATTCCGGCCGCTCCCTGGTAGATCTGGCCCTCGGCCCGGATGGTACGGGCACGGTTTTCCGGGTCCGGCAGGGGCTCCAGCACCTCCCACGTACACGTCGTCCCTTCCCACAGGGCCCGGCGGGCGAGGCGCCGGCCGAT
This sequence comes from Thermoanaerobaculia bacterium, assembly GCA_035278895.1. Taxonomy (GTDB): domain Bacteria; phylum Acidobacteriota; class Thermoanaerobaculia; order Multivoradales; family UBA5704; genus DATARR01. The sequence continues at coordinate 665 of DATEIO010000749.1, read as the reverse complement.
GGCTGAAGCCGTGTCGAGAAACTCAATCACCGGCATGCTCCCCCAGGGTTCCCGCGATCAGCACGGAGAGGTAGGACTCCTCCTGGATCGTCACCCCGAGCCGGTTGTTCATCATGTGGATGTAGCTGGGCACGATCCAGCGCACGTGATCGTCCCAATCGGTCGCCGTCTGCGCATCGAGGAGAAGGCGTCCCTGGTCGAAGAGCTCCCGGAGCCGGCGGGCCACGTCTTCCATGTCCCGGCGGTAGGCGTCGAGCTCGGGCGTCAGCTCGCCGCCGGACTCGAGAGCCTCCCAGGCCGACTCCACGTAATCGGCGAGGCGGTCGGCCTGGCGGTCGAAGGCCTCCTCAAAAGTCTGCAGCCAGTGCTCCTGCTCTTCGGCGTCCCGCGCCCAGATCTTGAGATAGTCCGTGCCGTAGCTCCGGGCGAGCTCAGCTGCCGCCCCGCGCTCTCCCCGGTAGAGGAAGAGGAGGACCAGCATGGCCAGCAGGCCTTTGCCCAGGCGCTGCGGCCGCGTGCCGGGTGGGATCTTTGCGAGGAGGGCGAGAGCCGTCTCGCTCTGGTGGTGAAAGAGCTCCTCGGCCAGGGCGAGGCCCCAGGGACCGCCGTAGCGCTCCACCTCGGGCTCGTAGCATTCCCGGGTTGCGCGCACCACCAATACCGAG